>JAYGCK010000007.1:0-9476 GCA_046583395.1 Deltaproteobacteria bacterium
AGCGGCGGTGCCCACCCGGGCCGACCCCTGCGACGGTCTTGTGGGACGTGAGCTGTTGGGTCTGTCGACCATCGGCCCCGAGCTGGCCGTCGGGACCAGCAGCCTTAGGCGGCGCGCGCAATTGCTATCGGCATATCGTGACCGCAGTGCGCCCAAGGTGGTGGGTATTCGTGGGAACGTCGAGACCCGGGCCGCCAAGGTCAGGGATGGGGAGATCGACGCGACCTTTCTTGCATTGGCAGGAATCGAGCGGTCGGGACTCTCGCTCGACGGTTTGGCCATTGCCCGGCTCGACCCCTTCGACTTCGTTCCGGCGGTCGGCCAGGGAGCGCTGGCGTTGGTCACCCGCGCCGATGATCCGGAGACCACCCGCGCCCTTGCGGTTCTCGACGACCCGCGCTCCCGCCAGGAGGTCGAGGCCGAGCGTAGCGTCGCCCGGGCACTCGGGGCCAGCTGTTACTTGCCCGTAGGCGTGTACGCGCGCACGGAGGGGGCGGGCGTGGACATGGTGGCGCTGGTTGCCGAC
This sequence comes from Deltaproteobacteria bacterium, assembly GCA_046583395.1. GTDB lineage: Bacteria > Desulfobacterota > Binatia > UBA1149 > CAYXZP01 > CAYXZP01. The sequence goes on from JAYGCK010000007.1 coordinate 527, forward strand.
GCCGATGGCAAACGGGTTATCAAACGTCGCTACCAGGACAGCAGCCAACGCCTCGAAAACGCGGCCCGCCGGCTGGCCGACCAACTGCTGGAGGCCGGAGCGGCCGAGATTGTCGCCGAGGTCGAGCGGACCCACGGGCCGGGAGGTCAGCCGTGAGCGTAACGGCCGGCAAGGTCTACCTCGTCGGTGCCGGGCCGGGCGACCCGGGACTGCTCACCATCCGCGGGCAAGAGTGTTTGAGCGCGGCCGATGTCGTCCTCTATGATTTTTTGGCCAATCCGGTTCTCCTCGAACTGGCCCCGGCCCCGGCCGAGCGCATCCTTGTCGGCAAGCGCCACGGGGTCACTACCATGGTCCAGGATGAGATTGAGGCCCTGGTCGTGGCCAAGGCCAGGGCGGGGTTGGTCGTGGTACGGTTAAAAGGCGGCGACCCTTTCGTATTTGGACGCGGGGGTGAGGAGGCCGAGGCCTGCCGGCGTGCGGGCGTGGAGTTCGAGGTGGTCCCGGGCGTGACATCGGCAACGGCCGTGCCTGCATATGCCGGCATTCCGCTGACCCATCGAGAACATTCATCCTCGGTCACCTTCATAACCGGGCGGCCCGGGCCCGACCGCGACCTTGACTCCTACGATTGGAACGCACTGGCCGGCATGGGAGGGACGCTGGTGTTCCTGATGGCCACCCTGGCCCTCGACGACATAGCCGGCCGTCTGCTCTCTGCCGGGATGCCTCCTTCGACCCCCGTTGCGATGGTGCGCTGGGGAACCTTGCCCGGGCAACAGCGGCTGGGGGCGACACTTGCCGACATCAGCGGGCGAGCCGAAGCCCAGGGCATGCGTCCGCCCGTGGTCGTGGTAGTGGGCGAGGTGGCCGGACTTGCCGACGAGCTTTCCTGGTACGAGAAGCTGCCCTTGTTCGGCCGCCGGGTGGTGGTGACCCGTGCCCGGCACCAGGCCCGGGCGATGACCGCGGCGCTGTCCTCCTTGGGAGCCGATGTCATCCGCTACCCGACCATCGAGACCGGCCCTCCGAGCGACCCGTCGCTGCTCGAGGCGGCGCTCTCGCGTTTGTCGGACTTCGATTGGCTGGTCCTTAGTAGCAGCAACGCCGCGGCTTGCTTCTTCGATGCCATCAAGGCGGCCGGCCGTGATATTCGCGAGCTGGCGGGACTGCGTATCGCAGCTATCGGGCCGGCCACCGAGGAGGTTATCGGCGGCTATGGGCTCTGCGTTGATGCCAGGCCCTCGGAGTTCCGGGGCGAGGCCTTGGCCCAAGCGCTCGGGGAGGTGGTCGGAAAGCGCATCCTGGTGGCCCGTGCCGAGGTCGCCCGCCAGGTGCTGCCCGAAGCGCTAGAGGCCGGCGGTGCCCAGGTCGAGGTCGTGCCGCTCTACCGAACCTGCATTCCGGTCGAACCGGCCGACGACGGGCCTTTAGCAGAGGCCGACATGTTCACTTTCACCAGTGCCAGTACGGTGGACAACTTCTTCGAGCTCCTAGGGGAGCGTGCGGTCGGGCTCCTGACCCGTGCCGGGGTCGCGGCCATCGGGCCGGTGACGGCCGGGCGATTGACCGCTCGCGGGGTGAGCCCGGACCTGGTACCGGTGGAGTACACGACCGCAGCCCTGGTCGAGGCTATCGCGAGGCATTTTGCAACGCGGCCGGTGGTTTCATAGCATCCCCCCAAGCCGATGGTGCCATTCCCCGAACAACGCATGCGCAGAACGCGCCACAACGAGACCATGCGGCGAATGTTGCGCGAGACCCGCGTGACGGCCGATGACCTCATCCTGCCGCTGTTCGTCTGCCCCGGCCACGGTGTGGCCAATGATGTGGCTTCGATGCCGGGTGTAGCCCAACTCTCGGTCGACCTGGCCACCGAGCGTGCCGTCGAGGCCCGTGATGCCGGACTGCCGGCCGTTCTCCTGTTCGGCATACCCGAGACCAAGGATGCGGTCGGCAGTGAGGCTGCCAGCGACGACGGGGTGGTGCAGCGTGCGGTGGCCTCGATGAAGAAGGCCGCCCCGGACCTGCTGGTGATTACTGATGTTTGTTTGTGCGAGTATACCGACCATGGGCATTGCGGGGTGCTCGACGGCGAGCATGTGGACAATGACGCCACGGTCGAACGTCTGGCCCTCGAAGCGCTCTCCCACGCGCGCGCGGGCGCCGACATCGTGGCTCCCTCCGACATGATGGACGGCCGGGTCGGAGCTATACGGCAGACCCTCGACGATGAAGGCTTTGGCCAGACCGTAATCATGTCCTACGCGGCCAAGTTCTGTTCGGCCTTTTACGGGCCCTTCCGCGAGGCGGCCGGGTCGGCGCCGGCTTTTGGTGACCGGCGCGCCTACCAGATGGACCCCGCCAATGCCGAGGAGGCTCTTCGGGAGGTGGCACTCGATATCGACGAGGGCGCCGACATCGTGATGGTCAAGCCGGCGCTTCCGTATCTCGATGTCGTGCGCCGGGTGAAGGACAACTTTGCCTGTCCGCTGGCCGCCTATCAGGTCAGCGGCGAGTATTCGATGATTAAGGCCGCGGCCAAAAACGGCTGGGTGGACGAGGAAAAAGTGGTGGCCGAGAGTCTGCTGGCGATAAAGCGTGCCGGCGCGGACATGATCATCAGTTACTTTGCTCTCGATGTAGCCCGCGCGTGAGCGCGGCCACCCACAGGTGCCGTGCGCTGCCGCTGGCGGCTGTGGCACTCCTGCTGGTATCCCAACAGGCGGCCTTTGCCTCCATCACCGCCGAGCGTGAGCTGGGCGACAACTTCATTCGCGAGGCGCGTGCGCGCTTGCCTCTGGTCGAATCGTACGAGGTTCACGGCCTTGTCACCGAACTGGGCCGGGGAATAGTGTCCACGCTCGGGCTGCAGCCCTTCGATTACGAGTTCGAGATAGTTGCCGACCGTGAGTTGAACGCGTTCGCTGCTCCGGGCGGCAAGGTCTTCGTCCATGCCGGGCTGGTTGCGCGTGTGGCCAACGAGGACGAACTGGCCGGCGTGCTTGGCCACGAGGTCGCCCACAGTCACGCCCATCACGTCATCAGACAGCAAGCCAAGGGAGCGGCGGCCAGCTATGCGTCCTTGTTGGGGATGTTGTTGAGCGCAGTGCATCCGGCCTTCGGCCAGGTCGCCTTGGCCGCGGGCATGGGCGTGCGTCTCAAATATCAGCGCGACTTCGAGCGCGAGGCCGACTTTCTCGGGGTGGGTTATGCTGCCAAGGCTGGCCACGACCCGACCGCCATGCTGCGATTTCTGCGTGTGCTCCATGGTGAGCAACAGCTAAACCCCACTTACATGCCCCCTTATTTGTTCTCGCATCCGCTCAGCGGCGAACGGATGGCCTATCTCGAAGCCTCACTTCGCAAGAACGAGTGGCAGGAAAAGCCGGTCCCGCCGACCTGGAGGCTCGAGCGTGCGCGCGTAATAGCACGGGCGTTGACCGAAAAACGCCAGGAGGTGGTGCCGGACTACGAGGCGCGTCTTGCAAGAACCCGGGGCGACGAGCGGGCCAAGGCCTCCGAACTGCTCGGACTGTTGTTCGTCGCAGGCGGTGAAGCGGCCAGCGGCATCGAACATCTCGAACGCGCCGAGGCGTCCGGGCGCAAGGTCGCCGCCGAGCTTGGCCGTGCATACCTTCTAGATGGGCGCTTCGCCGAGGCCCGGCCTCGCCTGGAGGCGGCGCTGGCCGCCAGCCCGGGCAATTGGGGGGTGGTCGCCGACATCGGCGTGCTCGACTTCCAGCAGGGCCGTTATCAGGACGCGGTAACGCGTCTGGGAGCGGCGGTCGAGTTAAGAGAGGGGCGAACCGAAATCCTGCGCTGGCTCGGCCGGGCGCTGGCCAAGACCGGGAAACGTCACGAGGGCTTTTACCGCTTGGCCATGGCGTCCGAACGAGAGGGGAGGAGTGCGCAGGCTCTCGATTACTACCATCGAGCCTTGGAGGGATTGGACGACGGAAACCCATTGACCGAAAAGGTCCGCGAGCGGGTCGAGTTCTTGCAAGACCAGATGCCGGTGGGGCCGGGCGGCATTCCGCGCCCGGGACCACGTTCGTCCAAGGAACGGGAAGACTGAGGCGAGACTGGACCGATGGCCGACGAACACGGACCCGTCCTTGACCGTATAGCCGCCATGCCGGGCTACGAGCCCGGAGAACAGCCGCGTGGGGCGGGGTTGGTAAAGCTCAACACCAACGAAAACCCTTACCCGCCCTCGCCGCGTGCCGTGGACGCTGCCCGTGCCGCGCTCGAAGGCGGTCTCAACCTTTACCCGGACCCCAGTTCGACCGTGCTCAGGGAGGCTGCGTCTGCCTGTTACGGGGTGCCGGTGGACAACGTAGTCGCGGGCAACGGTTCCGACGAGGTCCTGGCCATGGCGCTACGGGCCTGCGTGGGCCAGGGCGGACGCGTTGTCTACACTACGCCCACCTATTCGCTCTACGCCACGCTGGCCGCGACCATCGGTGCCCGGACCCGTGAGCTTGCCTGGCCCGAACAGCTATCCGACGAGGACAGCGGCGACGGGGTACCGGAGGGACTGGCCGAGGCCGCGACAGATGCCGACCTTTGTTTTGTCTGTTCGCCGAACTCGCCCAGTGGAAGGGCGGTAAGCCTGGAGGCAATAGCCGGCCTGGCTCGCGCCAGCCGGGGTCTGGTGCTGGCCGACGAGGCCTACATCGACTTTGGCAGCGGCAGCGCCATCGAACTGATTGGCGAACACGACAACCTGCTGGTCACGCGCAGCCTGTCGAAGTCCTATTCGCTGGCCGGCATGCGTCTGGGGCTCGGTCTGGGGCAGGCCGGTCTCATCGATGCCCTGGTCAAGACCAAGGACTCCTACAACGTATCGCGTGTGTCGGCCGTGACCGGGCAGGCCGCGCTCGAGGACCAAAAGTGGATGCGCGCCAACGCCGAACGCGTTATCGACACACGGGAACGGGTCACGGCCGAACTTCGTGCCCGTGGCCGTCGAGTGCCGGCCAGCGCGGCCAATTTCTTTTGGTTGGATTGCGGCCGGGAAGGGGGACGGCTGGTGTTCGAGCGTCTGCGTGAGAGCGGCGTCCTGGTTCGCTATTTCGACAATGAGATGCTCGGCGGCGGTGTGCGTGTGAGCGTCGGGACCGACGAGCAGATGGACCGTTTTCTCGAGGCCGTCGGCGACTAGCTTGATTACTGCTTTTCGAAGAGATCGGCGGCCATGCGGTCCAGGCGCGAGTATAGGTATTCCGGTACGCCCATCACCATGTCGCCGTCGTGCCGCTTGACGAAATAACGGCTGCCGTCGCCTTCGGCGACCTTGCCGGCAAGCGCCCACCCGCAGCTGCTTCCGTCCCTTGCAAAGAGTTCCACCTCGGCTTCGGGCCGGGCGAGGCCGTAGATGCCGAGGTCGTCGCTGGCCGCCTCGATAACGCGCGCGCCGGCCATGTCGGCCAGTCCGTTGCGCACGCGTTCGACCAGGGCCTGGTTGAGACTGCCGTTGGCGTTCGATTCCAGTGCCCAGTGGCCGGTGTCGTTCTGTTCTATGGCAAAACCATCGCTGCCGGCCCGTTCGAAGGTGATGCGGGTCACCTCGCCGGCCTCACAGTGGAACAGTCTCTTGTTCCGTAGTGCGGCCAAGTCCTTGCCGAGCATGACCAGCAGGCTCCGGTCGACCTCGACAACCTGGCCGTCGTCGAGACGGGCGGCATAGAGAGTCGGTGGCGAACTGTCCGCAACCTCACCGCCCAAGGCCAGCCGTGTCCAGCCGTGGCCACCTATTTCCATGGCAAGGGAGAGCGTGGGGCGTTTGAGGCCGAACTTGCGTCCGGGGTCCTCGCCGTCGTGGAAGGCCGAGGCCCGTATCTGGGACACCGATGCGAGCAGTGCCCCGACCTCCGAGCTGTCGGCCTCGTCGACGACAGGTTCGGTTATGCGCCAGCGGTCACCGTGTCGCTCGATGGTTATCCGGCCGGTCTCCGGCGAGCTTAGCTCAAGACCGATGACATTGGCCGGATTGAACTGGAGTAGTCGTTTCTCTCGCATGTCGAACAGGGTCTTCTTCACGCCGGTGTGGAAGATGAGCGGGGTAACCGTCACTTCCTGGCTGTCGGCAAGACGGGCAAAGGCCGAAAATCCGACCGGCGTGGTGCGCCCGACGATGATGGTAGGAAGTGTGGTGCCGTCGGCCAGACCGAGTGTGATGTTGGCCTGCTCGCCCTGTTCTCCGAGCCCGTAGACCTCAAGGGCCTGGCGCTGGTCGGTGTCTATCCTACGTTCGAGCTCGAGCTCGGCAATCGTCGTCAGCAGGCGCTCGACCGTCAGTTTGTCGGCGGCCGTTGCGACCGGTTCGGTCATTTGCCACCGGTCGTCTTGGCGGACGAGTTCTATCGTCGGGGCCTCGCCGTAGGACAGAGTGATCGTGCTGACAGCTCCGGAGTCTAGGGTCAGGAGCCGGTCGGGGGCCTTGTCGGCCTGCATGCGCGGGCTTTCAACGAAGTAGACCCAGGCGCCGAGAACCGCGACCACTACGGCCAGTATTAGGGTTCGCCGGAAGCTCACTTGTTCAGAACGAGGACCGGCGCCACCACACGACGATTCCGGCAAGCAAGATAAGCTCGGGGATGACCAGCACCGACAGATAGAAGACCGTACTGACCTGTGCCCGGGTGAGGTACGCGCGTGACGCGCGGACCGCTCGCGAACCTATCGAGATGCGGTGCTCCTCGCCGGCCAGCCACGCGACACCGGAAAGGGCAAGGGCGTCATTGAACAGTTGGCGCCAGTACTTGTTGGTGGCAAATGTTGAGTCGCCGAATACTATCATCTCGAACTCGGCCGTGCTCTCGGCGTCGCCGCCCGGCAGGTCCTTGGCAAAAGCGCTGGCCGCGACCGCCAACGGTACCGGGCCCTTAAGGTCGGCCGCATCCAGGCTGGCCTCGCTCTTGGCAAAGAGCCGTTCGTGGTCGCTCTCGGCCCAGCTTCCGGCCGAGGTGAAGGCAAGCGGCACGCGGACAATCTTGGCCTCAAAACCGCCGAGCGGGCTGACCGAACGGGCCAGGGAAAATATCGTTCGCTCGGTTAGCGATGCCACCGATGGGTGCTTGCCGTATGTTGCCACCACCGGTTCGAGCCCGAGCGTGAGACCTTGGAACAAGCGCATCTGCTGATCGACGATGACGTTATCGCCGGCCACGATTCCCCAGCGCGTGAGCATCTCGGTCAGCTCGGAGCCTTTGGCCGGTTCGAGTAGGAACATCACCCGGCCGCCGCCGCGCATGTAGCGTTCGAGCGATTCGACCTCGTGGGGAAAGTAGGGTTTGTCGGCCGCCACCGAGATGACTGCGGCGGCATCGGCCGGAACGCTCTCGAGTTCGGGCAGGAAGAGTTTTTCGACGGCGTAGTTCTGGTTTTTGAGGTCCTTTGCGAACAGGCCCAGTCCGCCCGCCGAGTCGCTGTCCGTAATCGACGGCTCGCCGTGGCCTTCGATGAAATAGATTTTCTTCTGTTCGGTGGCTGCAACACGGACGATGCCGTTGGTGACCGACTCTTCGTCGGTCTTGGTGATGACCGTGGTTTGCTCGCCCATCGAGAGCTTGAGGCTGGGGACCTGGCTGATGAGCGCCGCTTGGGCCAGCTCGGGATGGACCTGGGGGTCTATGAAGCGGGCGGTCACCAGGTCGCTGTGGTAGCGGTAGGCACCGACCAGCTCTTCGAGGACCGGGTCGCGTCCGCCGTCGAGGTAGGCCTCGATGTGGACCGGGCCGGCCAGCCCGTCGAGCACCTTGCGCGACTGCTCGGACAAGGAGTTGACCCCGGCCGCGCTAACGTCGATGCGGTAGTGGTAGCGGGTGCCCATGAGATTGACCATGGCTACGACCGCGACGAACAAGACCGAATATACGGCCGCGTTCATCCCGTAGCGGGTCGAGCGCTGACGAACGAAGTTCCCGAGCGAGGCGCCACCACCGCTGAAGTAGGCCACGAGGCAGGCCACCCCGGCCACTAGATGGGCCAGTCCGTACCAGCCGATGGCGAACAGGCCGTCGGACGGGTTGCGCAGCATCAAGTGCGAGAGTAGCGCGAAGGCGACCAGCCCCAGTCCGGCGATGCCCATAATAGGCGCGCGCCTCGGGTTCATGACCGCCACCTTGCCGATTCCACGGCGCGGTGAGCGAGAAACAGGAACCCGCCGGTGAGGCTCACGAAGTATACGATGTCCTTGCTGTCTATGACTCCGCGCGCCATTACCCGGAAGTGTTCGGTGACCGACAGATAGAGCAGGACGGCCTTTAGGGTCTCGCCGGCGCCGTCGGCCGGCCAGTTGATGACAAATAGGAGCAGGGCGATCACAAGCGCGCTCACGGCGGCGATTATCTGGTTGGAGGTCATTGCCGAGGTGAACACGCCGACGGCGACGAAGGCCACGGCCATTGCCAGCAACCCCGTGTAGCCGCTTACCATCAGCCCGGTCTCGGGATTGCCGAAGATGAGGAGTATCACCGGGAACACACCCGTAAGACCGATCATCAGCGCCACGATGGCAACGCCGGCCAGGAACTTGCCCATGACCATCTCGGAGACCTTCAAGGGGGAGGTCATGAGCAGCTCGAAGGTTCCCGAGCTTCGTTCTTCGGCAAAACTCCTCATGGTCAGCATCGGTATGACAATGAGCAGGACCACCGAGAGGTTCTGTAGCAGCGGTGATACGACGGCGTCGTTGAGGTTGACCCAGGTGGTGTCGTAGCCGGGAAGGCCCGAGTAGGCGGCCACGATGCGGTTGAATTGGGAGAGTAGGTTGAAGAAGAACCACCCGGCCAGAAGTTGGAACCCGGTAAGGACCACGTAGGCGATAGGCGAGGTGAACATCGAACGGATGTCACGCCATGCGATGGTAACGACGTTACGCATCGGCATCCGGCTCCGCGCCGGCCCCCGGTTTCGCGTCGCCACGGGCGGTCGCTTCGCCCCC
>JAYGCK010000004.1:0-68434 GCA_046583395.1 Deltaproteobacteria bacterium
CTTGTATCGCGCAGTTATGCTCATACCCCCCGGATACGCCCACCATGACTGGCGGTTCGGCATCAACCACCCCATTCCCGCACGTCCCAGCCTCGGCCTGACCGGCCAGCCCGAGAACCAACAGAATCGCTGTAAGTCTAAGTCCCTTCACGAGGCCCATACCGACGTTAACAAGCCTTGGGCTGCTTTGTCCATGGGCACCCGAATGGGGAGGCCACAAAAAGCCCCCGCGACCTTGCGATCGCGGGGGCCTTGTTGGCGGCCTAGGCCGCCGGGTTAGTTAGCCGAGCTCAGTTGCAGTTGGATCCACCGGGGGCCTCGTACTGCTGTCCGGTCCCGCAAATGCCCAAGTAATCGAAGTCCAGCTTCACAGTCGACGGCCCCGGGCTACCGGTGGCGGCGTTGATCGCGGCACTAGACGAGGGTGCGGTGCAGAAGTTCGAGACCAACTCCGAACCGTTCTGCGACGCAGATCCTTCAGCTGTAATGGGATCGTTGAAGCAGGCGCGGGTCTTGGTGAGGGAGCAGCTCCCACAGTCGCCACCCTGGCACTCGCCGGCCATGGTGTCACAGTCGGCGTCCGCGGTGCAGGTGATGAAGCCATTGCCGTTGGCACGCAATGCGCCGTCGCAGTAGCTGTCGACCGGACCAGCCAGGCATGTGCCGTCGGTGCATTCGCCGTCGGCGCAGGCGTTGGGCCAGCGGTTGGCGCCACCGCCATTGCTCGTGCAGGTCCCGGCCCCGGTGGCCGAACATTCCGCGTCCGAGTTGCACGGCAAGGCCGAGTCACCCGAGCACGTCGCGCACGCACAGTCGAAGCCGGTGTAGGGAGAGTCGCACTCAGTATCGAAGCCCATCGATATTGGGCTGTCGGTCAGGTTCAATATGACGGACAATCCCGTGCCCGAGATATTGGCTCCGTCAGAGGGGCACTCGTAGCTGGTCGGCCCGAAGGTCGGATGGTTGCCGTTCTCATCACACGACTGAGCATCGCGCGAACCGCCGTCACAGGTCCCACCCCGTACGCCATCGTTCGGTGTCGGGTCACCATCACAGGTCGGGCAAGGCTGACTAGCCGAGATGCCAATTCGGATGACCGAGTTCATCGTCACGGCTGTCTCAGTATGTCCGGTTCCCATGTCGGCCTGGCCGTCCAGTTCAGCGGTCAGCTTGTTCTGTATGCAGACGGGGTTACCCGCCGATGACAGAGCAAGCGGGGGACCGAAGGTGCAGTGGCACATGTTGCCTCCGCAGTCGTCGGCGTCGGCACCCTCGATCGTGTCGCAGCGGACTGTCGGATCATTAGCGCAACGGCAGTAACCGTCCGGACGGTCTTTCATCGGATCGATGGTGACGTTGCAATCCTTGCAGTCCGCGTCACAGGCCAGGCTCACAGAGCCGTGGAACCCGTCAAGAACGTCCACGCCATGGCCCAGTCCGGTCCAGCCGATATCGAGAGATGTGTTGGTCAGCTGCACGCCGGTACCAGCGTTGACGAACACGCGTGCGCCAGTGGCGCAGTTGCCCGGCAGTTCCCACTGGGCGGCTACCAGACCACCGGCTTGGGCACCGACGATCTCATCGATACAGTCCTTAATCTGCTGAGCAGTGTCGCCGCAGGAACCCAATGCGTTGAGCTCGACCTTGCTGAGCGAGCCGCAGCCCTTATCGATGGAGGACATGGCCTTGGCACGCGCCTTGGCGATCTTGCCTTTGCCGTCGTAGCTGCCCTGGTCCCACACAGCCGTGCTTAAAGCTTTATCCCTGCCGGCCTGGGCCTTTCCGCGTTCTTTGCTGACCGTGTCGACCCACTTCATGTAGGCCTTGGGCAGGGTGCCGTGGCATTTGGCCTGGCCCTTGCTGAGGCCGGTTGGGGAGCCGAGGATGTCACGGGCGCTTTGCTCGACCGCGGCGTTGGCCAAGGCGACCAGGCAGTTGCCCAACTCACCAAAGTCGTCGATGCCATCGGTGGCACCGCCGTCATCGTAGCCATTGGCCGGGCTGGGGCAGCGGCCGAAGTTAGCTAGTACAGCGTCGTAGGTGACGCCGGTCTTTTTGTCCTTACACTTGCTCTTGGCACCGTCGATCGATCCACGAAGCTTATTGGCCGCTTTAGGGATCTTGTTCTTGGTATCGGCGACACTAATGTCGTTGCAGGCCGTGCTCGATCCCACTTTGCCTTTGTCGCGGTTCTTGTGGCAGCCGCCGAGGGCTTTTTGAGCGGCCGATACATACTTGCCCAGTCCCTTGGATATGGTCGCGCGGCACTTGCCCTCGGCCTTGTCCCAGGCGTGAGCTGGCGCCGATGAGAACACCAGGCCAACCACTGCCAGCATGGCAACGACTTTAGCGAACGAGAAAGCTTTCATACTTCTTACCCCCAACGTGGTTCTTTATAGCTTGTTCTTTCCATGTCCCCGGAGGGGTCCGTAAGGATGGACCCCAGGCGAACGCGCAACGTAGAACTTAGTGACTTTGGGGCCCAAAAGTCAAGATATCTAGAGCAGCATTCCGACCACGGGCAGGGGATTTTACACCTCTCCCCCCCCCTTAGGGGGGCTGATGTAAAGGGCGGGAAGAAAAAAGCCCCGGGACCCTGTCGGCCCCGGGGCTTTCCTTGCCGTCTTACTGTACGGCCGTCGTCGTTAGTTCAGGCTAGCGCCGCTGTCTATCCAGTCACTAACGGCCTGGATTTGCGCTGCAGTGAGGGTCCCACCGGAGGGCATCTGCGCGCCGCTGCCTGTGCCCTCCAGCTTGTTAACCAAGTAGCTAAGTGACGAGTCTCCAGGCTCGACCAGGTCCGAGGGGGACTGACCCGACGTCACGCCGACAAGGGCATTGTATGAACTCACGGCGTCCTCGAATCCGCCCAGGCCCCCTGAGGCCGCACCACTGCTGTGGCAGCCTACACAGGACGACGAGATCGAGTCGTATATGGCTCTCCAGGAATTCGCAGGAGATGTGCAGTTCGAACCCGCAGGGGGCTCGGCCACACTGCCATCGTCACAAAGGCCCTCGAATTCCATCGAGACCGTGATCCGTGATGGTCCGGGGCTACCCGCAGCAGTGTTTATCGCCATACTATTCGAAGGCGGGGTACAAAATGTTGCTACCACGTCACCGCCGTTCTGACTGGTGTCACCTTCGGCGGTGATCGGGTCGGTGAAGCATGAGCGAGGCTCAGTGAGAGAGCAGGAGCCGCAGTCGCCTCCTGGGCACTCTGAGTTAAGAGCCTGGCAGTCTCCGTCGGTCTGACATGCCAGGATTCCCCCTCCATTGGCTCTGAGCATGCCGTCGCAGAAGGTGGCTGCCGGGCCAGCGTTGCAGACGCCGTCGGTGCAGACGCCATCGGCACAAGAGTTAGGCCAACGGTTGGCGCCACCACCGTTGCTGGTGCAGGTCCCTGCACCGGCCGCAGAACATTCCGCGTCCGAGTTGCACGGTAGGCTCGTGTCTCCCGAACATACCGCGCAGGCGCAGGCGTAACTCGTGAAGGGAGAGTCGCACTGCGTGTTGAACGGCAGCGAGACACTGCCCCCGGTGATGGTGAACGAGATATTCAGGCCCGCACCAGAGATGTTGGCTCCGTCCGGGGGGCAGTGGTAGCTGACCGATCCGAAGGTCGGGTGGTTAGCGTTCACGTCGCATGACTGACCGTCGCGCGATCCACCGTTGCATGTACCACCGTTGTTGCCGTCGTTGGCTGCACCGTCACCATCACAGGTAGGGCAAGGCTGACTCTGGCTGATCCCCAGACGCACGACCGCAGAACTCCTGATGGTGGTCTCGGCTGTGGCTGTCCCCTGATCGACCGATCCCTCAAGGTCATCGGTGATGTTGGTCATAACGCACACCGGCGCACCGCCGGCAGAAAGTGGTAGCGGTGGTCCAAAGTGACAGTTGCATGTCGCGCCACCGCAGTCGTCAGCATCAGGTCCGGCTACGGTGTCGCAGGTCTGGGTGTAGTCGTTCGAGCAGCGGCAGTTTGCCCAGGGCTGGGTCTTGTCCGGGTCTAGCTCCACCCCGCAGTTGCGGCAGTCAGCATCGCAGCCGGTAAATGACGCCTGACCGATGAAGCCGTCGAGTATGTCGACGCCGTGCCCCATGCCGGTCCAGCCGGTATCAAGGCCGGTGTTGGTAAGCTGAACGCCGGTGCCAGCGAACGATTTGATCTGAACCTTAGCGGCACAGCGCGGCGCGATCACAAACTGAGATGACACTAAGCCGCGGGCCTGCTTGTCCGCGATGGTCTCAACGCAGTCCTTGATCTGCTGAGGAGTGTCGCCGCACGATTCGATCGCGTTCAGTTCTGCCAGGCTAAGCCCGCTGCAGCTCTTGTCGACGGACCCCATGGCCTTGGCAAGCGCTTTGGCGATCTTGCCTTTACCGTCGTAGTTGGCCTGGCTCCATACAGCCGTGCCACCGGCCTTATCGCTGCCGGCCTGGGCCTTCCCACGTTCCTTGGCCACGGTGTCGATGTACTTCATGTAGGCCTTGGGCAGGGTGCCGTGGCATTTGAGCTGCCCTTTGCTCAGCGAGCTGGGGCCAGGAAGCCCTATGATGTCGCGTGCGCTCTGTTGGACCTGGGCATTGGCTAGGGCGATCAGGCAGTCACCCAACTCACCGAAGTCGTCGATGCCATCGGTGGCACCACCGTCGTCCGTTGCCTGGCCTGGGCTCGGACAACGTTCGAAGTTTGCAAGTACGTTGGTGTAGACTTGGCCGGACTTCTTGTCCTTGCACTTGCTCTTGGCGCCATGGATCGATCCACGAAGCTTACTGGCCGCTTTAGGGACCTTGGTCTTGATGTCAGCCTCACTGAGATCGTTGCAGTTCTTGCTCGACGAGATCTTGCCCTTATCGCGGCTTTTGTGACATCCGCCGATGGCCTTCTGGGCCGTTGAGACGTACTTGCCAAGCCCCTTGGAGATGGTTGCGCGGCACTTCATCTCGCCCTTGTCCCAGGCGTCAGCCGGGGCGGCCGACAGTACAAAAACGATCGCGGCCACGGTTGCGACTGCTTTGCTATATGCGGATGTCACCATGAATCAGATATCCCCCTGTTTGGTAGGTTCCCCTTAGCCTGGCCCACGAAGGGACAGCGGGGCACGTAACCGTCATTGGTAGAAGCTAGTTCGGATGATGTCAAGAATTCAGGACGGTTCTTATAACCCGTTCAGGCGATGCGGCCGCCGGCTTTTGAGGCGAGGGAGGATTCGAGACCTCGCGCTCATGGGAGTTTTCGGTGAGCGTGCCCGTGGGCGCCCCCCCTTTGGGGGTGAGGTAGGCCGGGGCGGCGAGTCTTAGCCGGGAGCACCCATCATCGTTAGGAAATCCTCGACCCTTTCGAAACGCATGAAGGGGTTGTTGGTCTTCTCTCTCGCAATCGTCGAGGCCGGTTCTTCCGAGTAGGCGTGGCCCGGATAAAGGACCGTGTCGCCGGGCAATTTGGCCAGCTTTTGGGTCAGGCTGTAGTAGAGGTCGCTGGCATTGCTGCCGGGAAGGTCGACACGCCCGCAGGAGCCGATGAACAAGGTGTCGCCTGAGACCAGATTGTCGCCGGCCATGAAGCACTGCGAACCCGGTGTGTGTCCGGGCGTGTGGATGAAGCGAAGCGGGACCTTGCCGATACTGATCTCGGTCTCGCCGTCGACGGCGACCATGTCGCTGGTCTCCAGTCCGATTGTTTGCGAGACCCAGGAGGCCTCTTCTTTGTTCACGTAGACCTTGACCCCGCGCTCTGTGAGCAACTCGGGGATACCGTCTATGTGCTGACCCATCATGTCCCCGCCTATGTGGTCGGGGTGAAAGTGGGTGACCAGCGCCCCGGTAAGCGTCATGTCGTCGTTGTCGAGCTGCTCGAGGATGGCCGGGATGTCCCACGCAGCATCGACCACCATCGCTTCGCGGCTTTCGGTGTCGCCGATGAGGTAGACGTAGTTGGCCATCGGGCCGAGCAGCATCTGTTTCATGTATAGCGATGAGCCCATCGGTCCTACTTCTTTGTCCTTGTGGCCTTCCGCTTGGACCTCTTCTTGGGGGACGGCTCGAGACCGTGTTGCCACAGGGTCTCCTTCTTGCGGCTCTTCTTTGCGATCCAGCGCGACTGCACGAACAGCAGGTCGCTGAGCCGGTTGAGGTAGCGCGCCGTCCACGGACCGGCGGCCTTCTTGCGTACCAGCGCGGTTACGGTCCTTTCGGCGCGCCTGCACACCGTTCGGGCCAGGTGGAGGGTCGCGCCTGCGGTACCGCCTCCCGGTAGCACGAAGGAACGGAGCGGTGCGAGGTCCTTTTGCAGCGCGTCCATCCCGGCCTCGAGCCTGTCGGTGTGCTTCTTGCCAACCGTAATCATTCCCTGGTAGGTCGCGCCGGGCGGGGTGGCCAGTTCCGAGCCCAGGTCGAACAGTTCCTGCTGGACGACTGCAAGTTCAGTGTCGAGGCGGCCCGAGGCCACCCGTCCTTTATAAGGGGGCTCGCCCAGGATTGCGCGTACCATGCCGACGACCGCGTTCAGCTCATCGACCTCGCCGTATGCCGAGATGCGCGGGTCGTCCTTGGGCACGCGCTTGCCGCCGACAAGGGCGGTTTTGCCGTCGTCGCCCGTGCGCGTGTAGACGCGGTTTATCCGTATGGCCATTGTCGGGCAGGTCTAGCCGCTGCCCGGCTCAACCGCCAACACGGGCTTCGATGAGGTCGAGAAGGCGCTCGGGGTCGATGGGTTTCTTGAAAATGACGTCGTCGAGCCCGTCGGTCTTCGAGCGTTTTATTACATGGTCCTTGTCGTAATAGTACGCCGTCATCAGGACGACGGGCACGGACCCCGGCTGCCCGTTGACTTCCCTGAACAGGTCGTAGCCGTCCATGTCGGGCATCACCACGTCGCTGATTACCAGGTCGGGGGTCTGCTCTTTGATCGCTTCGAGTGCCTCGAGCCCCGTTGCGCGCAGCATTACCTTGCAGCCCTCTGCGCCGAGTATCTCGGACATGGTCGAACGGATCTCTTCATCATCATCGACCACAAGTATGATCTTGCCCGATAAATGACGGTTGCCGTCGTGTGCCGGTATGGAGCCCGTCTCTTCCTCGCCCAGGCCGAGGTCGGTCATCAGGCGGCCCGGCATATACTCGATGGTTCCGTAGGTCCCGGCCGCGGCTATCTCACCGACCCGTTCGACGATGGTCTGGATGCGGCGCAGCCCGCGCTTCATCGCTACGATGCGGTCGTGCCCGGACTTGTACACTTGCGTATCGACGTTGTTCTTGACGAAGCGCTCGAGCATGTCCGCGTGATTTACCAGAGACTCAAGTGGGTTGTTTATTTCGTGGGCCAGCCCGATGGCCAGCTCGCCTAGGGTTGCGATCTGTTCGTGCAGGCGAAGCTCTTCGATGTCCTTGGCAAAACCGATGCTGCCCTGTTCGCGTTCCTTTTCGTCGTAGATGATTGAGCCCGAGACCGCCACGGGGATGCGTTTGCCGTCCTTGTCGACGAACTGTGTCTCGAAGTTCTTTACACGCCCGGCGCCCGATTCGGTCTCACTGCGCATTGCGGCCATCACTCGCTTGGCCTCTTCGGCCGAAGGATAGAGCTCGAAAACGTGGGTGCCCAGCACCTCTTTGGCGGTGTAGCCGAGGGTGAGCGTTGCCCCGTCGTTGTAGAAGATGACCGTCCCCTTACGGTCGACCGCGACGACTATGTCGGGCGAACTTTCGAGCAGTCGTTCGAAGTAGACTTTGGGGAGTTCTTTCAATCGTTCGTAGGGGGTCGCAGGCGAGGGGCCGTCGAGGACGGCCTCCGTTTCACGGTATCCCCATGCCCGCTGTAGTCAAGACCGGTGCCCATCCCGGCGGGTGTCCGGGGGGGCTCTTATCGGGCATAATCCCTGGCTGCTGCCCGTGATGTCACCGACAAGAAACCGCCGGTTGCCCGCGCTGCTGCTTTTGGCCGCCCTCGTGCTGCTGGCCGCGGGCTGCCAAGGGCGCCGCTTCGACCGGCAACTGACCGTTCATTCCGAACTGCTTGCCACCATGGCTGCCGATGCTGCGGCCTCCTTGGAACAGCGGGCCGGGATGCCCGAGATACTCGGTCTCAGGTACCCGCTTGCCCGTGCCCGGGGCCTGGCTGCTCGTGGGACCGAGCGCTATCCCGGCCGCCCCTCGCTGGCGGCCTTCGAGGCGCTGGTGGCCGATTACGCCCTTCTGGTCGAACATTTGGAGCGCACCCGTGCGTTGGCCGGGAGCGTGGACGCCGTGGACCGGCAGTCCATCGATGAAGCGCGCCGGCTGGCCCGTCAGGTGGCCGAAGGCCGCGGCGACCTGCTCGTGTTGTTGGGTGGCGAGGGCCGCTAGGCCGCGGCCCAGCCCGACCTTCTTACTTGGGGACCTTTTCCCAGTCGGCCAGAAAACGTTCCAGTCCGATATCGGTCAGCGGGTGGTGGGTGATTTGTTCGAGCACACTGAAGGGACAGGTCGCGACCTCGGCACCCATCTGCGCCCCGCGAATAAGATGGGTGGGGTTTCTTACGCTGGCGACCAGGACCGAGGCCGGGTAGTCGTAGTTGGAGAGCATCTCACAGAGGATTGCCACCATTTCCATCCCGTCCTCGCCGATGTCGTCGAGCCGGCCGACAAAGGGACTGATGTAGGTCGCCCCAGCCTTTGCCGCTAAAAGTCCCTGGACCGGTTGGAAGACCAGGGTCACGTTGACATTGATGCCTTCGCTCGAAAGTTGCTTGGTCGCCTTGAGCCCTTCGACAATCATCGGGACCTTGACGACTATGTTGGGGTGAATGGCGGCCAGGCGGCGGCCTTCCTCGAGCATGCCCGCGCATTCGGTGCTGACCACCTCGGCGCTTATCGGGCCATCGACGACCTCGCATATATCGGCCAGCGCGCTCTCGAAGCTGCGGCCCGTCTTGGCGATCAGCGAGGGGTTGGTCGTCACTCCGTCGATGATGCCCCAGGAATTGGCCTCGCGAATCTGGTCGATGTCGGCGCTGTCGATAAAGAGCTTCATGGTTCGTAGAGCCGCACTCTTTTAGCGTCGTCGGTTGCCGCCAACAAGGCCGACACTGTGCGTCCACACACAGGGTGGACCAGATCGGGGGCCAGCTCCGACATTGGCAAGAGGACAAAGCGGCGCTCGGAGAGGCGGGGGTGGGGCACCACAAGCTCGGGCTGGTCGATGATTCGGCCGTCGTAGAAAAGGATATCCAGGTCTATCGTCCGCGAAATCGAAGCGCCGCCCCGCTTGCGCCCCATCGAGGTCTCGAGCGCCTGTAGCTCACCGAGGAGGGTGCCGGGGTCGAGGTCGGTGGATATTTCGACTGCGCCGTTGAGGAACCAGTTCCGTGCCCGGCCGTGCGGTTCGCTCTCGTAGACCGACGAGCAGCGCTTTAGCCTGGTGGCTTCGAGCCGCCCCAGGCCCGCCATTGCGGTCTGCAGGTTGGCGTACCGGTCGCCAAGGTTGCTGCCAATCGCGATGTAGACCGGGTGGCTCACCCCGTGTTCGTGTTCAGTCCCCGGCCAGGACGTCTCGCATGGAGTAGAGACCGGCCGGCTTTCCGGCCAGCCACGCGGCCGCGCTGAGAGCACCGAGGGCCAGGCAGTCGCGAGAGGTCGCACGGTGGACCAGTTCAATCCGCTCGCCGTTGCCGACCAGCATGACCGTGTGCTCGCCGGCGCTATCGCCGCCGCGAAGAGCGACGACGCCTATCTCACCGCTAGGGCGGGCGCCGACCGTGCCCTGCCTTGCCGTTACCAGGTCCTTGGCCGGATTGGCGCCGGAGGCCTCGGCCGCCCGTTCGGCCAGCGCAAGGGCGGTCCCGCTCGGAGAGTCTTTTTTCTGGTTGTGGTGGAGCTCGACGATCTCGCAGTCGAAATCCTTCCCGAGCATGCCCACGGCCGAGCCGACCAGTTCGGACAGTACGGCAACGCCGCGGCTGACGTTGGCCGCGATAAGCGTCGGCATGGTGGTGGCCAGCGACTCGGCCTCGGCACGCTGGCCGGCGTCCATCCCCGAGGAGCCGACCACGATGGCCAGGCCCTTGTCGGCGGCCGTGCGCATGTTCTCCAGCGAGGCTTCGGCACTGGTGAAGTCCAAACACACCGCACCCGGCTCGCCGGCCGAGGCCAGGTCTTGGCCGATCTCGACCCCGAGCGCTTCGGTGCCGGCCACCGTTCCGGCGTCCTGGCCGAGGACCGGGCTCGAGGCAGCCTCGGTGGCACCGACCACGGTGAAGCGCGGGTCCTGGTATGCCAGCGCGATAATTCTTTTGCCCATGCGCCCGGCAGCGCCGCAGACGATGAGCTCGACCTTTCGTTCGGAGCTCATCAGAGCAGCCCCTGTTCGGCCAGCACCTGGCCGAGTTGCTTGCGCCCCTCCTCGGTCATCGGTGTGAGTGGCAACCTGATCTCGTCGGTCATCCGGCCGGTCATGGCCATAGCGGCCTTGGCCGGGATGGGGTTGGTCTCGAGCGTCATGGCCTGCATGAGCGGCAACAGTTCGCGGTGAATGGCCAGGGCCTCTTCGGCACGGCCGGCCGCGGCGGCCTCGACCATCTCCTTCATACGGGCGGGGCGAAGATTGGCGGTAACGGCTATGACGCCGCGTGCGCCCACGGCCATCAGTGGCAGGGTCAGGGGGTCGTCGCCCGATAGGACTGTGAACTCGTCGCCGCACAGCTGCATCACGCGCATGGCGTGGTCGAGCGACCCGCTGGCTTCCTTCAGACCGGCGATGTTTGGGACTCGGGCCATCTCGGCGATGGTTTCGGGTGCCATGTTGACGCCGGTTCGTCCGGGGATGTTGTAAACGATGATGGGAATATCGACCGCTTCGGCTACGGCGGCGTAGTGGCGCACATGACCCTCTTGGGTCGGCTTGTTGTAATAGGGGCTTATAAGGAGCGCGGCGTCGGCACCCGCGGCGGCCGCGAAGCGGGTCAGCGCTACGGCCTCGGAGGTGCTGTTAGAGCCCGTGCCCGCAATCACCTTGGCGCGTCCGGCGGCCTCTTCGAGCGTTATGCCGATTACGGTCTCGTGCTCGCCGTGGTCAAGGGTGGCCGACTCGCCGGTGCTGCCGCAGGGGACCAGGCCGTCTATTCCGGCCTCGACCTGTTCGCGGACCAGACGCCGTAGGGCGTCCTCGTCGACCTTGCCGCCCTTGAAGGGGGTGACCAGTGC
Organism: Deltaproteobacteria bacterium; assembly: GCA_046583395.1. Classification (GTDB taxonomy): domain Bacteria; phylum Desulfobacterota; class Binatia; order UBA1149; family CAYXZP01; genus CAYXZP01. The sequence goes on from JAYGCK010000004.1 coordinate 11,182, forward strand.
GGTGTGTGTGCCTTCGAGCATTCTGTCTCCCGTCGTTCCTGCGCTTGTGCCCTATACGGCCCGCCCGGTCATACGGCCCCGCTCGAGGTCGACATACACGGTGGCCGTGAACAGCTCTACTGCCGGTCCGGTCATCAGAACGCTACCGTCCTCGCGGTATTCGATATCGAGACTGCCGCCAGCGAGTTCGACCCGGCAGCTTCGCTCGGCAAGCTCCGAGAGCACCGCGGCCACGACTGCCGCACAGGCACCCGTGCCGCATGCCGCCGTTTCACCCGAGCCGCGTTCCCAGACTCGCATGGTCAGGTGGTCGGGCGCATCGACGCGGACGAACTCGGTGTTGACGCCGGCCGGGAAGAAGGAATGGCCGGCAAAGGCCGGGCCTATGGCCTCGAGGTTCAGGTCTGCGGGGTCCTCGTCGAAGGTAACGCAGTGAGGATTGCCGACCGCTACACAGGTCACTGTCCAATCGCGCCCGTCGACCGTGAGCGGGGCGTCGATAATCTCGCCGTCGCCATCGACCGGGATGCTGCGTCCGTCGAGAACGGCTTGTCCCATCTCGACGCTTACCGAGTCGACCACCCGGCCCTCCCCGTGGAGCGAGAGCACTTTGGTTCCCGAATCGGTCTCAATCTCGAGCGAGCGCTCGGAGACCAGCCCGTGCTCGAAGGCGTATTTGCCGAGTGCGCGGATGCCGTTGCCGCACATCTGGCCGCGACTGCCGTCGGCGTTGTACATTTCCATCCGCAGGTCGGCCTGGCCCGAAGGGTAGATGCATATGATGCCGTCGCTGCCCACTCCGCTGCGACGGTCCGAGAGTATTCGCGAGACCTCGGATGCGTGCTCGAGGGCCGTTTCGGTGCAGTCAAAGAACAGGTAGTCGTTGAGGCAGCCGTGGAGCTTGGTGAAACTGAGTTCCATCGCCCGGCTATGTGAGCCCGTCGGGGATCGACTCGCCCTCGAACAGGGACGCGGTCGTTTCACGGCGGCGGACCACGTGGAACTCGGCACCGTCGACCATGACCTCGGCCGGCCGCGGGCGGCTGTTGTAGTTAGAGGCCATCACGAAGCCGTAGGCACCCGCGCTCATGACGGCCAACACGCCGCCGGGCTCGACAGCCGGGACCTCACGGCCCCTTGCCAGAAAATCGCCGGTCTCACAGATAGGTCCGACGACGTCGGCCACCACGGTATTTGGTGTTTCTTCGACCGCTTCGATGCGATGGTAGGCATCGTAGAACGAGGGTCGGGCCAGATCGTTCATCGCCGCGTCCACGACGAGGAAGTTCTTGTCGGCGTTGCTCTTGTGGAACAGCGCCGTGGTAAGCAGCAGCCCGGCGTTTCCCGCAATCGAGCGTCCGGGCTCGACTAGGATGGTCAGCTCGCGCCCGCCCACGGCCTGACCCAGCACGGCCGCCCAGTCGGCGGCCTCGGGCGGCTGCTCGTCGTCGTAGACGATCCCCAGCCCGCCGCCCATGTCGAGGTGGCTGAGGGGTATGCCGGCCTCGGCCAGGCGGTCGATCAAGGCAACGGCGCGCGAGGCCGCCTCGGCGATAGGGGCGGCCGAGGTCAGTTGGCTACCGATATGGCAGTCGAGCCCGATGACATCGAGGCCTTCCATCGATGCCGCCCGGGCGTAGTCCTCCATGCAGCGCTCCATGGCGATGCCGAACTTGCTCGTCTTGAGGCCGGTCGAGATGTAGGGGTGGGTCTCGGGGTCAACATCGGGGTTCACCCGTAGCGACACCGGCGCGCGTAGTCCCATCTGGCCGGCTACGCGGTCGATGAGGTCAAGCTCGGCCGGGCACTCTACGTTGAGCATCAGGATGCCGGCCTCAAGCGCACGGCGGAGTTCCCACTCCTGTTTGCCGACCCCGGAGAAGACCACCTTGGAAGCATCGCCGCCGGCGGCAAGCACGCGTTCGAGTTCGCCGCCCGAGACCACGTCGAAGCCGGCGCCGCGGCCGGCAAGTTCGGCCAGTACGGCAAGATTGGAGTTGGCCTTTACCGAGTAGCAGACCAGATGTGGGAGATTGCCGAAACCACGGCCGTAGGCGTCGAAGGCGGCCCCGAGCGCAGCCCGGCTGTAGACGTAGCAGGGCGTACCGACCTCGCGCGCGATGCGTGAGAGCGCGACCTCTTCGGCGTGCAGTTCGCCATTCTTTCTGCTGAACGCTTCCATCGCGGTGCCCTACTCTTGGCGCGAATATAATCGGGCCATTCCTCGAAGGCGAGTGGGAAGGGGGGTTAGCCGCCGTTTGTGGCGGTGCCGAGCAGTTTCGCGGTGGCGGTGTCCTTTACCGAGACCACGGTCTGGCCCACCGCTTTGAAGAAGCCGCCTAGAGGCCGGCCGGGACCTACCTCGATCACCCTGGCCGCCCGGTCCTGTCCGGCGATGGCCGCCATATTGTCGGCCCACCTGACCGTCGAGCTGAGCTGACGCCCGAGTGCATCGACCAGGGCGGCACGCTCGCCGCTGTGGAAGCCGCCGCTGGTGTTCGAGGTCACCTTTGTCGCGTGTTCGCAATTCCAGGCCCCGGACCCTTCGTCGAGCAGCGCGGTCAGGGCGGCCGCCGCGCTGCGCATGAAACGCGAATGAAAAGGCGCAGAGACCCGCAAGCGTTTGACCCGCGGTCGCATGCCGCTGTTCCTTAGTACGGCCACGGCGCGGTCCAGCTCTTCGGCCAGTCCGCTAAGGACTATCTGGTCGGGGGCATTTATGTTGGCGATGTCGACCTCGAGATCCTCGATGGCAGCCGTGACCGCTTCCTCGTCGAGCGGGTTCCCTGGTCTGGCTATCAAGGCGGCCATCGCACCGTCGGCGGGCGCGGCCTCCTGCATCAACCGCCCACGCTCACGGACCAGGGGGGCTGCCTGGGAAAGCTCGAGCACACCGGCGGCGACCAGCGCGGCGTATTCTCCAAGGCTGTGACCGCCGAAGATGTCCGGCCTGATGCCGAACTCGGCGGCGAGCGTGCGGTACATCGCTATTTCGGCCACCAGGATGGCCGGTTGCTGGAACTCGGTCATAGAGAGCCGCCGCTCGTCCTGGCATAGCTCGGCGACGTCGAATCCGAGCGCGCCGGAGGCCTCGACAAAACTTTCACGGGCCGCGGCGAAGTCGCGCCTGAAGTCGGCGGCCATACCGGGCCGCTGCGAGCCCTGTCCGGGAAAGACGACGGCGGTCGTCCGTTTCATGCCCGTCATCCCTTAGTGTGCCGGGAGCGTAATCGACGAGGCCGGGCTAGGTTGGCCCCGCTGCCCGTCGGCAAGAAATGCGCGCACCCGGTATGACAGGCGTCCGGGCAATGCTTGGTCGTCACGCGCTTCGAAGTCCCGTTGCGGGCGTATGCGTTGGTTGTCGTTGACTGTGACTCGCGCGATCTCCTCGAACCCGCCGCCGCTATCGCGCTCTATACTGAAACCGGCAAGGTCGTAGAGGCGGGCGCCGTCGTGGCTGTGTTCGGCGCGTTGCCAGCTGACGCTTACCTCGCCGCTTTCGGATACCACCAACCGGGGTGCCGACGGGACCAGCGGCGCCGTGTCCTCCATCGGTCGCGGGGCGGTCTTGAGGCCGCAGGCCAGCAAGGTCGTCAGCAGCAGGCAGACCGCCAGGGTCCTGGGCTGGCAGCGGCGGGTCACTTCGACAGCCGCCGTAGCCGCCGCCTGAGGACCGTTCTTGCGGTGCCGCCGGCGCTCTTTCTCGAATCTACCGCCCGGGCGCTGCTCAGTCCGCCGACCATGCCGGCATCGAGCTTGGACGATATCTTTTTCAGGGCCGCGGCGCCGACCTCCCCTAGGGCCAGCCCGGTGTCGAGACAGTGCGCCACCAGGCGTCCGGTTATCTCGTGGGCCTCGCGGAAGGGTAGGCCCTGCTCGACCAGGCCTTCGGCCAGGTCGGTGGCCAGCAACAATGAGTCCGAGGCCGCCTCGGCCATCTTGTTCTCGTCAAAGGATAGAGTTGCCACCATGGCGGCAAGCGTATCGAGCGCGCCCACGGATGTATCGACACTGTCGAACAAGGGCTCCTTGTCCTCCTGCAGGTCGCTGTTGTAGGCCAGCGGTAGTCCCTTGATGGTCGTCAACAGGGCCATAAGGTTTCCGTAGGCCCGTCCCGACTTGCCGCGCACCAGCTCGGCAATGTCCGGGTTGCGCTTTTGCGGCATCATCGAACTGCCGGTCGAGAACCGGTCGTCGAGACGAACGAAGCCGAACTCGCTGGTGGCCCACAGCGTTATCTCCCCGGCCAAGCGGCTGAGGTTGGAGAATAGTATGGCGATTGCTGCCAGTAGCTCCGCGATGAAATCGCGGCTGGCCACGGCATCCATCGAATTGTCGGCCACCTGGGCAAACCCCAGCTCACGGGCGACCATCCCCGGGTCGATGGGCAGGGTGGTCCCGGCCAAGGCACCGGCGCCGAGCACCAATGTGTCGGCCCGGGCCACCGCATCGGATACCCGGCCGCGGTCACGGCCGAGCATATCGTGATAGGCCAGCAAGTGATGGCCGAGCAGTACGGGTTGCGCCCTTTGCAGGTGGGTGTAGCCGGGCATCAAGGCCTCGCCCTGTTTGCCGGCAACGGCCACGAGAGCACTCTGCAGCCCGGCGATGGCCTGGTCTATGGCCTGGCCGGCATCCTTGACGAACAGGCGAACATCGGTGGCGACCTGGTCGTTACGGCTCTTGCCGGCGTGGAGCTTGGCGCCGACCCGCCCGATCTTTTCCACCAGCCGTCTTTCGACGGCCATGTGGATGTCCTCGTCGCTCTTGTCGGGAACGAACTTGCCGGCGGCCAGCTCGGCTTCGACCGCACCGAGACCGGCGACTATCTTGTTACGCTCGGCCGCGCTTATCACGCCGACCTTGGCCAGCATACGGGCATGCGCCGTCGAGACGCGGATGTCGTAGGGGTAAAGCCTGATGTCGAAGCCGATCGAGGCCGTGAACGCGAGCGCGTCCCGGTCGGTCGCGGCGGCGAAACGTCCGCCCCAACTCCGATTGGCTTGCCGCTTGGCGGCCGGCTTTGGTTTACTCTTCTTCTTGGCCACCACTCAGCCTCGCTTCTTGGCCAACAGATTGCGGACCCTGAGCCTGAGCGCGTTTAGCCGGATGAAGCCGGTCGCGTCGGCCTGAGCGTAGACCTCGTCGGCTTCGAAGGTCGCCAGCTCGGGGTCGTAAAGGGAGTTGTCCGAGCGCCGGCCGACCACGGAGGCCGTACCTTTATACAGTTTTATCCGGACGCTGCCGCTCATGGGCTTCTGGCTTTCGTCGACGGCCGCCTGGAGCATCTCGCGCTCGGGGGAGAACCAATAGCCGTAGTAGACCATCTCGGCGTAGCGCGGCACCAGGCTGTCGCGCAGGTGGACGACCTCGCGGTCGAGCACCAAGGACTCCAGCCCCCGGTGGGCGGCCGCCAGGACCGTTCCGCCGGGGGTCTCGTAGACACCCCGCGATTTCATCCCGACATAGCGGTTCTCGACAATGTCGGCTCTTCCGACCCCCTCGGCGCCGGCCACGGCGTTTAACCGGGCGAGCAACTCGTAGGGTGAGAGCCGTTGGCCGTCTATGGCCACGGGGTCGCCGTTCTCGTAATCAATCTCAAGATAGACCGGGCGGTCGGGGGCCTTTTCGGGTGCAACCGTGGTCAGGAACATGTCCTCGGCCGGTTCCTGCCAGGGGTCTTCCAGGTCGTAGCCCTCGTAACTGATGTGGAGCGCGTTGGCGTCCATCGAGTAGCCACGCTCGACCGTGCCGGGCACCTCTATCCCGTGCTTTGATGCGAACTCGAACAGCTTGGTCCGCGAGTCGAGGTCCCAGGTCCGCCACGGCGCCACAATCGCAAGCTCCGGGGCCAGGGCGTTGAAGGTAAGTTCGAAGCGAACCTGGTCGTTGCCTTTGCCGGTGGCACCGTGCGAGACCGCGTCGGAGACGGTGGCATGGGCGACCTCGACCTGGCGCTGGGCGATGGCGGGCCGCGCAATCGCGGTGCCGAGCAGATAGCTGCCTTCGTAGACCGCCGCGGCCCTCATCATCGGGAAGACGAAATCTGACACGAAACTCTCGCGCAGGTCCTCGACCCTTACTTCGGCCGCGCCGGTAGCCTGGGCCTTGGCCTCTATCGCCCGAAGGTCCTCGTCCTGGCCGACGTCGGCTACGTAGGCCACTACCTCGCAGCCGTAGGTCTCGACCAGCCACTTGAGGATGACCGAGGTGTCGAGCCCGCCGCTGTATGCCAGCACTATTTTCTTGGGACCGGAGCCGCTCATGGCCTGGCCCCTTCGGCGCCCAGCAGCCAGGCGAGCAGGGCCTTTTGTGCGTGAAGCCGGTTCTCGGCCTGCCTGAGCACGATGGAGTGGGGGCCGTCGAGGACCTCGGCGCTGATTTCCTCACCTCTGTGCGCGGGCAGACAGTGCATGACCATTACGTCCTTGGCGGCGCGCTCAACCGCGGCAGCGTCGAGTTGGTAACCGTTGAAGTCACGTCTGCGTTGCCCGGTCTCGTCTTCTTGCCCCATGCTCGTCCACACGTCGGTATAAAGGACATCGGCGTCTGTGGTCCCCGTCACCATGTCGCCTGTGACCGTAATCTTGCCCGAGGCGTGCTCGCGGGCCCTTGCCAGGATGGTCTCGTCGGGCTCGTAACCGGGGGGGCATACAAGTGTGAAATCGAAACCCATGGTGGCGGCCGCCAGCAGCCATGAATGTACCACGTTGTTGCCGTCGCCCACGAAGGTGACCGACAGGGAGGACAGGTCGCGGGGGGTCTCGGCCAGCGTAAAGCAATCGGCCAACACCTGGCAGGGGTGGCTCAAGTCGCTAAGACCGTTGATGACCGGAACGCTGGCGTGCTCACCGAGCTCGACCACGGTCGAGTGCGAGAAGGTCCGGGCCATTATCGCGTCTACCCAGCAAGAAAGGTTGGTTGCGATGTCGGGGACCGACTCCCGGCTACCGAGCTGTATGTCGCCCGGTGCCAGATAGATGGCCACTCCGCCCAGTTGGTTCATCCCGGCCTCGAAGGTGACCCGCGTCCTCAGGCTCGGCTTCTCGAATATCATCGCCAAGGTGGTGCCCGGCAGCCACGGGTGTGCGCGGCCGGCCTGGAGATCGGCCTTGAGACGTCCGGCGATCCCGAGAAGGAACTCGAACTCCTCCTTGGACAGGTCAGCAAGGGTGATGAGGTCTCGTTTTGGGGATAGCGCCGGTTTGGTCATCCCAGTGCCCTTCCCAGCATATCGATGCCTTCGTCGATCTCGTCGGTGCTGATGATGAGCGGCGGTAGGAAGCGCAGCACGGTGACGGCCGTAGAGTTCACGAGCAGGCCCTCGGCGAGCGCGGCCTCTACCACCGGGCGCGCGGGCCTGTCCAGCTCCATGCCCACGAGCAGCCCTTTACCGCGAACGTCGACGACATCGCTGCGGGTCCCGGCGAGCTTTTTGAGCGCGGCCAGCAGATGTGCCCCCGACCTTTTGCAGTTATCGATGACGGCGTCGTTGTCGAAGGCCTCGAGCAGGGCCAGGGATGCCCGGCAGGCCACCGGGTTTCCGCCAAAGGTGGTGCCATGGCTGCCGGCGACCAGGGCCGCCGAGGCCTTTTCGGTGGCCAGCACCGCGCCTATCGGAATACCGCCGGCCAGACCCTTGGCGGTGGTAAGGATGTCGGGAACGGCGCCGCTGGGTTCGTAGGCGAACAAAGTGCCGGTCCGTCCCATGCCGGTCTGCACCTCGTCGAGTATCATCAGGCAACCGGCCTGGTCGCAGATCTCGCGTACGCGGGCGAGATAATCATCGTCGGGCACGACCACGCCGCCCTCGCCGAGCAGCGGTTCGACCAGGACGGCTGCGGTGTTCTCATCGGCCGCTTCGGCCAGTGCGGCCGTGTCGTTATAGGCCACGTGGGTGAAGCCTTCGGGCATCGGGCCGAAGCCCTCCCGAGGCGCGCCCTGTCCGGTGGCGGCCAAGGAGGCCATGGTCCTGCCGTGGAAGGAATCATGGCTCGATACGATGCCGTGGCGCGTGGCGTCGCTGCGCCGGGCCATTTTGATTGCCGCCTCGTTGGCCTCGGTCCCGCTGTTACAAAAGAACACGCGGCTGGCAAAGCTCCTGTTGACCAACTGCTCGGCCAGCCGTGCCGAGGGTTCGTTGTAGAACAGATTGGAGGTGTGGAGCAGGGTGGCGGCCTGTTCCGAGATTGCCCGGACCAGACCGGGGTGCGCGTGGCCGAGCGCCGACACGGCAATCCCCGCCATCATATCGAGATAGGACCGGCCGTCCTCGTCCCATACCCGGCAGCCCTCGCCGCGTACCAAGGCCACCGGAAAGCGCGCGTAGTTGGCTACCGTATAGGAGTCGGTCGTCTCTTTGGTGCCGGCCATGGGATTCACCCCCCGACCGACGAACGCTTGCCGGCTTTCTTCACCGCGGCGCGCGGCACTATCTCGGTCCCGACGCCCTTGTCCGTGAATATCTCGAGCAGGACGGCATGCGTGACCCGCCCGTCTATTATGTGGACCTGCGAGACGCCCCCGGCGGTGGCCCTGAGTGCCGATTCAATCTTGGGCAGCATGCCGCCCTTGATGACGCCGCTCTTGATCTGTTGCCGGGCCTCGGAGGCCGAGAGCTTGGCCTGCAAGGAGCCGCTTTGGCCGCGCACTCCGGCGACGTCGGTTAGTATCATCAGCTTGTCGGCCGCCAGCCCTACGGCAATCTCGGCGGCCGCGGTGTCGGCGTTGACGTTGTAGCTCAGCCCTTCCTCGTCGACCCCAAGCGGGGCGATGACCGGGATACGCGCGCTGGCCGTGAGTCCCTCTATCATGTCGGAGCATACCGATTCGACGTGGCCGACCCGGCCGAGGTCGGGTTCTCCGCGTTTGCTTCCGAGACGGCGGACGTTGAGGGCCTTGCCGTTGCGGCTGCCGAGACCGACGGCCTTGCCGCCGTGCGATTTGATGAGGTTGACGATCTCGCGATTGATCGTGGTCCCGAGCACGCGCTCGACCACTCGCATCGCCTTGTCGTCGGTGACCCGCCGGCCGTCGATGAAGCGGCTCTCGATACCCTCGCTCTTAAGGGCGCTCTCTATCTGCGGTCCGCCGCCGTGCACGACCACCGGGCGCAGGCCGAGCGATTGGAGCAGTACGATGTCCTCGGCGAAGCCCGCCTGGAGCTTGCGCTCGACCATGGCATTGCCGCCGTACTTGATGACGACCGTGGTGCCGGCAAAGCGCTGGATGTAGGGCAGCGCCTCGAGCAGGACCTTGGCCTTGGCTATGAGCTTTTCCATTCCCGGGTATGTCCCCGGGCGGCCCGGGGAAGCTCAGAGTATATAGCGGGAGAGGTCTTGGTCTTCCAAGATCGGGCCGAGGCGTTCGCGAACATACTCGGCATCCACGGTCACGGTCGTATCGGAGCGTTCCGGGGCCGAGAAGGATATCTCGTCCAGGAGTCTCTCCATGATCGTGTGCAGACGCCGGGCACCGATGTTCTCGGCCTGGGAGTTGACCTGGGCAGCGGCCGAAGCCAGCGCCTGGAGCGCCGAGTCCTCGAATATCAGCCGGACGTTCTCGGTGCCGAGCAACTCGACGTACTGGCGGGTCAGCGAGTTCTGGGGTTCGCTCAATATCCGCACGAAGTCTTCCTCGCTGAGCGCTTCGAGTTCCACACGGATGGGGAAGCGGCCCTGGAACTCCGGGATGAGGTCGGCGGGCTTGGATGCGGTGAAGGCGCCCGAGGCCACGAACAGTATATGGTCGGTCCGGACCATCCCGTGCCTGGTCTTGACGCTCGACCCTTCGACTATGGGCAGTAGGTCGCGCTGCACGCCTTCGCGGGAGACGTCGGGCCCGCTGTGGGCGGCGTCCCGGCCGCAAATCTTGTCGATTTCGTCGATGAAGACTATGCCGTTCTCCTGAACCCTGGCCACGGCCTCGGCGGCGACCTTCTGCATGTCGACGAGGCTCTGGGCCTCCTGCTCCGACATTATCTCGAGGGCCTCTTTGACGGTTGCTTTGCGGGGGCGCGACTCGCGCATGCCGCCCATCATGTTGGTGATCGACTCGCGCAGGTTCTGACCGGCCTCTTCGAGGTTGTCGGGCGTGATGACCTCGAGCATGGTCGCACCCGCGGGCATCTGCGGCTCTATCTCGACGTCACGTTCGTCGAGCTTGCCGGCACGCAGAAGCTTGCGAAGTTTCTCGCGGGTGCCGTCGTTCTCGGGCTGCGACTGCGGGCCGCCCGGACCCTGCGGCGTGGCTATCTCGCCGGGCAGCAACATGTCGAGCACCCGTTCCTCGGCGATGTTGCGGGCCTTGACCTCGACCTTGGCGGCCTCTTCCTCACGCACCATATCGACGGCCAGCTCGGTAAGGTCGCGAATGATCGACTCGACATCGCGGCCCACGTAGCCGACCTCGGTAAAGCGCGATGCTTCGACCTTTATGAACGGGGCCTGGGCAAGCCGGGCCAGACGGCGCGAGATTTCGGTCTTTCCGACCCCGGTCGGGCCTATCATTATGATGTTCTTGGGCGCAATCTCCTCGCGTAGTTCTTCGGGGACCTGTAATCGCCGCCAGCGGTTCCGAAGTGCGATGGCCACGGCACGCTTGGCGTTGTTCTGTCCGACGATGTAGCGGTCGAGCTCGGACACAATCTCGCGGGGCGTCATCGGGTGAAAGTTCACGGCAGTTTCTCCACGGTCAGTGACCCGTTGGTGAAGACGCAGATGTCGGCGGCAATCTTCATCGATTCGGAGGCTATTTCTTCGGCTCCTAGTTCGGTTCGTGCCATCAGCGCGCGTGCGGCGGCCAGGGCGTAGGAGCCGCCGGAACCGATGGCGAGGATGCCGTCGTCGGGTTCGATGACGTCGCCCGCTCCCGAGACCAGTAAAGAGGTGTCCTTGTCGGCGACCACGAGTGTCGCCTCCAGGCGGCGCAGTACGCGGTCGCTGCGCCAGTCCTTGGCCAGTTCGACGGCCGCTCGCATCAGGTTGCCGCTGTATTGCTCGAGCTTGCCCTCGAACTTCTCGAACAGGGTGAAGGCGTCGGCCGTGGCACCGGCGAAGCCTCCCAGCACCTTGCCGTCGTAGATTCGGCGGACCTTGCGGGCCGAGTGTTTGAGGACGGTGTCACCGAGGGTGACCTGGCCGTCCCCGGCCAGGGCGACCTCGTCTCCACGTCGCACCGCGATTATCGTCGTTCCATGGAACATCCTGAGCTTGTAACCACTCGGAACGACAATGCCAGTCTTTTTTTGCCGTCGGCGGGGGTCAGGCCCGCGGATGGGCCTTGTCGTATACGGCCGATAGCCGCTTGAGGTCGAGGTGGGTGTAGCGCTGGGTGGTCGAGATAGAGGCATGGCCGAGCATTTCCTGGATGGCCCTCAGGTCGGCCCCCTGCTCGAGAAGGTGGGTGGCAAAGCTGTGGCGCAGCGTGTGCGGTCCGGCCTTGGCCTGGATGCCGGCCCGGGCCAGGACCCTGGTCACCACCCGGGCCAGGCTGCGCGAGCTCAGCCTCGAGCCGCGATTGTTGAGGAATACCGGTGCTTCGTTGCCGGGGTGCTCATTGCGGCCGGCGGCGGCCGCGGTTTCCAGCGCATGCCGGTACTCGGTGAGCGCATCGAGCGCGGCCGGGCCCACCGGGACCACCCGCTGCTTGCCGCCCTTGCCGTGTTCGACCCGAACCACGCCGAGCTCGAAGTCGATGTTCCTCCAGTCGAGCGCCACACACTCCGAGGCCCTCAGCCCGCAGGAGTAAAGGACCTCCAGAAGCGCGCGGTCACGCAGTCCGAGCCGGGTCTTGGCCGGGCCAGTGCCGGCCTGGTCGCCGAGTGCGGCCGCCAAGAGACTCTCGACGTCCTCGAGGTCGAGGCAGGTCGGTAGCCTGGACCCGGTCTTGGGAGCCGACAGGGGTTCGGTCGGGTCGGCCCCGCCGGTCTCACGGGCCAGGTAGGCGAAGAAGCTCTTGAGGGAGGCCAGTTTGCGGGCCACCGTGGTGCGCCCGGCGGTCTCCAGGGAGTCGGCTACGAAGGAGCGCAGCACCGCGGTCGAGGCCGAGCCTGCGCTCTTCGGACCGCGCAAGAGACCGCGTCCGGCCATGAAGTTTAGGAACTGGCCGAGGTCGGCAAGGTAGGCCGACCGGGTCCGCTCGGCCAGTCCGGCCTCGGTCTCTAGATAACGGGCAAATCCCGCCGCTTCGGCCGCCACCGGGTGTCCGGCCGGCAAAGCGTCCACGATGCTGTCGAGCACGCGGCCGGGCCGCCCGCCCGTAGGTCCGCGGCTGGCCACGGGCCGTTCCTTTCTTGAGCCTTTCTTGGGCACCCCAGGCTATGGTATCAACTAGCGCCGTGGGCCCTCAAGTCGGCAGTGCACCAGCGAGCGAGCGAGTCGAGTTTCCCAGCCGCAGGGGCTCCAACCTGGTCGGCGACCTTCATCGCGGCAGGCCCGGCGGGCCGGCCATGCTGCTCTGCCACGGCATGGAGTCTAGCCGTGGCGGTGACAAGCAGCTGGCCATCACCGAGCGTTTCATTCCGCTCGGTCTTACGGTCCTGCGTTTCGATTTCTCGTACGTCGGTGAGTCCGAGGGGGTCTTCGAGGACATCAGCATCAGCGGCGAGATGGCCGACGCGCTCGGTGCGGTCGATTTTATCCAGAACTTCTTGCCCTCGCGCTTGACGCTGGTCGGCTCGAGCATGGGCGGTGCGGTGGCCTTGCTCGTGGCCGCCGCTGCAAGCCATGTGGTCGATGCTGTGGCCACCATCGCCGCGGTCGGCCATGCTTCGCTCTTCCTCGAGGGTCTGGCTCCGGCCGAGCTCGACCAGTGGCGGCGTTCGGGGCGCCGGCGCTGGCGAGAAAGCTGGGTCGGAACCGGGCTCCTCGATGACGCCGAACGTATCGACATCCTGGCCGCGGTCAGTTCAGCACCCCAGCCCTTGCTGGTGATGCACGGCGAGGCCGACGCCTCGGTCCCGCTCCAGCACGGCCGCGACATAGCCGGTGCGGCCGGCGACCGGGCCGAGTTCGAGGTCTTCGAAGGTGTGGGGCACCGCTTCGACGGTCCCGGGCAGCTCGAGTCGCTGATAGAACGTCTGGCGACCTGGATGGGGGACCAGGGCCTTTGCGACCCGGGTAACGGCCTTGCCTGAGCCCGTCACGCTATCCTGTCACCGCTGCTCGGAGCTTCACGAGGTTGAGGGGCCGGTCCCGCGGTCGGCGCTTTGCAGCGCTTGTGGGGTAGAACTGCGCTGCTGTATGAACTGCCGCTTTTACGACAGTTCGGCCTACAACGATTGTTCCGAACCGGCGGCCGACCGGGTGGTGGAAAAAGACAAGGCCAACTTCTGTGATTACTTCAGTGCCGGTGCCGGCAGCGGCGGTACCAAAGGCCGGAGCCCGGACGCGGCCGGCCAGCTCGAGGGCCTGTTCAAGAAATGAGACCGCGGCCCGTTCGATGGTCCGTTCCGCGGGCCGCGCTGCTGGTCGCGTTGGCCACTGTGGTCGCCGCCTGCGGTGCGCCCGACCGCAACTCGCGTTCGGCTGCCCGGGCCTTCCTCGACCGGCACTACGTCGCCATCGACCTCGATGCGGCCCGTGGGCTGACCGTGTCGTTGGCCGCGAGCAAGATTGCCGACGAGATAGAACTCACCCGTGGATTTGTCATCGATGCCGGGGTGGCCAAGCCGCGGATCAACTACAGCTTGGCCCGTTCGGACGAGGCCGAACTCAAGGCGCGTTATGTTTACGAGCTGACCATCCGGCCGCCTGGGCTGGAGCCCTTCGCCAAACTGGTCACCCTGAGCCTGAGGTCGACCGCCGATGGCTGGCGGGTGACCAACTATTCTGAATCGGATCCCTAGGCCGGCTAGCGTCCGGTGAAACGAGGGTCGCGTTTCTCGAGCACCGCGGCCAATCCCTCGCGAGCGTCCTCGGTGGTAAAGGTCTCGGCCTGAGCGCTGGCCTCGCGTTCCAGCGCGGCCTCCAGGTCGCAGCGCTCGCTAGCGGCCAGCGAGCGCTTGACCGAACGCACCGCCAGGGGTGCCGCCGCGGCGACCTCGGCGGCAAGGCCATCGACCACTTCGTCGAAGTCCTCGCCCGCGATGCGATTGACGAGTCCCATGCGGTAGGCCTCCTGGGCGTCGATTACCCTGCCTGTGAACAACAGTTCGGCCGCGCGTGCGGAACCGGCCAGCCGGGGTAGTGTCCAGGTGGCGGCCATACCGGGGTGGATGCCCAGGCGGGTAAAGGTCATTCCCACCTTGGCGCGCTCGTGTATGACCCGCATATCGCAGGCCAGGGCCAGGCATAGTCCGGCCCCGATGGCGTGCCCGTTTATCGCGGCGATGGTCGGTACCTCGAGCTGGCGTACCGAGAGGAACAGCTTGTAGAACTTGAGCCCGCCACCGAGGCCTGGCGCGTCGCTATCGACGCCGGTCTCGCTGGCCAGGGACTTGAGGTTTCCCCCGGCACTGAAGGCCTTGCCGGCCCCACTAACGATGACGACCCGGGTTCCGGGGGCGGAGTTTATTTCGGAGACGGCTGCCGACATCTCGTGGCCCATCTCGGGGCTCATCGCGTTACGTAGCTCGGGCCGGTTGAGGGTGAGCCGGGTGATGCCCTCGTGGGACTGGAGGGTCAGTTGTTCGAACGGCATGGCAAGGGTTTGATAGCGGCAGTCCGCAGCAATACACTCGACCGTTCCGTAGCGTTGCCCGGCGGGCCAGTCAACGCCACCTCGGTCACTTTCGAGTCTATGCGTAAGCTCTCCCTAACCGTCGCTGTTCTTGTGGCGGCAGCGGTCTCGTTCGCGTTGTCCAACCTCAAGGCCGAGGTCCGGCGTTCGGCCGACCAGTACGCTGCCGAATTGTCCGAGCGCAGCGGCGCTCGGCTGGCCGTAGGCGAGCTTGGCTTCGACCTGTTCCCGTTCCCGGCCGTCGAGCTGCGGCGTCTCGAACTCGGAGCATCCGCGGAAGGAGCGAGCGGTCTCCGCGTTCGAGCACTGCGGGTCTATCCCCGCCTGCTCCCGCTCTTGGCCGGGCGTGCGGTGGTTTCGCGGCTGCACGCCAGTGGCGTCGAGCTGGTGGTGCGCAGGAACGAGGCCGGGAAGATGGAGATACCCCCCTTGGCCGCGGCACGTCTGGCCCCCGGCCGGGGAGGACGGATAACCATCGATCGCTCGCGGCTGCTCATCGAGGATATGAGCGGGCGCGTTCCGGCAAGGCTCGAGGTCGTCGGTCTCAAGCTCGAACTTACGGCCGAGGAGACGGCCACGGTGTTCACACTCGAAGGCGCCCCACTCGGAACTGGCTCGCGTTTGCGCGCTTCGGGGCGCGTCAGCGGCCAGGCCGGTGAGATAGACGCGAAATTTTCGATAAGGCGGGGACGGGTCGACACGCTAGTGGCCGCGTTTCCCTCGCTCGGGGGCTTGACCTTTGATGGTCCGGTATCGCTAAGCGGAACCGTTCGCGGCCCGCTTGCCACTTTCCGTGCTCCGACCGACGACTTGGCTGAAGGGGCTCCTCCCGAGCCCGTGGACGTCGAGCTGGAGGCCGCTTCCGGTCTGCGGCTCTACGGGGTGGGGGGCGATGCCGGGCTCGAGGCTCGTCTTGCCTTGGATGGCAGGCGTCTGGTGATGCGTGAGGGCCGCTTGGTCTGGGGCGGGCTCGAGGCCGGGCTGTCGGGATGGACCGAGACGCGGACCGGCGGCCGGATGTCGCTCAGGCTGTCCTTCGAGGGTGTGGATCTGCCCGGTCAGCTCGACGACCTGGGCCTGCCGCTGCCGTGGCCGGCCGAAGCGGTGTTCGATGGCCTGCTGCGTATCGACGGGACCCGCGAGAAACCGCGGATGTCGTATCGTGCGGTGGCCGACGGGGTTTTGCTGGCCAAGGACACCGCCTGGGCGGCCGAGGCCGGACGGGTCGAGGTCAACGGCACTATAAAGGCGATTAACGCCGATTTCTCGGCCTCCTTTGGAATCGACGGTCTGCAAGTCGGCTCAACCTATCTCGATAAGGCCCGGGTAGGGACGCTCTACTGGCGCGACAAGGTGACCATAACTGCACTCGAGAGCCCCGTCTTTGGCGGCAAGACCAGTTTGAGCGCGGTGATATATCCGGATGAGGATTGGCGGGTCGAAGGCGGGGTGGTCCTAAGCGACGTAGATGCGGCCCGCGTGGCCACCGTCCTCGGCCTTGCCGCCGGGCGTTTGCCCCGAGGACGGCTCGATGCGCTCGGCCACTATGGCAGGGACCAGGGGCGTGCCTGGGGACAGGCGCGCGTGGCCTTCCATCTGGGCGCTATTCCCGGCCCTTCGCCGGTCGATGCCGTGGCCGAACAACTGTTGTCCGCCCCGGCCGGTTTCCAACCCGCGCCCTGGTCCTTCGAGCGGCTGGCCTTCGATGCCGAACGCGAGGTCGAGGGCTGGCGAGTGGCCGCCTTTGCGGCCGAGAGCATCGACGGCCGTTTCGACGGGGCGGGCAGGGTCGGTGACGACGGCCAGGCGCTGCTCACCGGCCAGGTCTCGTTCGATGCCGCGACCGCCGCCCGCATGGTGGTCGAGAGCCCGGAGCTGGCAGGATTGCTCGGTGAGGATGGAACACTGGTCGTGGGCGTTGGCGTCAGCGGGACGCTCGGTCAGATGGAGGTCCGGCCCGACCAAGAGTTTGGCGCCGAGCTGGCCCGCCTGCGCGCCGGGTTGCCCGTCGTCTGGCCACGGCCCCCGCGTCAACAGCCACGGGGCGGCATCGAGGTAGACCTGCCGGGCCTCGTGGAACACTTCGGCCGCTGAGTTCTGACAGATGGGTCTGGCGCTAACAGCCGCGCTGTTGCTCGCTCTCGGTTTTTCGGGCTACCGCTTTTTCTCGCGGCGTTCCCATCAGAGCCGCTGGCGGCGCCTGCCCGGAGGAAGCCCCGAGTCGGCGATGCCGGTGTCCTCTTTCGATGAGCTAGATAGCGAACTTATCCGTAGGCGTTGTCACTGCGGGGGGCGTTACGACCGTCATGGCGAAGGTCCGGTAGGGGCCGAGGGGCGTGTGCTGAGGTCGGTGGCGGTCGAGTGCCGACGCTGCGAGGAACGGACACGCGTGTACTTCGACCTGACCGTGGTCTACCACTGAGACCGTGGCGGTACCGGCGTTCCATTTTGACGAGGAACTCGAAGCCTCGACCTTGTTCTTCAGCGTCCCCAAAAAGAACGCGGTGTGGGTGCGCGCGATACTCGATTCCTATGAAACGCTGGGGGTGGTGCGCTCCGAGGACCCGGAGTTGGAAGGCGACCGTTCGCTCATGGTCTTCATCTCGGTTCCCGACATGGTCGGTGACAGTGTTCCGGTCTTTGAAGAGCTGGCCCGGCTTGCCGATGTCGAGTTCGTTCGCGCCGATGCCCGCCTGCTCGCTCAGTTGCGCTGCGAACTTGCGGCCTGACCCACCGCCCAGGCCACCGCGACCGAGAGCATGTAGAGGGTCAGCAGCGGGCCGACCATTAGCAGTTGCGAGACCACGTCGGGCGGAGTGAGTAAGGCCGAGGCTATGAACAGCACGAGCACGGCGTAACGGAATTGCGCCAGCAGGGTACGGTGGGTGACTACCCCCATGCGTGCCAGAAAGAAGGTCACCACCGGCATCTCAAAGGTCAGTCCGAAGGCGAGCAATAGGCGGGAGGAAAACGAGAGGTATTCGGTTATGCGGATGGCCGGTGCGACCTCGATGCGCGCATACTCCGACAGAAAGAAAGGGAACCCGACCGGGAACACGGTGCTGTAACAAAATCCCGCGCCGGCCAGGAAGAACACCGTGCCGAAGACTACGAAAGGACCTACGTACTGGACCTCCCTCCTTTTTAATGCCGGCAGTACAAACATCCAGCCCTGATAGAGAACGACCGGAAGCGCGACGAAAACGGCCGCTATGAAGGCCACCTTGAGGCGGGTGAAGAATGCTTCGGCCACCCCGGTGCCAATCAGCTCGACCCCCAGCTCGTTTGCGTGGGTACCCGCACCGGCGGCAAGCAGCGGGGCCGTCAGGAGGTCGAACAAGAACTCCGCGTTGGGGTAACAAAGGGCAAAGGCGGCGGCCACGGCCAGAAGGGCGCGGGCCAGTCGGCGGCGCAGTTCCTCGAGGTGGCCGCTGAGCGGAAGCTCGACGTCGGCCATCAGTCGTCTTTGTCGTCCTCGTGGGCGGCCTGCCGGGCCTCCTCCTCGAGCATGATACGCGCGTTGTCGAGTTCTTCGGTGACGTCGCCGGTGGCACGCCGGAATTCGGCCAGACCGCGGCCGAGCGAACGAGCCAACTCGGGTAGCTTCTTTGGGCCGATGACCAAAAGTGCCACCACCAAGATGACGATCAGCTCAGTCGCGCCTATTCCGAACACAGGGCCCAAGTGAACGCTTTCACCTCGGCTGTCAACCCGTGATAGACCGGCGGTCGTGGCCCGTGTCGGAGTAGTTAGCGATGCTCGCTTTCGCGCGCACCAGCCCGGGCCGGGACATCCCGAACGCCCCGAACGTCTCGAGGTCATAGAGAAAGTACTGGCGCGTGAACCATTTGTGGCCCTGCCACGCATTAGCCCTCGTGCCGCCAGCCAGGAAGAACTGGGGCGGGTGCACAGCGCCGCGCACATAGGGGCGGTGGCGGCCAGCCAGGGACGTCCGCATACCCGTTACGATGTTGACACCGCGGCCTCGGCCGATACCTTCGAGGTCGCACTGCTCGCGGCCGGCTCGTCGGTGGCCCTGGCCGAGGCTGTGCTGGCCGGCGACATCGAGCGCGGTTTCGCCGCGCTCAGACCGCCCGGCCATCACGCCGAGCAGGACCGGCCGATGGGTTTCTGTTTCTTCAACAACGTTGCCGTAGTGGCGCGTCATCTCGTGGCCGCCCATGGGCTCGGCCGCGTTCTCGTCATCGATTGGGACGTGCACCACGGCAACGGTACCCAGCACAGCTTCTATGACGATGAGTCGGTAATGTACGCCTCCTTACACCAGTACCCCTTTTATCCGGGGACCGGGGCGGCCGGCGAGACCGGCAACGGCCGGGCCGCCGGAGGCACGGTCAACCTGCCGATGCCGGCCGGCGCCGGGGACGATGACTACTACGCCGCATGGCGCGAGGTTCTTTTGCCGGTGGCGCGCGCCTTCGACCCCGACTTCGTGCTGGTTTCGGCCGGCTTTGATGCCCACCGCGACGACCCGCTGGCGATGGTTGAGCTCAGTACGGAGGCCTTCGGGCGCATGACCGACGCTGTTTCGGGCCTGGCCGAGGAGTGCGCCGGTGGCCGCCTACTGCTTCTGCTTGAGGGGGGCTACAGCCTGGAGGCTCTCGAGTCCTCGGTCACGACGGTGCTCGAACGTTTGGCCGCTCCGGGCACAGCCGGCCTCGGTTCGGGCGAGCTTGGCCCCTGGGGCGAGGAGGCCCGTAGTTCGCTGGCGTCCTTTTGGTCGCTTTGAGGTTCGTCGGACGGGTCTGACAGGCGCGCCGGTTCGGTGCCTTCCTTGAAGCACTCCAGATAGGGGTTGTCGCTCTCGAGCGAGGCCCGTTGTCCGGTCTCGCGGTCGACGTTGACGCACACGATGCCATCGGGCATCGCAAAGTCGGAGATCTCGTGTTCTGCGGTGGCGCCCCGCATGAACTCCAACCACACCGGCGCGGCCATACGGCCGCCTGTGCCGCTAGGCCCGAGCGTTCTTTCGTCGTCGTAACCGACCCACACGCCGGTGACGAGTTCGGGCGTAAAGCCGATGAACCAGGCGTCGCGCTGGTCGTTGGTGGTCCCGGTCTTGCCGGCGACCGGTCTGCCGAGCCCGCGCACGACCCGGCCGGTGCCCGATTGGACCACGCCTTCGAGCATGCTCGTAATGAGGTAGGCGGTCTGTTCGGACATAACGCGCTCGCGCGTGGGTTCAATCTTGGCCACCAGGCGGCCCGAGGCGTCCTCTATCCTGCTTATAAGCAGCGGCTGGACCCTCTCGCCGGCGTCGGCGAACACCGCATAGGCCGAGGTCAGTTCGAGCAGGCTGGTCTCAGAGGTGCCGAGTCCGACCGAGAGGTTACGGCCGATGGGGCGCTGGAAGCCGAAGCGCGACACATAGTCGACGACGGCAGAGGTGCCGAGGTCCTGCACCACACGGACGGTGACGACGTTGCGCGACTTCTCGAGCGCGCGTCTGAGTGTGGTCGGGCCGTAGTAGCGGCGGCTGTAGTTCTGCGGGCGCCACACGCTGTCGTGGTCCACCCATTGTATTGGCGCATCCAACACGACGCTGGCCGGCGTGTAGCCGTGGTCGAGGGCGGCGGCGTAGACCAGCGGCTTGAAGGCCGAGCCGGGTTGGCGCGCGGCCCGGGTGGCACGGTCGAACTCGGTTGCGGAGAAGTCGTGGCCACCGACGAGCGCACGCACGGCCCCCGAACCGGGTTCGAGTGCGACCAGTGCCGCCTCACTATGGCGGCTTTGGGTCAGTGTGAGCCCGCCCCGGTCATCTGCCGCGACCTCTATGACATCGCCCGGCACCAGCCGCCGGTCGGTACGTTCGATGTCGGGGTGCCAGGTGATGTCGGCGATAGTGACCGTGGCGCTGTGGGGGCCGATGAGCACATCGGCACGTCCGTCGGCGGCCGCGACCACCACGGCGCGGTAAATCTCGTGGGGCCGGAGTGTGTCGGGGCCGTCCGGTTCGGCGGCCAGCCTTGTGGCCAGGGCTTCCGGTGTCATTCGGTCGATGGGGCCGAGGTAGCCTAGCTGCGCATCGACCGCAGCCGCGCCACGTCGTACTGCGGCCTCGGCCAGGCTCTGAAGCCCCATGTCCATCGAGGTGTAGACACGGAAGCCGCCGTAGTAGAGGGCCTGTTTGCCGAAGTTGTCCTCGAGGTAGCGGCGAACGTATTCGGTGTAGTAATTGCCCACCCGTTTGCGCGTGGCGGTGCGCGGCCTGACCTCGACCACCGTGTTTAGCGCCGAGGCGTAGTCCGTCTCCGTGATGAGCCCCTCCTCACGCATCCGGGCCAGTACGTAGCGTTGCCGCATTGTCGCGCCTTCGGGGTTGCGGGTGGGCGAGTAACGGCTCGGGGCCTGGGGCAGGCCGGCTAGTAATGCAGCTTCGGGAAGCGTCAGGGCCGATGGTTCCTTTCCGAAGTAAGAACGGGCCGCCGCACCAAT
This sequence comes from Deltaproteobacteria bacterium, assembly GCA_046583395.1. Taxonomy (GTDB): domain Bacteria; phylum Desulfobacterota; class Binatia; order UBA1149; family CAYXZP01; genus CAYXZP01. The sequence goes on from JAYGCK010000004.1 coordinate 32,317, forward strand.
GCCGTAGTTGCCGTCACCGAGATAGATCTGGTTGAGGTAGAGGTAGAGTATCTCGTCCTTGGACAGCGCCCGCTCGAGTTTTATCGCGAGCAACACCTCGCGGATCTTTCTGCGGTAGCTGCGTTCGGGCGACAGAAGCAGTGCCTTGACGACCTGCTGGGTAATCGTGCTTCCACCCTGGACGATGCCGCCGGCGCGCATGTTGACCACCATCGCACGCATGATGCTGGTCAGGTCGATGCCGTGGTGGGAGTAAAACTCGGAGTCCTCGCCCGCGACGAAGGCTTGGCGGACGATCGCGGGGATATCGTGTATCGGCGTCAGGTAGCGGCGTTCGAAGAAGAAAGCGCCGACCAGTCCGTCGTCCTTGTCATAGACACGGGTGGCCACCGGCGGCTCGTAGCGCGCCAGCTCCTCAACCGACGGCAGCTCGGCCCAGTACTGATTGTAGGCGGTCGATGCGAGCCGGCCGCCGGCGACGGCCAGACAGAGCGTGACCACTATCCACGCCACTCGTTTCATTCGAAGGTCCCAGGTTACGCTAACGACCGGCAGGGGGGTGGTCAACAGGCACCGCGGCTGGCTGGATGCCGGATGCCGGCCTGTGTAACGTGCCTGCGTGGATGAACGGGAGGCGATCACCCGGGCCGCCCGATTGCTGGAGGCCGCCCGCCGTGTCGTGGTACTGACGGGAGCCGGCATCTCGACCGAATCGGGCATACCTGACTTCCGGTCCCCTGGCGGGCTGTGGTCGAAGTACAACCCGGCCAAGCTCACCTACGACCTGTTCTGCACCAGCGAGGAGACCCGGCGTGCCTACTGGCAGATCGCAAGCGAGTCCTACCCCGTGCTTCGCGACGCCAGGCCCAACGCTGCCCACCAGGCGGTGGTCCGCATAGAGCAGGCCGGCAAGCTCAGCCGGCTGGTCACCCAGAACGTAGACGGCCTTCACCTCAAGGCCGGCAACTCAGCTCAGGCCACCATCGAGATTCACGGTTCGGCGCTTTCGGCCTACTGCATAGAATGTGGCGCCGAGCACGACCGCCAGGAGGTCCACGACCGGGTCCAGGGCGGCCAGGCGGTGCCGCTGTGTACGGCCTGTGGCGGGCCGCTCAAGCCGGCCACCATCTCCTTTGGCCAGGCAATGCCAGAGCGTGAGACTCGCGAGGCCTTCGAGGCGGCCGGGACCTGCGACCTGATGATAGTCATCGGTTCTTCGCTGGTCGTATATCCGGCCGCCACCTTGCCAGACGAGGCCGTGCGCGCGGGCGCCGAACTTGTAATCGTCAATCGTGAGGCTACCGATAAGGACCCGCTGGCCAGCGCGGTGGTCCGTGGTGCGGCCGGTGAATCGATGTCGCTGATAACTCGACAGGCCGGTCTGGAAGCCGGCGGCCCGGCCGGTCCTGAGGCCGGGGAGGCCGTCTGAACGGCTCTGGGGTAGACTAGGTACGATGGAAGTTCCGTTCCTGTCGCTGGCCTCCGATTGGGAGGCCGTGCGTGACGACGGCCAGGCCCGCATCGCACGCGTCCTCGATTCGCAGGTCTTCGTGCTCGGACCTGAGACGGTCGAGCTCGAGTCGGCCCTGTCCGAGCTTGCCGGTACCGGGGAGGCCGTGGCCTGTTCCTCGGGTACCGATGCTCTGTTCCTGGCCCTGCTCGGTCTCGGCGTCGGGCCCGGTGATGCCGTGCTCTTGCCCGCCTTGAGCTTCTTTGCCACCGCCGGTGCGGTGGTGCGTGCCGGTGCGCGTCCGGTCTTCGTTGATATCGACCCTGCGACCTTCAACAGCGGGGCACGCGAGTTCGCCCGGGTCATCGAGGCCGAGTTCGAGGAGGCCGGCGAGGGTCTACGTCTTAAATCCGGCGGCGCACGTCTTGCCGCCCTCATGCCGGTCCATTTGTACGGGCGGGCTGCAGAACTGGCCGAAATAACCGAGCTGGCTGAAACGGCGGGTGCGGTCGTCGTTGAGGATGCCGCCCAGGCCATAGGTGCCAGGTCGGGCACAAGGAGCGTGGGGTCGGTGGGACAGGCCGGGTGCTTTTCCTTCTATCCGACCAAGAACATCGGCGGGGCAGGTGACGGCGGGGCTGTCGTGACCGACAGCGGCGCATTGGCCAAGAAGCTTCGGGCCCTCCGGGTCCACGGGTCGAGCGGCGAGGCGCGCCATGAGCTGCCCGGTATCAACGCTCGCATGGGCGAGCTGCAGGCGGCGGTCATAAACGCCAAGCTTGGGCACTTGGCCGAGTGGACCGAGGCACGGCGCCGCATTGCCTGCCGCTACGACGAACTTCTGGCCGGCGCGGCGCCACGGATAACCCTTCCGGCCGCGGCCGGCCAGGGCGAGCACGTTTATCATCAGTACACGGTACGGGTGGCCGGTGACCGTGACTCCGTAGTGGGGACCATGGAGGGACAGGGCATCGCAACCGCAGTGTTCTACCCTTTGGCCCTGCACCAGCAGCCCGCTCTCGGCTGCGGTCATGTCCCGGCCGCCGGCCTGGAAGAGGCCGAACGTGCCGCCGGTGAGGTCCTGTGTCTGCCCATATACCCAGCGCTTGGCGACGAAGAGCTTGTCCGGGTCTCCGACAGTCTAATCGACGCCGTGGGCGCCTGACACTGTGCTCGGCAGCAGAAAGCTCGGAGTGCCGGTCGTGGTGGCCGTGGGCGGTTCCGACCCTAGTGCGGGCGCCGGCATACAGGCCGACCTGCGCAGTCTCGAGGCCTGCGGTGTGCTGCCGGCTACCGTGGTCACCGCTATAACCGTGCAGGCCGGCCGTGGGCTCAAGCGAATGCGTCCGGTCGAACCTCGATTGGTGGTCGAGCAGTTGCGCGAGCTTCGGCGCGCGATGGCCCCGGCCGCCGTAAAGACCGGCGCCCTTCCGACCGCAGCCTGCGTGACCGGGCTTGTCCGCGAGCTTGCCGCCTGGCGGGTTCCCATCGTTGTCGACCCGGTGACCGAAGCCAGTGGCGGCGGCCGGCTTGCTTCCCGAAACGCTTTCCGTGCCATGTCGCGGGAACTGTTTCCCTTGGCCAGTCTGCTTACCGTCAACCTGGCCGAGGCCTCCGCGTTGCTCGACCGGCCGGTGACAGGATTGGCCGACATGAAAGAGGCCGCGGGTGAGCTGGCCCGCTTCGGTTCGGATGCCGTGTTGGTCAAGGGCGGCCACCTCAAAGGCCAACCCGCCGACGTCCTCTGGGACGGGGAAGCGCTCGTCGTCTATCGCGGCGCGCGCATCCGGGGACCCGACATGCACGGCAGCGGTTGTGCTCTGGCCTCGGCCGTGGCCGCCGGGCTGGCCCGTGGAATGACGCTTAGACGCGCCGTGGCAATGGCGCGCCGGCACCTACGTGGGCTGCTTGGTCGGGCTCTTCCCCTTGACGCTCGCCGCTCTCTCCGGGGGCCGGCTGCTTCCAGGGGGCATTGAGCCGGCCGCCCGGCCTGGGCTATCATCTCGCGCCGCCCGTCCCTTAGGCCCGTCCGTTGGGCCCTGAGAGCTGCGGCCAGGAGGAGGCAGCCATTTCCGACAGCAGCCAGAGCAAGGGACCGGCGACGGTTGAGACCCTCGAACTGCTCGAGGCCGTCAGCGAGCTGGTCGGCCGTACCGGCGACTATCAGGAGGCCCTGGAGGGCACCGTCCGGCTGCTGGCCCACCGTCTCGATTGCGAGGTCTGCTCTTTGTACAGCTACGACCCCTCGAGCGAGACCCTGACCCTGGCGGCCACCGAGGGGCTGCCGACCCGCAGCATCGGGCGTGTAATCCTGGGCAAGGGTGAGGGCCTGGTCGGACTGGTCGTAGAAGAGGGTGCTCCGGTAAGCGTCGAGGACGCGCTGTCCCACGAGCGTTTCAAGTTCTTTCCCGAGCTGGGCGAGGAGAAGTACCGTGCCTTCCTCGGCTCTCCGGTCGGAGAGGGCCAGGGGATCGTCGGCGTACTGGTCTTGCAGGCCCGCCGCCGCCGCCGTTTCGGTCAAAACGAGTTGTCCCTGCTGCGTTCGGTCGCCAACCAGTTGCGTCCCGTGATGGTGGGCGTCCAGTTGGCCGAACGCCTCCTCAAAGAGGAGAAGGAACGCGAGGTCTACCGCCGCGGGATGGCCCGCGCGATACGCCGCCTCGAACAGCACGAGGCCCGTTCGCGCCGCCGCGCGTCGTCCGACGGGCTGACGCACCACGGGGCCGAGCGCATGACCGGCAACCCCGTATCCCCCGGAATCGGGATCGGGCGGGTGGTGGTCGTAGAGGCCCCGGCCGACCTCGATCATGTCGGCGTCCACCGTGGCCAACCCGAGGTCGAAGCCGAGCGTTTCGAGAAGGCCTTGGCAGACAGCCGCAAGGAGGTCGAGCGTGCCCGTGCCCACATGCGCGAACTGGTGCCCGAGGTCGGTGGTGCGATTTACGAGGCGCTCGGGATGGTCCTCGACGATCCCAGTTTCGGCGAGCGCGTCCGTTCTCGTATCGGACACGGAATGGCGGCCGAGTCGGCCCTCAAGGGCGTTGTCGAGGAATACGTCGAGCGCTTCAAGGCCATGGACGACGCCTACCTGCGCGAACGCGGTTCCGATGTCCGTGACGTCGGCCAGCGCATTCTCCGCTACCTGAGCGGGGCCGAGGCCGTGCCGGCCGACATCGGCGAGGACGCCATACTGGTGGCCGATGAACTGACCCTTTCCGACCTTTCCATGGTCGATGCCTCAAAGCTCAGGGGCATCGTGGGGGCACGCGGCGGGGCCACTTCACATGCGGCTATTCTCGCGAAATCATTGGAGATTCCCACCGTCGTCGGTGTTCCGGGAGTGGACCGGGCCACGGCCGAGGGCGAGCCCATCATCGTCGATGGTAACTCCGGCACCGTCTATCTGCGTCCCGGCGAAGAGGTCACGGCCGAGTACAAGCGGCTCGAGAGCCAGTTCAAGGCATTTCAGAAGGGCTTGGAAAAGCTACGTGACGAACCGGCCGAGACCACCGACGGTCACCGTGTTTCGCTCTATGCCAATATCGGGCTGTTGGCCGACCTCGATTTTGCCGACGCCCATGGGGCCGAAGGCATCGGACTGTACCGCACCGAGCTGCCCTTTCTTTCCTATCGTGACTTTCCGAGCGAGGACGAGCAGGTCCGTCTCTACAAGCGCGTGGTGGAGCGCATGAAGGGTAGGCCGGTCACCATCCGGACCCTCGACCTTGGTGCCGACAAGTATCCGTCGTATCTCGACGGTGAGAAGGAGCGGAACCCCTTCCTCGGGTGGCGTTCTATACGAATCTCCCTTTCCGACGAGAACATGTTCCAGGAACAGCTGCGCGCCATCCTCAAGGCTGCGACCGATTGTCCGCTGCGAATCCTGTTCCCGATGATCAGCGGGGTCGAGGAACTGCGGCGCACCCGCGAGATTTATTCCGAGTGTGTCTTTGATCTGTCGTCCGAGGGCGTGGTCGTGCGCGACGATATCGAACTCGGCGCCATGATAGAGGTCCCCTCGGCGGTGCTACGGGCGCCGCAGATAATGCGCGAGGTCGACTTCGTTTCTATCGGCACCAACGACCTTATCCAGTACACGTTGGCCGTGGACCGTGACAATCGCCGGGTTGCCCCTATGTACGAACCCCTGCACCCGGCCGTTCTCCAGTCGATACGGACAGTGGTCGAGGCTGCGCACGATGCCGGTCGCAGGGTAGGAATGTGCGGCGAGATGGCGGCCGACCCACGGTGCACGCTGTTCCTGTTGGGTATCGGGCTGGACGAGCTGAGCATGGGGCCGCTCCACATCCCCGTGGTCAAGCAGCTGATACGCTCGGTGAGCGCCGGCGAGGCCCGTACGATAGCCGAACAGATGCTTCGTTACGACACCGTCGAGGAGGTCAAAGGCTATAGCTTCGCCCGGCTCCGGGAGCTCGGGCTGGTCGAAGTAGCGGAATCTTTGGCCTGAACCGGGCCCGGGCCCGAAAGGGGCCCGAAGGTGCTAGACTTGACAGCCGGACACAGGCCCGGCTAAGCATGGGCCTATTCTTGATTGTCCGAGGGGGAGAAAAATGACTAAGACCCAGCTCGTTGAGAAGCTCGCCGATGCGGCCGACCTCAACAAACAGCAGGCCGCCGGAGTGCTTGAGGCGTTGGTGGCTATCATCGTCGATTCCGTGAAGGGGGGTGACCCGGTGAAGATTGCCGGTCTCGGCACCTTCAAGAAACGACATACCAAGGCACGTCAGGGCCGGAACCCGCAGACAGGGGAGACCATTCAAATCCCCGCCCGCACCAAGGCTGCTTTTACGGTAGCCAAGTCGTTCAAGGACACGGTTCTCGGCAGCTAGCCGGGTAGCCCCTTCGGGGCGGCCCCAGTTCCTTCATCTGCGGCGCCGGCCGCTTCGACGGTCGGCGCTTGCCTTGTTGATGTCTTCGACAGGCCGGTCCTGGCCCTGTCGATCATACTGTAGAATACCGGTACCACGACCAGCGTGAGCAGGGTCGAGGTCGTCATTCCGGCGACCACCGCCACGCCCAGGGGCCGGCGGGTCTCGGCACCCGCGCCCGTTCCCAGGGCTATCGGCAGTATCCCGAAGATTGTCGATAGGGCGGTCATCAGGATGGGGCGCAAGCGGATACGCCCGGCCTCCAGAATCGCCTCACGGGTCTCGACCCCGCGGGTTCGTAACACGTTTATGTAGTCGACCAACAGGATTGAGTTCTTGGTGACCAGGCCCATGAGCATGATGATGCCTATGAAGCTGTAGACGTTGAGCGTCATGCCGAGCGCCGACAGGCCGACCAATGCCCCCAGCATGGCCAGCGGCAAGGCCATCATAATCGTCAGCGGATGGATGAAGCTCTCGAATTGTCCGGCCAGTACCAGGTAGATTGCCACCAGGGCCAGAACGAAGGTGAAGCCCAAGCCCTCGGAACCCTTCTGGTATTCGCGGGACTGGCCCACCAGCGCCGTCGTGAAACCTTCGGGTAGCACGCTCTTGGCCGCATGCTTTATCTGTTCCACGGCCGTTCCCAGGTCGGTGCCGTCGAGACTGGCGTCGATTATGACCGAACGCTTACGGTCGTAATGGTTGACCGCGCTAGGACCCACACGTTCCGTCACCGAGACCACGTTGGCCAGCGGCATCAGTTCCCCCGAGCGGCTGCGGACATAGATGGCCTCGAGGTCACCGGGGCTGAAGCGGTCGTCGGCCGCCAACTGCAGGATTACGTTGTAGCGTTCGTTGCCGACCGTGTAGTGGGTGACCTCGTCGCTGCCCAACAGCATGCGCAGGGTTTCGGCTATGTCGGTGGCCGACACTCCCAAGACCGCCGCCTTGTCCCGCTCGATTGCCACGGCCAGTTGCGGCTTGTCGATGTCGAGGTCGGTCTCGACATCGCGCAGGCCCTTCATGCCCGCAACCACGGTTCGGAGCCGTTCGGAATGCTCTGACAGTTCTTCGAGCCGGGGGTGTTGGACGGCCACCCGTACGGGTTTGGAGCGGCTGCCCATGTGAAGCGCGTTGGAAACGAAGAAGGCCACGTCGGCCCCGGCGATGCTGCGGGCGCTAGCGCGGAGGTCTTCGACCACCTGTTGGGTGCTCTGCTTGCGAGTCGGGCGTGCTTGGAGACGGACGAACATGACGCCGGTGTTGACCTTGCCCGGTCCGCCCCGGGTTATGGCCACTACCGAGAAGTAGGAACGGATGTCGGGGTTGGCGTCGAGCATGGCTTCGACGCGGCGTTGGTAACGGTCCTGGTATTCCAGCGTGGAGCCCTCGGGGGTCTTGATGCGGGCCACCAGATAGCCGCGGTCGTCGGTCGGGATGAACTCCTTGCCAATGTTGGTGAAGAGCAGGACGCTCATGCCCAGCGCCGCCACCAGTATGCCGACGACCAAGGCGCGGTGGTCGAGTGCGCGGTCGAGCAGGCGTTCGTAGGCGTCCGAGAGTCGTTTGACGAGGTCGTCGAACAGACGGGCCAAGCTGCCGAAGAGTCCCGCCCGGGCGGCCGTCGAGCGGACCGTGAGAAAACGCGAGCACAGCATCGGGGTAAGCGTCAGCGCTATGAAGCTCGACGCCGCCACCGCGACGGCCACCGAGATGCCGAACTCGTAGAAAAAGCGTCCGACCACTCCGGACAGAAAGGCTATCGGCACGAACACCGCCAGCAGTGTGAGCGTCGTCGAAATAACCGCGAAGGCTATCTCGGCGGTGGCCGCATGGGCGGCCTGTATCCGGTCGGCACCGGCCTCCATGTGACGGTAGATGTTCTCGAGCACGATGATGGCGTCATCGACCACCACCCCGACCACCAGGGTCAGCGCCATCAGGGTGAGCGTGTTGATGGTGAAACCCAGGAAGTAAATCACCCCGAAGGTCGCGATGATGGCAGAGGGCATGGCCAGGCTGGGAATCAGGGTCGTTCGGGCGCTTTGCAAGAAGACGAAGATGACCACCAGCACCAGCACACCCGCCAACACGAGCGCTTGGCGTACCTCGTGCACCGAACGCTCGATAAAACCGGACTGGTCGTAGGCCACATCGAGGTTGAAGCCTTCGGGGAGCCGCTCGCGCTCCTCTCGCATGACCCGCTTGACCTCGTTTGCCACGGCCAGGGTGTTGGCGCCCGATTGCTTGACGATACCCAGGCCGCTGGTGGGTATGCCGTTGAAGCGCGCACGAACGCGCTCGTTCTGGTAGCCGCGCCGGACCTGGGCCACGTCGCCCAGTCGGATAGGTTGGTTGCCGGCATAGGAGACGATCAGCTCGCGGAACTTCTCGGGGGACTCGAACTCACCTTCGGTGCGAACCACGAACTCCCGCCAGCGCCCCTCGACCCGTCCCGAGGGTATCTCGATGTTCTCGGTGCGAAGCGCGGTGGCCACGCCGGAGACCGTAAGCCCGTAAGCGGCCAGCCGTTCGCGGTCGATCTCGACTCGCATGGCTTGGCGGTTGGAGCCGCCGACCATGACCCTTCCCACGCCGGAGATGGTCTGCACCCGTGGCTTGAGGACCTTGTCGGCGTATTCCATGATTTCGATGGGGTGCCGGCTTTTAGAGTGCAGGGCCAGCCACATGATGGCCTGGGCGTCCATGTCAATCTTGGTTACGCGCGGTTCTTTGGCCTCGTCTGGCAGCTTGTTGCGCGCGCGTGCCACGCGGTCGCGCACGTCCTGGGCCGCGGCGTCGATGGGGCGGCTGAGCGCGAACTGTACGGTGATGGAGCTGACCTCCTCTTTGGACACCGAACGGATGAACTCGATTCCTTGTATCCCGTTGATCTCCTCTTCGAGGAACTCGGTAATCTCGGTCTCGACCACCTCTGCGCTGGCGCCGGGCAGCACCGTCGACACGCTCACCACGGGGTATTCGACATTGGGCAGCTCGCGTACGGGAAGGCGCGAGTAACCGACCAGGCCAAAGACGACCATTCCGGCGGTCATGACCGTGGCAAGCACCGGCCGCCGGACGGAAACGTCGGATATAAGCATGCGTCAGGCCCCGGAAGGGGTGGGGGCCGTTTCGACACGGTCGCCGTCGTGAAGGCGATGCTGGCCGCCCACGACGACCTGTTCACCGGCGGCCAGGCCGGCCAGGACCTCGACGCGGCTGGGCATACGGGTGCCCAGACGGACGAGCCGGCGTTCGGCGGTGTCACCGGTCACCACGAAGACCCAGCTCTTGCCCTCAAAGGTCACCACGGCCTCTTCGGGAACGACCACTTGTGAGCTGCGTGTCTCGAGCAGTATGGTGACCTCGGCGAACTGTCCGGGCTTTAGAGTGCCCGAGTCGTTTGCGACCCTGGCCTTGAGCCGTAACATCCGCGTGGCGTTGTCGATCTTGGGGTCTATGAAGTAGATTGTGCCGTCGACCGGTGCTCCACCGGCGGCCGACACATCGACCGTTATCCCGGTACGAAGCTGTTCGGCGTGACGGTCGGGGACACCAAAGCTGACCTCGACGGGGTCGGTCTTTACCAGTGTGACCAGTATCTCTCCGGCCCGTACATAGTTGCCGGGGTCGGCCAGGCGGGCGCCGACCATGCCGCCGAACGGAGCGCGCAGGTGGTAGTCGTCGAGTTCGCGGCGGGCCAAGGTCAGCGCAGCCCCGGCCTCGCCCAAAGCCGCGCGCGCGGCCAGGAACTCGGCCTCGACCTCTTCAAATCGCTGGCGTGAGACCAGTTCTTCAGCAATCAGGCTCTCGTGGCGCCGCATGCGCTGTTCGGCCATTCCAAGTTTGGCCGCTGCGCTATCGACCGATGCCTGTGCCAGCGCCAACTGAGCATCGGCCTTGCGGTCGTCGAGCCGCACCAAAAGGTCGCCGGCCTCGACACGGCTGCCTTCCTCAAAGCCCAACTCGGCTATGACGCCGCTTACCTGGGGGCGGATGTCGGCATGCTGGCTGGCCTCCACATTGCCGACCGCCCGCAGCGTAACCGAGATATCCTCGACCAGGGCAGCTCTGGTCTCTACCTGGAATATTCTTGCCGGAACGGTGCCGGCCTCGGGTGGTTCCGACGAGCAGGCCGCCAGCGTACAGGCGGCCGCCATGGCGGCCGCTGTGGCGAATCCTTTGTTGCCTATGTCCCCGAACATCGTGTTGACTGGTGTTTTACCGGCGTAAGGGAGCCCGTCAGCTTCCCTACCAACAGACGAGCCTATCAGATACGCGCGAGCCTAACAGCGCTTTTTAGGTGAGTCACGGGGCGTGGGCGAAGCCACGTTTCTCCATCAGCCATCGCAGTATGGCCTTGGTGGCACGCGGGTCGATTGAGAACACGGTGTCGGACCTTTTACTGGTCTGTGCCAGTAGCGCGTGCGGGGCGTCCTTTATGACCACGAGCTTGGTCGCAAGCTTGCTGCCCGGTTCGTTCTTACGCGCATCGGCGACGAACTCGCCGAACTGAAAACGGTCTTCGGGAGCCTCGTCACCGACGACCACCAGTGTTGGAGCTGTAATCCTCACGGCGGCCCGTTCTCCGACCTGGTTCGACAAAAGTACCACGCCGGCCACCGGGTTGATGTCCTCGTAGCGGGGGTAGATTCCCGCGATTGTGCCCGTTCCCGAACTGTGGCCGATGAGGAACACGCGTGAGGCGTCTATGCGGGCATGGTCTACTGCCCGCCGGTAGGCTTCGAGCGCGGTCGAACGGTCAGTGGCGTAGCGCCCCGGACTACTGCGCCCGGCCCCCGGCGCGTCGTAACGAAAGACGGCAAAGCCATTGCTCACCAACAGGTCGGTCAGTCGGGCGTAGATGCCGTCGTCACCTTCGTTGCCGGTATCGGGCAGCGAGCCGTGGCGGTCTATCCGGCCCGCCGGAGGAACCAACAGTACCAACGGTGCGTTACCTTCGGCGGGGAAGTCCCACTGCGCGGCCACCACCGAGTCGACGCTTTCGAAGGTGGTCTCGGCCACGGGCGGGCGTGAACCGGGCTTGGGCGAGGCCACGGCGGTGGTTGCCGCCACCAGCATGGCCATTGCGACGGCCGCGCCGAGCTTTGTCCTGAGCGGAGATGTCGTAGGGGCTGTCAAGGAAGGCCGCGGGCCTGCCGCGGACTTTCAATCTGTGCTCCAGCAGCGCGGTGAGTCAAGACGGCCAACCCCGGCATGCTAGCGCTTCGCCGATGTGCGCGGCCGCAATCAGTTCGCTGTCGGCGAGGTCGGCGATAGTACGGGCAACGCGGGTCGTGCGTACGATTGAACGGCCACTGAGCCCGAGCTTGACCGCTGCTCTTACCATGAGCCGGTCGGCCTCGGGGCACAAGGTCTCGATGAGCGGCCGGGCCTGCGGCCGTTCCCGTGCACGACGGCGGGCCCGTCGGTATCAATGACCCATCTGTTATTTAGCGCGTCGCGTCCGTCCGGCCTATTTGTCACGGGGCTCGCTCTGAGGGCTACGCTGGAAGTTCCGGTCGCACGCCGTAGGATGGGGCCGTGCTGTTGATGATCGATAACTATGACTCGTTCACCTACAACCTGGTTCAGTACCTGGGCGAGCTGGGTGCCGAGATAGAGGTCCACCGCAACGATCGTATCTCGGTCGAGGAGGTCCAGGCCAGGTCGCCCTCGGCCCTGCTTGTTTCGCCGGGCCCCTGCGACCCGGACAAGGCCGGCATCTCGGTTGACCTCATAAAGGCCATGGCCGGCCAGGTCCCGGTCCTCGGCGTGTGCCTCGGGCACCAGTGCGTCGGCCAGGCCTTCGGGGCCCGAATCGTACGCGCCGACCGTCTAATGCACGGCAAGACCTCGCCGATAGAGCACGACGGCCGCGGAATTTTCGAGGGGCTCGAACAGGGCTTTACCGCCACACGCTATCATTCGCTCATCGTTGAACGTGCCAGCATTCCCGAGGACTTCGAGATAAGCGCGTGGACGGCCGAGGGCGAGATTATGGGTCTTCGTCACAAGGAGATGGCCATCGACGGCGTTCAGTTCCATCCCGAATCGATACTGACAGAGGCCGGCAAGCAGTTGCTCGGTAACTTCCTGGCCACGCTGTGAAGTTCGTCTCGCCATGGCCACGACGGTTGTGCACGGGCCTGTTGCTCTCGACAGCGGTCCTGGTCCTGCCGGGCTGCGCCACCTTGCGCGTTTTGCTCCTGCCGCGTTCCCCGTCGGCCGGGCCGGCCGGACAGCCGGCCGCGCAGGCCGTGGCGCCTAGCGGCGCCGAGCGGGCGCTGCTTTGCGGGGCCGCACGGGTATTGCAGGAGGCTGGCTTCAGTACCGCCGCGCTCGGAGACCGGGTGCTGGCCAACCGGCGTCTGCTACCCGAGCGCGGGCGCGTCGAGCTATTGGCCGGCCAATACGAGGTCGAAACGGACCCGGGCCACGAGGGGCCGGCGGTGCTTCGGTTGGCCTTGTCCGGCGGCGACGACGGCCTTTCCGTGGACCTTTCGACGGCGGGCTTTTCGATGAGCGCGGCCGCAGGCAAGGGCTTTGCCGAAGCGCTTCGTTCGGCGGCCTCCGATGCCGCGGCCTCGGCCGAATGCGCGCCTGGCCGGGCCGGACTTAAATAACAGTCCGGTCATTGCCCCCGCGGCGGGCCGGCTCGCCACGGGCCCTGTTTAGCCAGTGCGCCGATGAACTGCCCGCCCGCTCATCGATACCGGCGAGATGTTCGCGGTCCTCGGACTCGGTCCCGCAGCCGGGGCCGCGGCCGGTGCCGGGGATGCCGAAAGTCCGGATAAGCCCGATAGGTCGCGGCTTCTCGCCCTTCTCAGGGACGGTCCCCAGCTGCTCGACGGGTTGGTTTCGGCCAGCGGGTTTGACGGCGCACGCGTCTTGGAGTTGTTAACAGCGCTCGAAATCGGGGGACTGGCCGAACGCACGTCGAGCGGCCTGTTCCGGGCCACGGTGAGACTCCGCCCGAACGGGGGGGGGGTTGACAACTGCGGCCCGACGGGCTTCCCGTATCAGAGGATGGCTGCAACCAAGCTTGTCATAGTGGAGTCGCCCGCCAAGGCGCGGACGCTGTCGCGCTATCTCGGCCGCGACTACCTCGTCAAGGCCTCGGTCGGTCACATCGCCGACCTGCCCAAGAGCAAGCTCGGTGTTGACGTCGACGACAACTTCAAGCCCGACTACGAAATCATCCACGGCAAGGGCAAGGTCATCAAGGAGCTCAAGGCTGCGCTCAAGGGCAAGGACGCGCTCTATCTGGCACCCGACCCGGACCGTGAGGGCGAGGCCATTGCCTACCACATTGCCGAGCGTGTCGTGCCCAAGTCCTTCAAGGGTGAGGTGCACCGGGTGCTGTTCAACGAGATTACGCGTTCGGGTGTCAAGGACGCCATCGCCAAGCCGGGAAAACTGGACATCGATAAGTTCGAAGCGCAGCAGGCCCGCCGTCTGATAGACCGTCTGGTCGGTTATCAGATAAGTCCATTGCTGTGGGAGAAGGTGCGTCGTGGTCTTTCGGCCGGACGCGTGCAGTCGGTGGCCGTCCATCTGATTGTCGAACGCGACCGTGCCATCAAGGCCTTCGAGGCCGTCGAGTATTGGAGCATCACCGCCTCGCTCAACCCGACCGATGATAAGGACGCCGTGTTCAAGGCGCGCCTCATCGAGGTCGGCGGCAGCAAGATTGATCTGGCAAAGCTGCGCGAGGGCAAGAAGGACGAGGCCTTCTTCATCGGCGACGAGAAACAGGCCGGCGATATCATCAGCCGTCTCCAGGGTCGCGACGATTGGAATGTCGCGGCCATCAAGCGCTCGGCGCGCACGCGCAAGGCTCCGCCGCCTTTTATCACCTCGACGCTTCAGCAGGAGGCCTCGCGCAAGCTCGGTTACCAGCCCCGCCGCACCATGTCGGCGGCCCAGCGCCTGTACGAGGGCGTAGACCTCGGCGAGCATGGGATGACCGGGCTTATAACCTACATGCGCACCGATTCGGTGCGTTCGGCCCCCGAGGCCATCGATGCGGTGCGCGGCTACATAAAGAAGGAGTACGGCCAGGACTATCTTCCCGACAAGCCCAACGCCTATAAGACCAAGAAGGCCGCGCAGGACGCTCACGAGGCCATACGCCCGGCTTCGATGGATCTGCCGCCTGCGGCGGTGGCCAAACACCTCAAGGCCGAGGAGCTAAAGGTCTACACCTTGGTGTGGAACCGCTTTGCCGCCAGTCAGATGCGGCCGGCGGCCTACGACCAGACCAGCGTCGACATATCGAGCGATGATTGCGTGTTCAGGGCCTCGGGGCAGGTGATGAAGTTCGACGGTTTTCTCAAGATTTACGAGGAGGGTCGCGACCAGCCCTCCGACGACGACGATGACATCGGCGCCCTGCCCGAGCTTGCCGAAGGCCAGGGGCTGGGTATGTCCGGCTTGGAGCCCGCCCAGCACTTCACCCAGCCGCCGCCTCGGTTCACGCAGGCATCTCTCATTCGCGAACTCGAGGAGAACGGCATCGGCCGGCCTTCGACCTATGCCTCTATCATGTCGACCATCATCGGGCGCGAGTACGTCACCCAGGACGACAGCCGGCGATTGCTGTCCACGCAGTTGGGCGAACTGGTCACCGACCTTCTTACCGAGGCCTTCCCCGACATCCTCAACGTGGAGTTCACCGCCGGGCTTGAGGACCATCTCGACCTGGTGGAGGGGGGAAGCGAGGATTGGCTGACGGTCACAAAGCGATTCTACGAACCCTTCAAGGCCAATCTGGAAAAGGCCAAGGTGGAGATGCCCGACGTCAAGGGGCGCGTCGAGGAGACCGAACTTCCCTGCGAGAACTGTGGCCACAAGTTGGTCGTCAAGTGGGGCAAGAACGGGGAGTTCCTGGCCTGCCCCGACTACCCGGACTGTAAGTTCACCAGCAACTTCGTTCGCCTGGACGACGGCACCATCGAGATTGAGGAACCCGAGGAGACCGGAGAGGTCTGCGACGAGTGCTCCAGTCCGATGCAATACAAATGGGGGAGCTACGGTAAGTTCCTCGGTTGTTCGGCCTACCCAGAATGCAAGAACGTGCGTTCTCTCAACCGCCCGGTGCCGATCGGGCTGGCCTGTCCGCCCGAGCCGCTCGGCTGCGGCGAGGGTGAGATGATGCGCAAGGTCTCGCGCCGGGGCCGGGTGTTCTACGGGTGCAATCGCTATCCCAAGTGCGAGTTCGCGTTGTGGGACAAGCCGGTCGAGGCGCCCTGCCCGGAGTGCGACGCGGCCTTCGTGGTCGAGAAGACCACCAAGCGTGCCGGCACGGTCAGACGCTGCCCCAGCGAGGACTGCGAGTACCAGGAGAGCATCGGCGAAGTGACAGCCGAGCAGGCCTGAGCGTGAGCGAACGGGTAACGGTGATTGGCGGCGGGCTGGCCGGCAGCGAGGCCACCTATCATCTCGCTCAGGCCGGAGTCGGGGTCGATCTCTACGAGATGCGTCCCTGCCGCAGCACGGACGCACACAAGACCGACCGTCTGGCCGAACTGGTCTGCTCGAACTCCTTTCGCGACAACAGCACGATGACCGCGGTCGGAGTGCTGAAGCGCGAGATGCGAGCGATGGGCTCGCTGGTGATGAAGGTCGCCGACGAGGTGGCCGTGCCCGCCGGTTCCGCCCTGGCTGTGGACCGCGTACGCTTTGCCGAAGGTGTGACGGCCGCCGTCGAGGGACTCGACAGCGTGACCATACACCGCCAAGAACTGCTCGACATCCCCGATGGGCCGGTCTGTATCGTTGCCACGGGGCCCTTGACCTCGCCCGAGCTGAGCCGGTCGCTGGCGCGTTTCATCGGCACCGAGCACCTCTATTTCTACGACGCTATCTCTCCCATCATCACGGCCGATTCCGTCGATATGACCCGTACCTTTAGGGCCTCGCGTTACAACAAGGGCGGGGACGACTATGTGAACTGCCCGCTCGACCAGGAGACCTACGAGGGTTTCATCGACGCGTTGATGGAGGCCGACAAGGTTCCGCTCAAGAGCTTCGAGCGTTGCACCTACTTCGAAGGCTGCATGCCGGTCGAGGAGCTGGCCCGGCGCGGGCGCGATACTCTCAGGTTCGGTCCCATGAAGCCGGTCGGGCTCCAGCCGCCCGATGGCAGCCGGCCACATGCGGTGGTGCAGTTGAGACAGGACGACCGGGAAGGCCGCCTGCTGAGCATGGTCGGTTTCCAGACCAAGATGACCTACGGTGAGCAGCGACGTGTTTTCCGCAGTATTCCGGGGATGGAAGCGGCCGAGTTCGTGCGGCTGGGCAGCCTCCACCGCAACACCTTCATCAATTCGCCGCGCGCTCTGACGCGCGAACTGATGGTACGCGGTAGCCGGGGCGTGTTCGTGGCCGGTCAGCTTGTCGGTGTCGAGGGTTATGTAGAGTCGGCGGCCAGTGGAATGTTGTGCGGGCTCAACGCGGCCCGCCTGTTGGGGGGGCTCGAGCCGGCCTCGCCGCCGTCGACCACGGCCTTGGGTTCGCTGCTCGATTACGTGACCGAACGTAGCCGGCGCGAGTTCCAGCCGATGAACGCCAACTACGGGCTGTTCCCCCCGCTTGGCCGGCGTCTGCGAGGACGCGAGAAAAAGAAGGCGCTTGGCAGCCGGGCCGAGGCGGACCTGCACGCGTGGATGTCCGAGGTTCCAGTTGGGAATCCGGAACGTCTGTGCAGAACTTCTAGCTAGAACGAAGAAAATCGCCGCACCTGCTTCGAATCCGTTGACAGGACGGGGCAAGGCGCGGCATCCTGTGCGCTGGTCCGGGTTGGCCGGGCAAGAAAAACCCAGAAGCAAAGGAAGGAGACAGCATGACAAAATCCGATCTCATCGAAGCCGTTGCCAAGGCGACGGGACTATCAAAGCGCGGCGCAGCGGGGGCCGTCGACGCCACGATTGTCGGCATTTCCAAGGGCATCAAGAAGGACAAGAGACTGTCGATTTCCGGTTTCGGCACCTTCACCGTGCGAAAGCGCGGCGCTCGCACAGGCCGCAATCCCCAGACCGGCGAAGAGATTCAGATTTCTGCCAGCCGGACGGTCGGCTTCAAGCCGGCCCCCGGCCTCAAGAAAGGGCTCTAAGGTATCGGCGCTGGCCGCTGCCGGCGTTCAACGAAACAATCCACCGTGGCGGGCAAATTGTCCGCCACGGTGGTATTTTTTTTGCCTAGATGCCCAAGGCCTTCCAACCCGCCGGCGGCCTTAGTGATGCCACCGGGCAGGCCCCGTCGCCGGCGCTTGCCCGGGGCTTCATCGAGCGTTTGACCGAGAGCGACGTCGGCCGTGGTCTTTCGGGCCTGACGGCCGAAAGACTGGGCGATCTCTGCTTCCTGCTTGGTTCGAGCCCGGCCTTGGCCAGACGGTTGCTCGCGCGCGGGACCGGATGGCCCCAACTTTTTGCTTCGGTATACGATGATGCCAACGGCAAGGGACCGCCGTCCGGTTCTGAGGCTGGCCGTCTGCAGGCCAGGCTGGCCGAACACGTGGCCGACGAGATGTTGCGCATCGGCGGCCGTGAGCTTTTAGGCCTTGCCGGGACAGCCGAGACCACCGCGCAGCTCAGCCGTCTGGCCGAAGGTGTTATCGAGGTCGCGCTTGCCGGTAGCCGACAGGCACTGGCCGCCGAACGCGAGCAGCCCTTGGATGCCAGAGGGCGCCCCCTGGGCTTCGTCGTTCTGGGGTTGGGCAAGCTCGGCGGCTCGGAACTCAACTATAGTTCGGACGTCGATCTCATCTATCTGCACGCGGGCTCGGACCGGACCGGCAGTGGTTCGGTGGCTCCCTTCTTCGACCAATTGGCCAAACGGCTTACCGCGATGCTCGCCGGCACCGGTTATCCGTCGTCCTGCTTTCGTGTCGATATGCGGCTCAGACCCTACGGGCGTGATGGCCCCCTGGTCTGCTCGGCCCAGGCCGCGCTCGATTACTACCAGCGTGCGGGGGAGACCTGGGAGCGTGGCGCTCTGATAAAGGCCCGTCCCGTGGCCGGCGACCTCGAGCTTGGCCGTGACTTCATCGAGCGGGTGGCCCCGTTCATATACCGCCGCCACCTCGATTACCGCACGGCCGAGGACCTCAGGCTCATGAAGTCGCGCATCGACCAAGCTCAAAGCGGGAGCGGTCGCGCCGTGCGCGACGTCAAGATCGGCCCGGGCGGTATCCGCGAGATTGAGTTCGTTACCCAGCTCTTGCAGCTCGTTCACGGCGGACACGAGACCGGCGTGCGCGAACGCGGCACGGTCCGCGCGCTCGAGCTTCTCGAGGAGCACCGTTTTATCGGTTCAGAGCAGGCCATGGGCCTGCGCCAGGCCTACGGGTTCTTGCGGCAGGTCGAACACGCCGTCCAGGTTCCAGAGCAGCGCCAGACCCATACCCTGCCCACCGCCCCCGAAGGTCTCCGCCAGTTGGCCAGGCGTTTGGGCTACGGGAGCGGCCGGCGCGGCCGCGACCTGGGCGGGGATGAGGTCGCGAACTTCGAACGCGACTGGGGCCGCCACACCGGGTGTGTGCACGAGGTCTTTTTGCGCTTCCACGAACTGCGCCCACCCGAGAGCGGCCAGGGCAGCGCCTCCTCGGACCCGCTAAGTGCCGCCTTATTCGCCCATCTTGAGGCCGGCCGTTTGCGCGGGGCCGCTGACCTGCTCGAACAGCTCGGCTTTGGTGACGGCGAGCGCGCGGCCGGAGCCTTGGCGCGCCTGCAATCGGCCACAGAGACCGACACCGGCGGGCAGCGCACGCGGGCCGTGGCCGCGATGGCACCGTCGTTGGTAGAAGCGGCCGCGATATCCTCCGACCCCCAGTCATCGCTCGACAAGCTCGTTGACTTTCTCGTTCGTGCCGGTGCCCACACCAGTTACGCGGCTTTGTTGAGCGGCTCGGAATCGGCGATGCGAATTCTGGCAGTGCTCTTTTCGAGCAGTCCGTATCTGGCCGGGCTGCTGGTCGGACGTCCCGAGCTGCTCGATTGGTTGGCGCGCACGGCCGACCATGAGCGTCAGCCCGAACGCGCCGAGCTTGCCGCGGAAATCGTCGGGCGGCTCGCCGCTCCGGTCGCCGAGACCAAGACCAGCGGTGACGAGGAGCCGCTCTTGGCCCAGCTTCGTCTGTTCCGCACCGGACATCTGGTCCGCATCGGGATGGCCGACCTCGGTGGTGCGATAGACGACGCGGAGGTCCACGTGCAGTTGAGCCTTCTCGGCGAGGTCACTCTTGCCGCCGCGCTCGATGCCGCCCGTGACCTGCTTGGCACAGACCAGGCCCGAGGCGACTTGGGTAGGCTCGACCTGGCCGTGCTTGCACTCGGCAAGCTGGGCGGTCGCGAGATGAGCTATGGTTCCGACCTCGACCTCATCTTTGTCTATGATACCGGCAGTGCCGATTACGATGCCGGTTGCCACGCGCTGGCCACGCGCTGGGCCCAACGGTCGCTGGCGCTCTTGCAGACCCGGACCCGCGACGGGATTGCCTACCAGGTCGATACCAGGCTCAGGCCTTCGGGTTCGAGCGGACCGCTGGTGGTCTCGCTGGCGCGTTTTGCCGAGTACCATGCCGGTGAGGCGGCACTGTGGGAGCGCCAGGCTCACATCAAGGGGCGGGTGGTGTACGGAGGCACCGAACTGGCCGCACGAATCGAAGACCTGCGCCAAGGCTTTGTTTACGGGGCCGGCCTCGACAGTGCAGGTGTGGCCGAGATTGACCGAATGCGGCGCCGCATGGAAGCCGAACTGGCCCGCGAGTCGAGCCGGGGACGCAACATAAAGAGCGGGCGCGGGGCATTGGCCGATATCGATTTCCTGGCCCAGATGCTCGGGCTCGGCCACGGCGGCCGCCAGCCCGGAATGCGCCAGCGTTCGACGCTGTCGATTCTGGCCGCAGCCGCCGACAACGGACTTCTAGGCGCACACGAGGCGGCAGCCCTCATCGAGGACTATCGATTCTTGCGCCGTCTCGAATCCCGCTTGCGGCTCGAGCGCGACCGTCCCGTCGAACGCTTGGGGGACGATCCTCACGAGCTCGAACCCTTGGCCCTTAGACTGGGTTTCACTGCAAGGGATGCAGGAGCCGAACTGTCGGCGAACTACGACGCGACCTGCCAACGAGTGCGCGCCGCTTACGAAAGACACTTCGCGATAACCCGTTGACGCCGCCAATCCCGCCGTATACGAGTCGGCGTGTGGAAAAGGCTGATTTTATATGGATGAACGGAGAACTCGTCGCCTGGGACGACGCCAAGGTCCACGTCCTCACGCACACCCTTCATTACGGGCTCGGTGCCTTCGAGGGCGTGCGTTGTTACAAGTGCAGCGACGGCCGTTCGGCCGTCTTTCGGCTTGACGACCACATGAAGCGGCTGTGGCAGTCGCTCCACATTCTCGGCATCGATGCTCCGTACACGGTCGATGAGATGGCGGCCGCATGTTTGGAGACCATCCGCGCCAACAAGCTCGAGGAGTGCTATATACGGCCGATAGTCTTTGTCGGTGACGGCGAGATGGGGCTGGCTGCGGTCGATAACCCCATAAACATGAGCGTTGCCGTGTGGCCCTGGGGCTCGTACCTGGGCGAGGACGGCATCACCAACGGGATTAAGGTCAAAACATCCTCTTTTCAGCGTTTTGCCGTCAACAGCCAGATGACCAAGGCCAAGGCCGTCGGTCATTACGTCAACTCCATCCTGGCCAGCCTCGAATCGAGGCGGGCGGGCTACGACGAGGCCCTGATGCTCGACACCGACGGCTACGCTGCCGAGGGATGCGGTGAGAACCTGTTCATAGTCCGGGGCGGGCGCGTCAAGACCCCGCCTATCGCCACTGTTCTCGAGGGTGTCACCCGCAACACGGCCATTGACCTGCTGTCCGGCGCCGGGGTTGAGGTGGTCGAGGAACGGTTCACCCGTGATGAGATATACATCTCCGACGAGGCCTTCTTTACGGGTACGGCCGCCGAAATAACGCCAATCCGTTCGCTCGATGACCGTAGCATCGGCGAGGGTGGGCCGGGGCCGGTCACTCGCCGGGTCCAAGACGAGTATTTTGCCGCCATCAAGGGCGAGATATCCGAGCGGGCCGGCTGGCTGACCTATCTCTGAACCTTCCTAGCATCCCGGTATGGCCCAGCATCAAAGGTATCGATTCGCACCCCCGGGGGGTGGCGGGCTTGGCATAGGTCCGGGCGCACGCGTGCCGCCGACGGTCAAGGCGCTGATGATCGCCTGTACGACCGTTTACCTTGCCGAGGCGTTCGGTGGCCGCCGGTTCCTTATCGAGGCCTTCGGGCTGATTCCGGAAAGCGTGGCCGGGTTCGAGTTGTGGCGCCTGTTCACCTACCAGTTCCTCCACGGCAGCGTGTGGCATCTGGCCATGAACATGTTCATGCTGTGGATGTTCGGTTCCGAGCTCGAGGATCGTTGGGGCCGGACCTTTTTCCTCAAATACTATTTCTTGTGCGCGGTGGGTGGCGCCATCGTTTATACGTTGGTGCGCTTTGGGACGGTGACCCCGAGCGTGGGCGCCTCGGGCGCGATTTACGGGATACTGATGGCCTACGCGGTGTGGTTCCCCAACCGGGAGGTCTACCTGTGGTTCATGTTCCCGATAAAGGTGCGGACGTTGGTCGTCTTCCTGATGGCCATAGAGTTCATCCAGGCCATAGAGCAGACCGGCACCGGCATCGCGCACGCCGCTCACTTTGGCGGGATGGGATTCGGTTACCTCTATCTGAAGTGGTGGCAACGCAGTGGCACCACGAGTTCGGCGGGCGGTGGTCCGGGTCTGGACCTTTCGGGGTTTCCGCTGAGCCTGAAAGAGCTTCGGCGGGTCTGGTACCGTTGGCAGTTCCGGCGTCTTCAGCGAAAGCGGATGGGCAAGGACGACAGTGGGCCGACCCTGCACTGAGCTACGGGCCGGTGTAGCGGCGGGCGGCCTTTCGGGCCCGCTCCGGGCTTCAGGCCTCGGGGAAGAAGAGTCCGAGGAGGACGAAACCGGTTATCAAGAGAACTGACTCTAGCATAAGGGTTTTCCCCTAGTCATTTCCCTTTTTGACAGATTTGCCGCGGCTCCGTCAACCCCCCCCCTCCGGGTATTTCCGGCCAAGGACCTAGGGGCCCGTGAAAGCGGCCCTCCTGGCGGGGGCCTTGGATGTTGCCGTTCGGGGCAGGTCCGGTCCGTTCGGGGGGGCGGCGGCGGCAGGCCGTCGCCGCGGCCGTCTCGACAGGCCCGGCCCCCTGTCCTATGAGGGGCCGCCGGGGGCCGGAATTCCATGATGACCCATGAAAGC
Organism: Deltaproteobacteria bacterium; assembly: GCA_046583395.1. GTDB lineage: Bacteria > Desulfobacterota > Binatia > UBA1149 > CAYXZP01 > CAYXZP01. The sequence goes on from JAYGCK010000004.1 coordinate 54,971, forward strand.
GGACACTTGGCTGCCGGTGACGGGACCGGGCTTTTCTGGCAGAGCTGGCTCCCCGAGGGTGCCGAGAGGGCCACGGTCTTGCTCGTCCACGGCATGAGCGAGCACAGTGGCCGCTACCGGCCGCTGGCCGAGATGCTGGCCGGTCGCGGGCTCCGGGTGAATGCCTATGATCACCGGGGCCACGGACTTTCCGAGGGCCGGCGAGGCTGGGTCGCACGCTTCGAGGACCTCTTGGACGACCTCGAACTGTTCATGGCCAGGGCCCGGGCCGGCGGGGGGCCGCTGTTCATGCTGGCCCATTCGATGGGCGGATTGGTCGCTACCGCCTATCTGTTGGCCGGCCGGCCTACTCCTGACAGCCTGGTCCTTTCGGGTCCGGCCATCGTTCCGCTCGTTGACGGTAGCGACCGTTCAATCGACCCCTCCAGGCTGACCAAGGACCCCGAGATGCAAAAAGCTTACATGGACGATCCCCTGATATTGCGCGACAGGGTCGACCCCGAGCTGTACCTGCGCCTGGCCGAAGGCATCATGACCTTTCCCGGCCGCGCCCATGAGATAGGGCTGCCGGTACTGCTTATCCACGGCGAGGATGACCCGCTGTGCAGCGCCGAAGGCGCCAGCGATTACGTCGCCGGTTTCTCGAGCCAGGACAAGACCGTTATCGTTTACCCCGGCGGCCGCCACGAGATGCTCAACGAGACCAACCGTGACCAGGTCATGGACGATCTGTGGCAGTGGGTCGAGGCGCGCCTTTAAGAGCACGGCCCCGGCACCGGACGTCGCGTTCTGTTAGGATGGCTGGCCATGGCTGAGGAATTCCGCAGCAAGGTCGTATTCGTGGTCGGTTCCCCGCGCTCGGGGTCGACCATGCTGGCCCGCATGATCGGTTCGCATTCGCTTATATACGGCCGGCCCGAGCCGCACATGCTTACCCCGCTGGCCCACCTCGGTTACTACGACAAGGTCGACCGGGCGCCCTACGACGCCGTGTTAGCGGCCGAGTCAATGCGCGAGTTCGTAGCCGAGCTTCCCGACGGCGAGCAGGACTATATCGATGCTTGCCGAGCCTACTCCGACACGTTGTATCAACGCATGCTGTCGACCGCGCCTGGTAAGGTGTTCTTCCTCGACAAGACCCCGGCCTATGCGCTTGTGCTCGATTTCATATCGACGATTTATCCCGACGCACGCTATGTCGTGCTGACCCGCCATCCGCTGGCGGTGTTCAGTTCCTATGCCGAATCGTTCTTCGACAGCGACTACCGCGCCGCCCATGCCTACAATCCGATTACCGAGCGGTACGTGCCCGCAATCGCCAAATTCCTGCGCGACAAGAAGGTGCCGACCTTTCAGGTCGTCTACGAGAATCTAGTCGCCGACCCCGAGCCGGTCATGCGTGGCATCTTCGAGTTCATAGGGGTCGAGCACGAGGCCTCGGCCGTCAACTATGGCGAGCACCAGCAGTCCGGCAAGGGACTTGGCGACCCCATCGGTGTGGCCAAGCATAGCCGGCCGACCACCGGTTCGGTTGAGAAGTGGGCCGCCGAGATTGCCTCCGACCCCGACCGGCTGGCGCTTTGCCAAGAGATGATTGCCAAGCTCGACCCGGCCGACCTCGCGCTTTGGGGGCATCCGCTAGAGGGTCTCTGGGAACCGCTCGAGCGTGCCTCCGGCAGCAAGCCCAAGGCCAAGAAGCTCGACCGCTACCGCCTGCAGCGCAAGGCGATAGTCAAGCTGCGCGCCTTTGTAGGCCGTTACGGGGTAATCCGCCGGCTGCTCGGGCGGGCCCGCTTGGTACTCGACGTCTTGCTCCGCGACTAGTTCCGTCCGGCGCCGTGTTCGACCAGCCGGGGGAACAGCTCCTTACAGACTGAAACAAAGGCGCGATGGGACTGCGGGGTCGCTTCGGCCGATCTGCGTACCACTCCCCAGGAACGATAGAGGCCTCCGGGTGCCAGCGGACGTGCGATAAGCCGGCCCGCTGCGACCTCTTCCTTGACCGCGAACCCAGCCACTACCGAGACCCCGAGCCCCGACTCGACCATCTTCTTTACCGCCTCAAGGTCGCTTATCTCCATGGCCATCGAAGGAAAGACGCCGGCTTCGAGGAGGAAACGCTCGACTATCCTGAAGGTGCTGCTGGCCCGGGCATAGGCGATAAAGGGTTGCCCGACGACGTCCTTGGCGCGTACGCGGTCGAGCCCCTCCCAGTCGTGGCCTGCGGGTGCGATGGCCACCAATTCGTCGCGTGGCAGCTCTTCTACGATAAGGGCCGAGTGCGTGACCGGAAGCAGCAAGAGGCCGAGATCTACGGTGCCCTCGAGAGTGCGCTTGAGCGTTTGCTCGGTAAAGCCCGATACCACCCGGACCTCTATCTTGCCGAACCTCGTCGTGAACTCGCGCAGTAGTTCGGGAAGTACGTGTTGGCAGATTTCACCGCCGGCGCCGATAGAGATACGCCCGCGGCCGGCGGCCTCAAAGTCGCTCACTACGGCGATGGCCTCCTCGACCTTGGCGATTATCTGGCGCGCGTAGGGTAGCAGTACGTCGCCGGCCTGGGTCAGTGCGACGGTGCGCGACTGGCGGGTGAACAGCGGGCTGCCGAGGTTCTGCTCCAGACTGCGGACCTGTTGGCTGATGGCCGACTGAGTGACCTTCAGGCGGCGGCCGGCGCGGGTGAAGCTCTCGGCCTCGGCCACGGCCACGAAGGCGCGCAAAGCCTTAACGTCCATAACAAATTCTTATCGCTGCTAGTGAATTTGGAGTCAAGGTCGGAGGGGGAAGCCATGCCCGCGGGGTGGGCATGGCCGCGCCCACGGATAAGGCAGCAAGGGCTTTCCAGGTAGCCGTTTTGTGCGCATTGCGGCCTCAGGCGCAGACATCCACGGGCTTCGGGGACGGCCCGAGTTGGCATCGTTTGTGCTTATAAAACAACGATCGTTCAGTCGGGGGCCTAATTGGGTCCGAATTACTTAGGAGGAAGAGGGACAATGACAGCAAGAACTCTGACAATCGCTATCGCCGCGGGGGTGCTGCTGCTTAGCAGTTACGGCGTTGCGCTGGCCGAGGATGGCGTCTCGCAGGAGATGTTCACGGCCAACAACATCTGGATGATGCTGGCCGCGGGGCTGGTATTCACAATGCACCTTGGTTTTGCCACGCTCGAGTCGGGGCTGACCAGGGCCAAGAACACGACCAATATCCTTTTCAAGAACACCTTCATCGTATGTGTGGGGATTATTACCTACGCGCTGGTGGGCTTTAACCTCATGTACCCGGGCGACTTCAATGGTTGGTTCGGGTTCGCCGGTTTCGGGCTGTTCCCGGGTGCGGCCGACCAGACAATCGAGTACGCCGGCGGCGGTTACACCTACTGGACCGACTTCCTGTTCCAGGCGATGTTCGCGGCCACGGCGGCCACGATCGTGTCGGGAGCGGTGGCCGAGCGTATCAAGCTCAATTCGTTCATGGTCTTTGCGACCATCTTCGTTGCGCTTGTCTACACGGTGGCCGGTTCGTGGAAATGGGGCGGCGGCTGGCTCGACGGCCTCGGCTTCTATGATTTCGCCGGTTCGACCCTGGTCCACTCGGTGGGCGGTTGGGGAGCGTTGGCCGGAGCGATGTTGCTCGGCCCGCGTCTCGGCAAGTACACCAAGGACGGCCTTATCAACGCCATCCCGGGCAGCAGTCTGCCCCTGGCGGCCATCGGTGTGTTTCTGCTCTGGCTCGGTTGGTTCGGGTTCAACGGCGGCTCGGTACTGAGCGCCGATCCGGCACTGGTCTCGCTTACCTTGGTAACGACCTGCCTGGCGGCCTCGGCCGGTTGCCTGTCGGCGATGTTCACTTCGACCATCGTTTCCAAAAAGCCCGACCTGTCGATGGCTCTAAACGGCATCCTTGCCGGTCTCGTCGGCATCACCGCCGGCGCCGACCAGATGGCCATGTGGTCGGCCATCATCATCGGCCTGGTCGCCGGTGTCATCGTGGTCTACTCGGTCATGTTCTTTGACAAGATCAAGATTGACGACCCGGTCGGTGCCATCTCCGTCCATTTGGTTTGCGGCATCTGGGGTACGTTGGCGGTAGGCCTTTTCGGTGAGATGAGGGGCATGGAGCAGTTTGTGAACCAACTGATCGGTGTAGCTGCTTACGGTGTGTTCGCCTTTGGTTCGGCCCTGATCATCTTCGGCGTTATCCGCGCCACGATGGGTCTGAGGGTCAGCGAGGAGGACGAGTTCGAGGGCCTCGACCAGTCCGAGCACGGCATGCATGCCTACCCGGACTTCCAGCCGGTAACGGTTGGGCTGGGTCATACCGGTGCGATTGCCGACTGAATGTCTGTTGCTCTGGCCATGAAACCGGAGATGGTGACCATCTAGGTTGCCGAACCGTTTCCGGGCCTGTGGGCGCGCCGACTTGGTCCCCAGTCGGCGCGCCCTTTTTCGTGGTTCAGGAAAGGGCCACCGAGCAGGCAATCAGAATCTGACCGGCGTAGTAGCAGGGGCCCACCGTCAGTTCCCGTCTCCAGGGCCGGCCTTTGAAGCGGCCGGCGAAACGGTCCAAGGCAAGTGCGGTGTCGGAGGCCACGAACAACCAAGCCCCCAAGGCGGCCACCGCTGAGGCCGGTTCCCACCAGGCGCTCAGACGAAGAGTGGCAAGACCGGCCATGACCATTATCGCGCCGACATAGACGGCCACCGGACGCCGCAGCCCGGTCTCTATGCCCGGTTCGAGCCGCCGGTAGACCGAAAGCGCCAAAAGGAAGACCGTCCCGACCACAAGTCCGGTCACCGGTGCCACCGCGTGGGGTGCCATGAAGGTCCCTCGGAAGGCACCGAACATTTCGGCCCACTGGCGGGCAAAGGCGACCGAGTAGAGGACGTGGGCGGTAAGGAAGGACACCAGCGCGGCCTTGAACAGCCGGTCGTGGATGATGAGCATGTCGCCGGCCAAAGAAACGGCCAGGCCGGCCAGCACCAGAAGCGCATAGGCGCGGTCGGTACCCGGGTAGAGCCACACCAGCGCCATGGCCAGGACCACGGGTAGGGCCTTTAGCGGGTAGCCCAGCGGCAGGCCGTCGCCGACACGAAGCCGCCAGGCCGTGCGTGCCACGGCTGCGGCGACCGCAGCCGCGGCAAGCAGAAAGAAACCGGGTTCAAGGTCGGCCGGCATGGCTATCTTCCTTTGAACTCGGGGCTGCGCTTGTCGAGGAAGGCCAGCATGGCCTCACGGAAGTCCTCGCTCGTTTGCGCGAGCAGGAATTGGTCGGCGTCCATGTGGACCATCGCGGTGTGTGCGTTGGCCACGGCGTTGACCGTTTCTTTTATCATCGAGGCTGCCATCGGTGGCACACCGCTGGCAAGCTCGCGGGCCCACAGCAGCGCGGTCTCGTGAACGGCCGCGTCCCCGGCCCCGGCCAACCGGTTGGCCAAGCCCCAACTGACCGCTTCTTCGGCTTCGACAAAACGTCCGGTCAACAACAGGTCCTTGGTCCGCGACGGCCCGAAGTGAGCGACCATCAGCGGGACCGAGTGCCAGCTCATGTTCATACCACGAAGCACTTCGGGCATCCCGAACTTGAGGTCGGCTCCGGCCACGCGCAGGTCGGCGGCCAGCGCGATACATCCGGCCCCGCCCAGACAGTGCCCCTGCATGGCCACGATGGTGGTCTGAGGCATGGCCTGGATGGCCGCTACCAGCCGGGGGCCGGTCTGGACCATACGGCGACGCTGGCCGAGGTCGGCCTTGACCATGGAGTTGAGCTCTTTGTCGTCGAGGTCGACCCCGACCGAGAAATCACGGCCGCGGCCGCAAATGACTACGACCCGGACGTCCTCGTCGTCGGCCAGTTGCTGGCAGGTCTGGCGCAGACCTTCGAGCATGGCCCGCGAGAGGCGGTTCCTGGCCTCGGCCCGGTCGATAGTGACCAGGGCGACCCCCGGCTCCTCGCTATCCCTTTCTACCTTCAGTTGGCCGGTGGGCTGGCTCATGGGCCGCGACTAACACGGTGACCGGACCTCTTCAATGCGCTATGACAATCGGCCGGGCCGGGCCATTATACCGGCCGGGTCCAGGCGATGGCCGAACTTCGTTTTGAGTGTACCGAGTGCGGTGAGTGCTGCCGGCAGCGTGGCCGCTATGCCTACGTTTACGTTAACGAAGAGGAGTGTGGCGAACTGGCCGCCCATCTCGGGCTAGAGCTTGCCGCGTTCAAGAAGGCCCATACCTTCATAGATGAGGACGGTTGGCGGCAGCTGGCCATCGATGGAGAGGCCTGCCGTTTCCTCGACGGTGACGGTCGCTGTACGGTCTACCAGGCACGCCCGGTACAGTGCCGGACCTTTCCGTTCTGGCGCGAGCTGGTCGGGAGGAACGGTTTCAAGGCCGAGGCCGGGCGCGTCTGTGAAGGCGTGGGCCGGGGCAGGCGCTACGGTGAGGCCGAGGCCGAGACGCTGATGGCCGCCAAGGAACGTGCCGACGAACTTGAATAGGCAGCGGGCAGGCGACGACCAAGGAGGACAGGTACAGGACAATGGCCGAACAGGATAGTGAAAAGAAGAAACGCGACGGGCTTGTCGTCGAGAGTGACCCCGAGATTGCGACTGGCGTCTACAGCAATCTCATGCTGGTCAGTCACCGCAAGGAGGAGTTCGTTCTCGACTTTCTCTTTGTCGAACCACAGGCTTCGGCCGGCGCCAAATCGACAGCACGATTGAGGGCGCGCGCAATAACTTCTCCCGAGCACGTCAAACGCATCGTGCGTGCGCTCGGGGAGAACATCAGCCGTTACGAGGCCCGCTTTGGAGTGATAGAGGCCGCCACCGACCTTCCCAGGGTCGTTCACTGATGGCCGGCGACCCCAAAACGCCGCTAAATCGCCGCTCGAGCTTGGTCACTGCCGGTGACCAGAGGTCGCCCAATCGCGCGATGTTACGCGCGGTCGGCTTTGGTGATGACGACTTTGGCAAGCCCATAGTCGGAGTGGCCAACGGACAGAGCGACATAACGCCGTGCAATGCGGGGCTGGGCGAGCTGGCCCGGCGCGGTGCCGACGCCATCCGCGCTGCCGGCGGGATGCCCCAGACCTTCGGCACCATCACCGTCAGCGACGGCATCTCGATGGGCACCGAGGGAATGAAGTGCTCGCTGGTCAGCCGCGAGGTCATCGCCGATTCAATAGAGACGGTCTGTCGTGCCCAGAGCCTTGATGCGGTCATCGCCTATGGCGGCTGCGACAAGAACATGCCGGGGGCGATGATAGCGATGGCCCGGCTCGATATACCCGCCGTGTTCGTTTACGGCGGCACCATCAAGCCAGGCCGCTTGCAAGACCGCGACCTCACAATAGTCAGCGCTTTCGAGGCCGTCGGTGAGTACGGTGCCGGGCGTATCGACCGTGAAGAGTTCATGGCCATCGAGCGCAACGCTTGCCCCGGGATAGGTTCCTGCGGGGGGATGTACACGGCCAACACCATGAGCAGCGCCTTCGAGGCGATGGGCATGAGCCTGCCCTTCTCTTCGACGATGGCGGCCGAGGACGCCGAGAAGGGCCAGAGCGCGTCCGAGAGCGCAAGTGCCTTGATGCGGCTTGTCGCCGCCGATCTACGTCCGCGCACCATCATGACTCTCCAGGCCTTCGAGAACGCCATCGCTGTGGTCATGGCGGTGGGCGGTTCCACCAACGCCGTTCTCCACCTGCTCGCGATAGCCCACGCCGCCGAGGTCGAGCTCGGGCTCGACGATTTCGAACGCATCCGTGCACGCGTTCCGGTGCTCTGTGACCTCAAGCCCTCGGGCCAGTATGTGACCACCGACCTGCACAGCACGGGGGGCATACCGCTGGTCATGAAGATGCTGCTCGAACGCGGCTTGCTCGACGGTGACTGCATCACGGTCACCGGCCTGAGCGTTGCCGACAATCTGGCCGACATCCCGTCGGTCCCACCGGCCGGGCAGGACGTGGTTCGTTCCTTTGATGACCCGGTCTACCAAGAGGGCCATCTGTCGGTGCTAAGGGGCAATCTGGCCGAGGAGGGCGCCGTGGCCAAGATAAGCGGAATAAAGCAGCGCACGATAAGCGGCCCCGCCCGCGTATTCGACTGCGAGGAGGACGCCATGACGGCCATCATGAACGACCGCATAAAGGCCGGCGACGTTCTGGTGATTCGTTACGAAGGGCCCAAGGGCGGGCCGGGAATGCGCGAGATGCTCTCGCCGACCAGCGCCATCATCGGCAAGGGGCTGGGCGATTCGGTCGGCCTTATAACCGATGGCCGCTTCTCGGGTGGGACCTACGGCATGGTCGTCGGTCATGTGGCCCCCGAGGCCGCCACCGGCGGTGCCATCGCGCTGGTCGAGGAGGGAGACAGAATAAACATCGATGCCGACCAGCGTCGCCTAGAGCTTGTCGTCGATGATGCCGAACTCGACCGTAGGCGGGCGGCATGGAGCCCGCCCGAGCCGCGCTACAAGACCGGCGTGCTGGCCAAGTATGCAAAATTGGTCAGCAGCGCTTCGGTGGGTGCGGTCACCGAATGAGCGCAAAACTCAAGATTGTCGCCAAGAGCCTGGGCGTGCCCTCCATCAAGCGGCACATCTTTCTGTGCTGCGACCAGACCGACCCGCAGTGCTGCGAGAAGGCCGACGGCTTGGCGTCGTGGAACTTCTTGAAGGCCCGTCTCGACGAGTTGGAGCTGACCGGCCGCGACGGTTCGGTCTACCGCACCAAGGCCAACTGTCTGCGCATCTGCGACAAGGGACCGGTCGCCGTCGTCTACCCCGAAGGCACTTGGTACCACTCCTGCACCCCCGAAGTCCTTGAGCGCATCATCGAAGAACATCTCATCGGTGGCCGTCCGGTCCAGGACCATGTCTTTGCCACCAACAGATTGGAGGGCAGTGGCGATGCCGAGTGAAGAACTAAAAGTGGTAATCGAAATGCTCGAAGCCCGGCCCGTGCTGGCCGACGCCAGTTTCGAGCAGTTGCGTGCCGGCATGGCCGAAATGGCGGTGCTGGCCTCTTTGCCCGAGGGCGTGACCACCGAAACGGTGCTGGCCGGTGGAGTGAAGGCCGAGTGGGTCTCGGCGGCCGGGGCCGATGAGTTCCGTGTCCTGCTCTATCTGCACGGGGGCGGCTACTGCATCGGTTCCATCGATACCCACAGGGCCATGGTGGCCTCCCTGTCGGAGGCTTCGGGCATGAAGGCATTGGCGCTCGACTATAGGCTTGCCCCCGAACACCCACACCCGGCAGCGGTCGATGATGCGGTGGCGGCCTACCGCTGGTTGCTGGCCAACTCGGTGGCGCCCGAGCGTATAGCTATTGCCGGCGACTCGGCCGGGGGTGGGCTCAGCGCGGCCACCCTGGTGGCGCTTCGTGAGGCGGGCGACCCGCTACCGGCGGCCGCTGTCCTGATATCGCCTTGGACGGACCTGGCCGCGACCGGGGGCTCGATAACCGAGCGCGCCGACATCGACCCGATGATCGACATGGCCGTACTCAACCGTATGGCCGTTGCCTATGCCGGCCAGACCTCGACCAAGGACCCCTCGGTCTCCCCCTTGTATGCCGGGCTGGCCGGTCTGCCGCCCTTGCTGATTCAGGTCGGCACGGCCGAGGTCCTCTATGACGATTCGGTCCGTTTGGCCGAGTTGGCTCGCGCGGCGGGGGTTGAGGTCAGTTTCGAGGCCTGGGAGGACATGATCCATGTCTTCCAGGCCTTCGGCGCCTTACTGCCCGAGGCGGGCGAGGCCATCGGCAAGATTGGGGACTTCCTCCGCGACAAGGTTAGATAAGCGACCCGTTGAGGTATCTAGCACACCTCGCTATAGATTCGCGTCCCCATTCCTAGGAGGTAAGCAGGTGAGCGAGATTCGCTACGACGGCCGTGTGGCCGTGATTACAGGTGCAGGCGGCGGCCTGGGCAAGACATACGCGATGATGATGGGCGGCCGTGGTGCCAGCATTGTCGTCAACGACTTGGGCGGTGCGTCCGACGGAACCGGAGCCGGTTCCTCGATGGCCGACCAGACCGTCCAAGAGATAATCGATGCAGGTGGCAAGGCCGTGGCCAACTACGACTCGGTGGCCACGCCCGAAGGCGGTGAGAACATCATCAAGACCGCCATCGACGCTTTCGGCAAGGTCGATATCGTCGTCAACAACGCCGGCATCCTGCGCGACAAGAGTTTCGTAAAGCTCCCTCCCGAGGATCTCGAAATCGTTCTCGATGTGCATCTCAAGGGTGCCTTCTACGTATCCCAGCCGGCCTTTCGGGCGATGAAAGAGAACGGTTACGGCCGTTTAGTGTTCGCAAGCTCGGGCGCGGGCATCTTCGGCAACTTCGGTCAGTCCAATTACGCTGCGGCAAAGTGCGGGCTGGTCGGTCTGTCCAACGTGCTCTCGGTCGAGGGCGACAAGTACAATATCAAGTCGAACGTCATCGCTCCTATCGCCCGCACCCGGATGACCGAGGCCCTGTTGGGTCCGCTAGCAGAAGCACTCGACCCGGAGTTCGTAACGCCCCTGGTGGCATTCCTCTGCTCGGAGGACTGCGACTTCAGCCATGAGGTCTTCGATGTCGGTGGCGGGCGCTACGCACGCATCTTCACCGGACTCGGTGGCGGTTGGGACGCTCCGGCCGGCGATGTTCCGACCCCCGAGGACATCCGCGATAACCTCGACGATATCCGTTCGACCGAAGGTTTCATCGTTCCCACCAGTATTGCCGAGGAGACCGGCGCGGTGATGGAGACGATTAAGAAGCGGACCGCGGCCTAGCCGGCCCTGAATAACAACAGGAAGCGGGCCAACTCGACCGAGCTGCCCTCGACCTCCAGCTCGCCGGCGGCGTAGGCCGCCACCAGGTTGCGCTTGCCGGCCAGTATCCTCTTCCACACCATCGAGTCTGTGGTCACGGTGATGTCGGCGTCATCTGCGGCCCGGGGGCTAAGCTCGGCCACTCCGCGACGGACGTGCAGGGTGTAGTCCTGGCCCGCGTCCGGGAAACGGAAGGTGACCTTGCGGTTCACGTCCAGTGCCTTGCCGGCATCCAGCCGCACGGTCATAGCGTACATGTAGTTGGCCACCGGCAAGCCGGCCAGCAGACTGTCGAGCGCGTTCTCGGAATCGAAGGTGGGTATCTCAAATCCTAGCGTCTCGCGCGCTTGGGTCAGGTAATAGGCCCGCCCGTTGGCGCTTATCTCCTCAGAGGCAAGCTGTTCCAGCCCGGCCACACGTAGCCCGCGCGCTTGTTCGGTGTGGTGTCCGGCCGTCAGCAGGGCGTCGGCCAGTTCGAGCGTCCAGCGTGGGTCGCCGGTCTCCAGTGCGGCCTGGGCCGCGCTCAGCACGCGGTCGGCGCCGCCGGCGAGCGCCAGTAGGTGGCCGGCGCGGGCGTCGTCGCTAAGCGGAGAGAGGTCTGTGGCGTTGCCCGCGAACCAACCGAGGTAGCCGGTGTAGATGCTGCGCACCGACCAATCGACCCGTCCGTAGAACTCGGTGAGATAGGGACTGGCGGCCAGGTGTTCGGGCAGCCGGACCCTTGCCACGGCCTGGTCGGGCGTGAGCCCATCGTTCATCGCAAGCACGGTCTGGTCGTGGACGAACTGTATGGCATCGCGGTAGTCGGTAAGGGCTTTGAAGATCTTGTCGGACCCGCTCAGCGGACCGGTGTGGCTGGGCACCAGGTGCTCGGGCCTTAGACGCCGCATCTTGTCCAGACTTGCCACCCAATCGCGTACATCACGGTAGGTGGTGCCGCGGATGGCGTAGAGGTTGGGGAATGCCTTGTAGAAGTTGTCGCCCGGCATCAGGACCCCCTTGTCGGGGAGCCACACGAATATCTGGTCGGGGGTCTCGCCGGGGGCATGGACGAGTTCCATGCGCACGCCTGCCACGGTCACGGCCATGCGTTCACCGTCGAAGGTGCGGGTGGGCGGCAGCAGGGCCGAACTGGTCCTGTGGTCGGTCATGAGCTTGGGACCGATGCCGTTGTTGGGCATCGCGCCATCGGGCAAGTAGTTGCCAAACTGCCGCATCGAGCGTCGGAAGATGGTCGGCCGCACCACTCCCATGATGTGGCCGATGCGTTCCAAGGTGGTGGCGTGCGAGAACACTTCGGGGCTGTCATCGGCGGCGAACACGCCTGCGCCGAAGATGTGGTCGGCGTGGTTGTGGGTGTAGACGATGGCGGCCGTCGGAGCCTGGCTTATGCGGTCGAACTCGGCCTTTATCGGCCGCGCCGCTTCCACGCTCTCGGTGGTATCGACGATTATGTTGGCGCCGTCACCTTCTATCAGGATGGAGTTGGCCAGGCCGTAGCCGATGGCCACGTGCACGCCGTCGGTCACCTCGACCACCCGCCGGGTGAACTCGGCCGAGTGGGCGGCGAGTTTTTCGGCGGCCGGTACCAGGGGCGGCGCGGGCGCCTCGGGTGCGGGCGAGCAGGCCGTGGCCGCAAGCGCGATGAACAGAGCAGCGATGGTGGAGCTGGGGAACAGGCCGGTCATCTTCATGGGCGGCGGGCATATCAGAGTCGCCCAAGGGAGACGAGCAGGTTCTACGATGTCCTAGTGGCCGTTCTCTTCGAGCCAGGTCCAGACCGCGCGGCAGGCTAGCGCGTCGGCAAGCGCGCGGTGGGCCGTGCCCACCCAGTTGTAACCGATGTGGTCGGCGGCCAGAGCGAGCTTTTGCCAGCGGTAGCCGTTGCCGTACTGGCTAGGCTCGCCGTAGGCTTTGGCAAAACGCAGCATTGCGCATTCGATGCTGGCCGCGTTGGCCAGACCCCCCGGGAAGAATCGGGTATCGAAACCGGCGTTATAGATAATCACACGCTTGCCGTCGGTCATTGCCTCGATGTCCGGCCACAGCGCGTCCATCTTAGGCATGCCGGCCACCATCTCGTCGGTTATGTGGTGAATGCCGCTGGCCTCGGCCGGTATCGGACGTTCGGGGTCGACCAGTGTGTCGATGACCGTGTTGCCCAGGTCATCGACCATGGCGATATCGACCACACGGTCACCGCGGTCGGGTGACAGTCCGGTGGTCTCGGTGTCGAGGTAGACGGTCTCCATGCCTAGACCCGTATATCGGGCCAGCGGCGGCGGGGGTCAATGACCGCTGTGCGTGGGCTGGGTCGCGCGAAACATGCCGGATTTTTACCCGTTCGGGGGGCAGCCATTCCCTGGACAATGGAGCGGCAAGTTTTGTATATTGAACCGTCATATTTAGGAGGCATACCATGCGTAAGTCAGCAGCCCTGTTCATCGTATCTTTGTTGGTTCTCGGGCTGGCCGGTCAGGTGCAGGCCTCCACGTGCGGTGACGGTACGCTTGAGAGTGCGGTCGAGCAGTGTGACGACGGCAACACTGCAAACGGTGACGGTTGCTCTTCGTATTGCGAGATAGAGCGCACGCAGACCAAGGCTCAGCAGAAATGCATCAATGCCCTGAACAAGGCCGGGT
>JAYGCK010000049.1:0-29134 GCA_046583395.1 Deltaproteobacteria bacterium
CCACAGATTTCGTCGAGGACAATATCGGCGGTGTGCTCTCGGTAGAGATGCTGGTTAGGCCTCGCGCCGGGCAAGCCGTGGGGCCCGAGGCAATGAAGGACCCCGAAAGCCTGGCTGAGCTAGCGAGTTTGCAGAAGAGAATGGACAATGTGGGTGCGGTGCAAAGTTCACTATCTCCAGCAGATTACATTTCCGAGATGAATCGGGCGATGCATGGTGGTGACACGACTTATCGCCGCGTACCCCTGTCGCGTGAGGAGATCGCCCAGTACCTCTTGATGTACGAGATGGATGCTCCTGACGGAGATCTGTACGAGTTCGTTAGTTACGATTTTTCACGAGCACGCTTGTCGGTAAGGACCAAGATGTCCGAGCGTGGCTCGCACGATGCCGTGGTAAGGGCTGCGCGTGAACAGGCGGCGGGGTTGAGCAAGTTGGAAGCCGTCGCTACAGGCATGTCTGTCCTCTACAGCGACATGGAAGATCATATGATACGTGGCATGGTCCGTGGCTTCACGGCGTCATTCGTTATGGTGGCAATCGCGATGGTCCTTCTGTTGGGTTCGTTCCGATACGGTCTTCTGGGGTTGGTGCCGGGAGTGCTGCCCCTTGGTGTGGTTCTTGGTATGACCGGCTGGCTCCGTATCGATATCGGGACCATGCCGATAATGATGGGTAATGTGGCGCTTGGGGTCGCGGTCGACAACGCCATCCATTTGCTGGTGCGTTATCGCAGGCACCGCGCCACGGGCATTCTTCCCGCCGAAGCCATACAGCGCGCCGTAACCGTTGTTGGGCGACCGGTGTTGTTTACCGCGGTGGTACTATGTTGCGGTTTTGCGGTGCTGGGTTTCTCCGAGATGGTCACAGCTCGACACTTCGGGGTTATGACATCGCTGACCCTGTTGGGCTCCTTGATAGCGGCTGTGGTTACGGTACCTGCCGTAATACTGATCCTTGATGAACGTTTTCGTGGGCGTGCACCCGAGCTGGTCAGCGCCGGCGATAACTAAGGACCCACTGAGCCAAGATGGCCAAGAAGCTCGATTGGTACTACCACCGCAAGGGTTGAACCTCTTGCCAGAGATCGTCCAAGTTCCTGGACGACAAAGGCATCGAGGCCCACGAGACCGTCCCGGCTTCTCGCAAGCTCGGCCGGTCCGAAGCTAGCTCGCTTGCCAGTGAAGCATCCCGTGTATTGGTGGCCAAGGGCAAGAAGCTCGACGAGTTTCGTTCCTCGGCCAGGCCCCCAAAGGAGCTGGTCGACGCGATGCTCGGTCCGACCGGCAACCTGAGGGCGCCCTGTTTAAAGGTGGGCAAGACCCTGGTGATCGGTTTTAACGCGGAGGCCTATAGCGAGGTGCTTGGCGTCTAAACGCCTCTGCGACCGCTCCGGCTGCGCGTTAGCGCGACCCGAGCACCTGGCCTTTTGCGCGTTGGCCGAACAGGTCGACGAAGGCACTGAAGCACAGGCCGCTCAACTCCTTTAGCCTGGCAATATTGGCGGGCGTACTCTCACGGATGACCTGCGGGTCTATGAGTCCGCCGGTCGAAGCAATCTCTTTGACGTGGTGAGGGACCTCAAGCCAGCGCGCAATCATGGCCTCGTCGACCTCTAGGTGAAACTGCAAACCATAGACCTTGTCACCGTAGCGAAATGCCTGGTTGGCGCAGTTAGGTGAATAGGCCAATCGCATGGCACCCTCGGGGATATCGAAGGTGTCGCCGTGCCATTGGAATATCTGCTCGGTGCCGTCGAGGTGGCCGAGCAAGGGGTCGCTGCGGCCCTCGTCGGTCACGCTGACCGGGTACCACCCGATTTCCTTTTTGGGATTCACCCGTACCTCGGCGCCTAGCGCCCGCGCGATCACCTGTGCGCCCAGGCAGATTCCCAGCACCGGCATGTCGCGGGCGACCGCCTCGCCGACCAGTTCCACTTCGGTGGCCAGGAAGGGGAACTCTTCGGTCTGGTCTACGTTCATCGGGCCACCCAGGACCACCAGGCCGTCGTAGCCGTCGAGCGTGGGGCGGGCGCCCGGGTCGCGTTCGAAGTTGACGTAGCGAAGCCTCAGCCCCGCCTCCTTGAGCAATGGGTTGAGCGTGCCCAGTATCTCGTAGGCAACGTGCTGACAGACGATGATACGGCTCATCGGAACGCGGAGCATAACAGCCCCGGCCCCTGGCGTGAACCGTTCAGCGGACATAGGTTGTTGGCCATGAACGAGAACTATCGGTTCGATATGCCGCTCGATGAGGCCATGAGCACACAGAGGGCCATCCGCCGCCTCACGACCGACCCGGTCGACGATGCCCTGGTACTGCGCTTGGTCGAGTTGGCGCTCAAAGCCCCCACCGGTTCCAACGCGCAGAACTGGGAGTTCGTCGTGGTCAAGGACCCCGCGGTCAAGGGCCGCCTGGCCCGGAAGAACCGGCAGGCCTGGCGGCTCTACGGCGGAATCGGCCGCTGGCTGGCGCGCAAGGACCCGACCATGCAAAAGATTATCAAGGCCGTGCAGTGGCAGGCCGACCACTTCGAAGAGGTGCCGGTGGTGGTCGTTGCCTGTCTAAAGACCCGCATCCCGCCCTTCCCGCCGATGGCGGCCTCGAGCATGTACGGTTCGATATATCCTTCGGTGCAGAACCTGCTACTGGCCGCACGCGCGGCAGGACTCGGTGCTGCACTCATAACCTTGCCGCTGTGGAGCACCTTTGCGGCCCGCCGCATACTCGGGCTTCCCTGGTCGGTGACCCCGTGTGCGGTGGTGCCTCTGGGTTGGCCCAAGGGTCGTTACGGTCCGACCACAAGACGCCCGGCAGGCGATGTCGTCTCTTTGGACCGCTACGGCAACCGCCCCTGGGCCACGAGCGAGTAACGCTGATGCACGACACGGTCATACGCGGGGGAACGGTTATCGATGGGAGCGGGCGCGAGCGTGAGACCGCCGATGTGGCCGTTGACGGTGGGCTCGTAACCGAGGTCGGGCAGGTCGACGGCCGTGGGCGTGAGGAAATCGACGCTGACGGTCTGTTGGTCACTCCCGGTTTCGTCGACGTACATACTCACTACGACGGTCAAGTGACCTGGGACCCGCTGCTCGAGCCTTCCTTCTGGCATGGCGTTACCACCGTTGTGATGGGCAACTGCGGGGTCGGTTTTGCACCGGTCAAACCGGCAAACCGAGACTGGCTCGTCGGTCTGATGGAGGGGGTCGAGGACATTCCCGGCACCGCCCTGTTCGAGGGAATCCGTTGGCAGTGGGAAAGCTTTCCCGAGTATCTCGATGCGCTCGAGAGCATGCCGCACGCGATAGATTACGGTGTTCAAATAGCCCACGGTCCGGTGCGTGCCTATGTGATGGGCCAGCGGGGGGCCAAGAACGAAGAACCGACCGCCGAAGAGATAGACGCCATGGCCGCTGTGGTGCGCGATGCTCTCGATGCCGGCGCTCTGGGTTTCTCGACCTCGCGTACCATCATTCATGTTGCCGTCGACGGTGAACCGGTGCCGGGCACCTTCGCGGCACGCGAGGAGTTGTCTGCCATGGCACGCGCCATAGCCGAGGCCGGGCACGGGATACTCGAGGTCGCGCCCGCCGGTGTGGCCGGCGAGGACGATTTGGCCCCGGCCAAAGAGATGGCTTGGATGCGCGAGATTTCGGCCGAGACGGGTTGCCCGGTCACCTTCCTGATGGGGCAGCACAACAGCGACCCCGAGGCCTGGCGCGAGATGCTCAGACTGGCCGACGAGGCCCGTGCCGAGGGTGCGCGCGTGTACCCGCAAGTCGCAGGGCGCGCGACCAATCTGCTCTTCGGTTTCGAGGGGGTCTCTCCCTTCTCGCGCTACCCGAGCTTTGGGCCGTTGATGAACATGAGCTTCGAGGAGAGGTTGCCGATACTGCGCGACCCGGAGTTCAAAGCGCGGCTGCTGACCGAAACCGACCCCAACGATGACATCTTTGCCGCAATTATCGCCGACCCATGGGACCGGGTGTTCGTGCTCGGGGACCCGCCCGATTACGAGCCCGAGCCATCGCGTTCGGTGGCCAAGCTTGCCCAGGCCCAAGGCCGTGACCCGCGCGACCTCGGTTACGACCTGATGTTAGAGGACGGCGGCCGCGCGATGCTCCTGTGGCCGCTGCTCGGTTATCATGACGGCGACCTCGAGCCGGTCCGCGCCATGCTCTCGCATCCGGGTGCGGTCGTAGGCGCCTCAGACGGTGGCGCGCATTGTCGTGTCATCTGCGATGCCAGTGTGCCGACATTCATGCTCACCCACTGGGCGCGTGACCGCGAGCGCGGCCAGACCTTTGATCTGGAGTGGGTGGTGGCCAAACAGACTCGCGGGACCGCCCAGCTATACGGGTTGGGTGACCGCGGCCTGCTGGCACCCGGCTACAAGGCCGATGTAAACCTTATTGACTTCGACAGGCTCGAGGCCGGCACGCCGCGCATACAGTACGACCTGCCCGCCGGCGCGCCCCGCCTTATGCAGAAGGCCAGCGGCTACGTAAGGACAATCGTCTCAGGCCAGACCGTGCGCATGGGCGACGAGGCCACCGATGCCCGTCCGGGCCGCCTCATCCGTGGGGGCCGTCTGCGGCAACTGGCCGCCTGAGATTACATCTCTGTTACTCGGACTGAGCCGGGGTCAGCCGTCCGACATCAGATATTCCGACATCGGGTGCGATTCGACACGGTCGATCTCTAGGAAGGCGTTGACGCTTTCCATCATCCGGCCGAGGTTCTCTTTAAACTTTTTCTGGTCCCCATCGGTGCAGTACCAGACCATCGGGTCGGTGACGGCCTCGGCCGGGAAACCTTCTTCGACTATCCCGGCCCAGTCTGGCGCGTTGTCGGTCAGGTGGCGGACGACCACGTTGCGGACATAGGCATAGGTGCACTGGGTCTCGAGCGCGACCGCTTTGTGGTGGCCGAACCAGTGGCCGAGCCACTCGTCGTGGTCCATCGATGCGGGGCGTTCGATGCAGGCCACGACGTTGATGCCGGGGGTCCGCTGGCAGGGTTCAGTACGGTGCGTGGTGTTCACCAAGGGAACGGACTCGACAACCAGGTAGCCCGCCAGCTGCGAGCACACCCCTACGAGCTCGGCTTCGAGTGCTGCGCGTTCTTCGGCATCGTCAAGCCAGAATGAGGCCATCGCGGCCATCGGCGGGTCGAAGTTGGTCATGCGCACATTTTTGGTGTGGGCGACCTCTTCGTCGACGATATTTAGCGCCAAGCGCTTGGCCCCCAGCTCGCCGAGCTGCGCTGCAGTTTCGAGTCGTAGCGTTTGGGCGAATTCCGACTCGCTCGAACCGGCGGGTTTCCACAAAATGTAGACCAGCTTTTCCATCAGGACCTCTCGGGCGACCTAGCCTCAGGAGCGGACCGAGTATAAAGGAGCCGGTCATGGGAAGATATTTGCGAGAAGAACTGGAAGGGGCCTTCGAGACCTTTAAAGCAACGGCCGACAAGGCCTCGGAGACCGGCGATTGGAAGTTGTGGGCGGCCCTGTTCACCGAGGATGCCCGCTATATCGAGCACGCCTACGGCGAGTTCCATGGACGCGCCGCCATCGAAGAGTGGATAGTCAAGGTCATGGCACCATTTCCGACCATGACCTTTCCGCACAACTGGTCGGTCATCGACGAGGCCAACGATGCGGTCATCTTCGAGGTCGAGAACGTACTGCCGCCGCCCAACCGGCCCGACGGCACGCCGTACGCCTTTCCCAACTGGACCCGCATCGTCTACGGCGGCGGTGGCAAGTGGGCCAGCGAGGAGGACGTCTATAATCCGACCAAGGACGGCGGTCCGGTCCTAAAGGCCTGGATAGAGGCCGGCGGCAAGTTCAAGAGCGAGGAACAGGTGGAGATGGTCCATCGTTAACCGTTACGTCAGCGGCCCAGCGAGCGTTTGAGCACTTCGTTGATGCCGGCCTGGGGTAGGCCGAGCCCGCCGTCGACCACGAGGTCCTGGCCGGTCACATAGGCGGCCATGTCGGAGACCAGGAACGCGATGACGCTGGCCACCTCGGCGGCGTCACCGACCCGTCCGAGCGGCGTTGAAGATATCACAGGTTCGAGAAGTTCTGGGGCTTCGAACAGCGGTTCAGACATCGGCGTACGGACCAGGCCGGGCGAGACCGAGTTTACCCGTACCGTGGGGGCCAGTTCCTGGGCCGCGCCCTTGGTCAGTGCGATAACCGCGGCCTTGGCCGCCGAATAGGCCAACTCGCCCAGGGTGGGACGGCTACCGGCCAGGGAGGCGTTGTTGACGATGGCGCCGCCGCCGCCGGCCTTTATCAACGAGGCCGCGCTACTGATGCAGTTGAAGGTTCCGACCAGGTTGACACCCACAACTCGTTCCCATGCCTGGCCGCCTTGTTCCTCGAGCGGTGCCAGGTGACCGACGCCGGCATTGTTGACGAGCACGTTGAGGCCGCCAAGCGTTTTGGCGGCCTCAACGACCGCAGCGTTTGCGCTGGCCGGGTCGGCGACATCGGCCTCGACGGCCGCACAGCCGAGTCTTTCGGCCTCACGGCCGAGACGGCCGTGGTCGCGGTCGAGCATGGCGACCGTGGCCCCTTCCGTGACGAACAGTTCGGCCGTGGCCAGACCTATGCCGGAGGCTGCACCGGTAATGAGAGCTTTTCGGCCGTCGAGCAACGCCATGCGGGTCGTGTCCTTGTCGCCGGAGCACGCGCGAGTCAAGGGCGGCCCTTGGACTCGGCCGCCCATGCGATGCATTCTTCGGCTCGCTCGCACCAAGGAGAGGGGGAAACATGTCAGCCGGTGACAACAAACGCTTGATAGAGACCTTCTGGCAGACGCTTTACGAGCGCGACTTCGACAAGGTCGGTTCCTTCTTCAGTTCAGACGGGCTCTACGAGGATGTCCCGGCCCCCGATGCCGGCGCCACCGGGCCCGAAGCTGTGGCCCGGCGCCTGAGGATAGGCCTGGAGCCAATCGAGTCTTACGTCCATCACCTCCACCGCATGGTAGCCGAGGGCGACACGGTCATCACTGAACATACCGAGGAATGGCATTTCGGGACCGGCGAGGTCGTTGCTCTTCCCTTCGTGTCGGTTCACGTCGTCGAAGAGGGGAAGATCAAGCTCTGGCGCGATTACTGGGACATGGCCACGCTCATGAACGGAGCCCCGTCGTGGTGGGTGGAGAGGGTGGCCGCACATTCCCCCGAGGATTTTGGTAGCACGGAGCGGGCTTCGTAGTGGGTAAGCTCGGAGGCAAGGTCGCAATCGTTACCGGCGCCGGCCAGGGCGTGGGTCTGGGCATCTCACTGGCCCTGGCCTCCGAGGGTGCCGATATCGTTGCGGCCGGGCGCACTCTTGAGAAGGTAGAACGGGCGGCCGAAGAGATTCGCCAGCGCGGGGTCAGGGCCTTGGCGCTTGGTTGTGATGTCGGCCGCAGCGAGGACATCGACGACTGTGTTAGCGCTACCCTGGCCGAGTTCGGGACCGTCGATATACTGGTCAACAACGCGCAGATGGTGCCTCTGGGCACGCTCTTGAAAGTGACCGACAAGGCCTTCGAGGGTGGCTTCAGGACCGGACCCTTGGCCGCGTTGCGCTTGATGCGGGCTTGCCACCCCCATCTCAAGGACGGCGGGGCCGTGGTCAACATAGGTACCGGGTCGGCCTTGCGTCCCGACCCGGTCGGGTTCGGCGCCTACGCGGCCGTAAAGGAAGCCACCCGTAGTCTTACACGCGCGGCCGCCTGTGAGTGGGGGGCCGACGGTATTCGTGTCAATTCGATAATCCCGGTGGCGATGTCGCCGGGCATGGCGATGTGGGCCGAGATGGCCCCCGAGGAGTGCAAGGAGTTCATGGCAACCATCCCGCTCGGGCGGGGCGGGGACCCTGAGACTGACGTTGGGCGTGCGGTGGCGTTCCTTTGCGGGCCGGATGCTTCCTACATCACCGGTACCACCCTGATGATAGACGGCGGTCACGCCTACCTGCGCTAGCGGGCTGGAGAGGAAAGATGGGAAACAGCAAAGACCTGGAAGCCCGGATAGGTAGGCTCGAGGACATCGAGGCCATCAAGCAGCTCAAGCATCGCTATCTACGGGCCATGGATACCAAGCAGTGGGACGAGATGGCCGGGACCCTGGCAGAGAATGTGGTGGCCAATTACTCCGATGGTGAGCTGAACTTTACGGGCCGCGACAAGGTCATGGAGTTTCTGCGCGACTCGGCGCTGGCCAAACCCGGCGAGCTTATCGGTGTCCATCATTGCCAGCAGCCCGAGATTGAGATTACCGGACCCGATAGCGCTCGAGGGACCTGGGCACTCTACAACTATCTCATTCACAAGACCGCGGACTTCGGGATGAGAATATGCGCCTTCTACCACGACGAGTATCGAAGGACCGAAGAGGGCTGGAGAATCTCGGCCACCGGGTACCAGCGGGTGTTCGAAGAGAGCTGGCAGAGAAGCGATATGCCGAGCCTCAAGCTGAGCAAGGGCTAAGGGAGGGACCGCATGAACACGCAAGACACCCACGACAACGCGGGTGTGGTCGGGCGTCCGCCAATCACCTACGCCGTCTCAATGCTGGCCGGCCACTTTATCGACATCTATGTTCCGCTGGCCTTGCCCGGGGGCGACGAGCGCGTCATGGCCGGACGCATCATCAGTGCCCTGTCCTTCGCGTTGTTCCTCTGGTCGGTGCCTCTGTTCAAACGGTATGGCACCTCGGTCAAGCCATATCGGCCGACCAGCGCCATCATCAAGACCGGCCCGTATCGTTTCAGCCGCAACCCCATCTATCTATCGATGGCGCTTTTGCACTTCGGGGTCGCGCTGTGGAACGGCACCTGGTGGATGCTCATCACCCTGGCCGTGACGCTCTGGTTCATGACCAAGTTTGTCGTTGAGCGCGAGGAGAGTTATCTCGAACGCAGCTTCGGCGAAGAATATATGGGCTACAAGCGTTCGGTCAGGCGCTGGATTTAGTCGGTGGGGCTGAGAATCACGACCGGAATCTCACGGTCGGCGTTGCGTTCGTGGTACTCGTAAAAGAAATTAGCGTCTTTCAACAGCGGCCATAGCCGGGCACGCTCCTGGCTGTCGGCAGGGCGGGCCGACACCGAGCGCTGTTCTTTTTCGATAACGACATCGGCCGCGGGCTTGGCCTTGAGGTTGAGCCACCAGGCCGGCGGGCGGTCCGAGCCGCCGTTGGAGGCGACAACGACGAGGTCCCTGCCGTCACGGATGTAGGAGATGGGGACGGTCCTCTGTTTGCCGGTCTTACGTCCGGTCGTGGTCAAGAGAAGGTTGGTGATACCGCTGGTCGAGTGTCCTATCCGTCCACCCGTGATGCGGTAGAAGAAGGTGTGGATTTTACCGTAGGGACGCCAGAAGCCGACTTCTCCTAGGAACTTGAGAAATTTTCTAAAGAAGGTGCTCACACGAGGCCGGCCAGCCACTGAGTGATAGCCTGCCCGATCTCGGGACCTGAGTCCTCCTGGACGAAGTGTATGCCTGCGACCTCGACTTCGGTCTGGTTGGGCCATGTGCGGCAGAAATCACGCTGCGGTCCACGCAATATCGCGCCTGGGTTGGCATCGACGAATAGCTTGGGGACATTGCTGCTGACCAACCACTTGGCGTAGTCGTCGATTATGGTCGCGACCTCGGGAGGCTCACCCTCGATGGGGATCTGCCTTGGCCAGCTCAGTGTCGGACGGCGGTCCTCACCGGGCCTGACGAAGGGGCGCCGATACTCGTTCATCTCCTCGTCACTCAGTTTTCTCATAATGGAGGTCGGCAGGACCTGTTCTACGAACACGTTCTGTTCGAGCACCAGTTCTTCTCCCGCTGGCGAACGGAAAGCCTTGAATATGTCGGTTGCCGCCGCGGGCCAGTTATCCCAGGTGAGCGGCGTGACCAGGGCCTCCATGTAAGCAATGCCTTTGACTGCATCTCGGTGGCGGTTGGCCCAGTCGAACCCCAGCGCCGAGCCCCAATCGTGAACCACGAAGACCGCGTTGTCGGTAACGTCGAGCTGTTCTAGCAGTCCGTCGAGATAATGGCGGTGCTCTACGAAGGTGTAACGGTCGGGACCGCTGTTGGGCAGCTTGGCCGAATCTCCCATGCCGACCAGGTCGGGGGCGATAAGGCGGCCTTGGCCCTCGATCTCGGGCATTACCGAACGCCATAGGTAGGAGGAGGTCGGGTTGCCGTGGAGAAATACTATGGGGTCGCCTTCACCCACCTCTATGTAGGCCATTTCGACGCCATCGACCGTGGCCCTGTTCTTGGTGTAGCCGCTCATCTGATTCCCATCAGCGTCCGTTGAACTCGGGCTTTCGTTTCTCGAAGAAGGCCGCACGACCCTCTTGATGGTCCTCGGTGCGCGAGGAATCGGAGATGGCGCGTGACTCCAGCTCAAGCTGGCCCTCCAAGCTCTCGCTGGTCGTGCCCACCAGCATGCGCTTGACCTCTCCGTAGGCCGCGGTCGGACCTTGGGCCAGACGTGTGGCCAGCTTTGCGGCCTCGTCCATCACAGCCTCGTCGTCGACGACCGTATTGACCAGCCCCCATGCCTGGGCCTCTTCAGCCGTCAGGCTACGGTTGGTGAGCATCAGTTCCTTGGTGCGTTTCATCCCGATGATGCGCGGAAGGTAGAAGGTTGAACTGCCGTCGGGGGTAAGGCCGACCGCGGTGTATGCCATTGTGAACTTTGCCGAACGCGCGGCCAGGGTCATGTCGGCCGAACAGGCCAGGCTCATGCCGGCGCCGGCCGCGGGGCCATTCACGGCGGCGATAACGGGCGCCGACATGCGTGCCAACCGCGAGATTGCCGCGTGAAGATGGGTGGTCATCTCCTTGAGAAGATATGGGACGCGGTCACCGGCGTCCTTGAAGGAGGCCAGGTCGCCGCCGACCGAAAAGGCCTTGCCGCGGCCGGTAATGATAACGGCCCGGACGGCCGGGTCGGTATCGCACTCCATCGCGGCCTCGGAAAGCTCACGGGTCAACTCTAACGACATGGCGTTGAAGCTGTCGGGCCGGTCGAGGATGAGGACCGCGACGCCGGCGTCACGGTCGAGCTTGATGTTGTGGTAGGGCATCGAAGAGTCGCGGGCCCGCACAATGCTGGCAATTCAGGGCTTTAGCAATTGGCGCGGGTCTCAGTCGCCGCGCAAGCGGTACTGAGCGGCCAAGGTCAGCAGGAACGCGGCGCCACCGGCCATCGGCCAAATCCCCCCGGCGAACACGGCCAACACCAATCCATCGATTAGCGGCATGCCGCTTAACATCCAGGGAATGATTGGTCTCTCGAAGTTCCGCCCGCGGCTGGTCTCGTAGCGGGCGGCCAGGCTGATGGCCAGGGTGTAGGAGAACGCGACCATACCGGCCAGGCCCACGACCGGCGGGACCTCGCCGGTGAGCGCCAGCGCGGTGGTCGGGTAAACGAGAAAACGGCAAGCGCCCATCAAGAGTATGGCCAGTGGGTTGAGCTTGTGGAGGAGGTTGTAGGCGATGATGAAACCGACCAGAACCAGGGCCGCGGTGGCGGCCTGGGGTGGGGCGTCCTGGGCTGCGAAGCTCAGTCCGACCAGGAACAGCAGGGCGCTGATGGAACGTGCTTCCCACAGTGCCACGCGTCCGGATGGTATCGGGCGGGCCGGTTTGTCGCGGCCGTCGTAGTCGCGGTCGACGATGTCGTTCAGCGCGACCCCGGCGGCGTAAAGCGCAGACATTCCCACTGCAAGACGGATTAGTCCGCTAACATCGGTCTGACCGGCCTGGCTGCTGAGCACGGCAGCGGTGGTGACGTTCATCCATACGGTGGGCAGGTTGCTCACACGGACCAGCTCGGCCAGCGCGCGTAGTTTGGAAAGCGGCGAGGTCACCCCTCAGTCTCCCGATACATGGTCCAGTATAACCTGACAGACCTCGGTGGCGGAGTAGCGTTGTTTGGCCAGCAATCCGGGCTCGGAACTGGCCAGCATGGGCCCCGGTGAGGGCAACCCGTGCGAGCCTCTCACCAGACGGGCGTCGAGTGGCGTAAGCTCCATTTTGTAACGGAAACCGGCGGCCTTACGTGCAAGGGTCCACGCTGCGCGCAGGCTGGCGGCACCGAGCCCCGGGTCTACGAATAGTTCGCAAGGGTCGTAACCGGGCTTGTTGTGGATATCGACCATGCGTGCGTAGTCCGGCGCACGGCCGTCATCGAGCCAGAAATAATAGGTGAACCAGCAGCCGGGTTCTGCCAGCGCGACCAACTCGCCTGCGCGCGAATGGTCGAGCCCCGCCGCCCGTTTGCCCTCGTCGTCCAGCACCCGGCCGACACCGCGGATGCCGGCGAGCAAGGAGGCGACCGCGGCGATATCGGAGCGCTCATGAACGTACACGTGCGCTATCTGATGGTCGGAGACCGCAAAGGCGCGCGAGCGTCCCGGGTCGAGGTATTCGCGGCCAAGGTCCTCCTTGACCGCCAGGAAACCGTGTTCGCGCAGAACTCGGTTTATGTGGACCGGTTCGGACACCGCGGTGATGGCGTACTCGGAAACAAGGAGCACCCGGAGACCGCGCTCTCGGAAGAAATCGATTAGTTGCCCCGCCACCTCGTCAATCTCGGCCAGGTCCTTGTCGATAGATCCGGCGGGGCCTTCACGCTGAAGGACGTAGTCGAGGTGGGGGAGGTAGACCAGTTGGAGTCCGGGTTCGTGGCTGGTCTCTATGTGGCGCGCGGCCTCGGCTATCCAGCGACTCGACGCGATCGAGGTGCGTGGTCCCCAGAACTCGAAGAGCGGAAAGTTGCCGATGCGCTCGGATAGTTCGGTGCGAAGCTCGGGCGGATCGCTGTAGCAGTCGGGAACCTTTACGCCATCGGCCAGATAGAGCGGTCGCGGCGTCATCGTGAGGTCGGCCTCGGTGGCCATGGCGTACCACCAGAAGGTATTGGCCACGGTGAAGGACGGGTCACGACGGCGGGCCTTGTGCCAGACCTTTTCGCTTTCGACCAGACGGTTGCTCTGACGCCATAGCCATATCTCGTTCAGGTCCCGGAAGTACCAGCCGTTGGCCACGATGCCGTGGGCGGAGGGCAACTGTCCGGTCAAATAGGTGGCCTGCGCGGTGCAGGTGACCGCCGGGGTCACCGGGTCGACCGCGCGCGGTTCTTGTACGAAGGAGGACAGCTGCGGCGTGGCGGCACCCAGGTGCGCTCGCTCGAGGCCTACGACATCGATTACTACTGTTCTAGGCATTAAGAAGCCTTGTCACCCACTCGAGTTCTCTGACGATACAGTCGGCGACCTCGCCCTCTCGCAGGTCGGCGGGCAACACCTCCCAACTATAGGTCTCGACCTCGAGCAAGACCCGAGGGTCGAGTAACGGGATGATGGTCTCAAGGAAGCCCTGGGTGGTGCCGCAGTATCCCAGGTGCGCCGCGTATACGGGAACATGAAAGTGCACGCGGCATTCTTCGGGCGCGGGCCGGCCGCCGTCGAGACGAGCGAACAGTTCGGGAAGATCGGCGAAGCGCTCTAGCCGCCCGTCGCTGTCACGCGCCACGGCCTGGTGAAGATAGACCGGCTCGTCGAAGGCGCGCAGCGCCTCGAGCTCTTCGGTCGTGGCCGACAGCGCCGAGGAGACCTGGACCTTGGCCAGTCTGAGGCCGCGCTCACGGATAGTCGCCAGTGCGGCGGCCGGGTCCTCGAACTCCACGGCCTGGTGGCAGCAGTCGAGGCAGACGCCGACGAGATCGGCGAGCCCGGACGGGAGGTCGAGACGCTCCAGGCAGGCGGCCGCATCCGACATGGTCTCGACCACACAGCCCGGCTCGCCTTCGAAGGCCAGCACCAGTGAACGGCCGCTTGCCTGGCGCAAACGGTCGAGGCCCTGAAGGCAATCGATGAGGTTGTTGCGGACCAGTGCCCAGTCGGGGTCTGTAAAACCATCTCGATACGCGACGGGGACCGTCGAAATCGAGGGGGCCGGGGCGGCCTGTGAACCCCCGGTCCAGCCGTCCAGCAGTTTGCCGAGAGCCAGGGTGTACTCGACGCGCTCGGGGCTGCGCCAGTCGGGCAGGTAGACGCCGGTCTTTACCGGACTGCCGTGGAAGTCGCCGTAGGGAAAGCCGTTGATGGTGGCTACGAACAGACCCGTTTTTTCGCACCAGTCTGCGAACTGAGCCGTGCCGGTCCGGTCGAGTTCGGCGGCCGCTTGCGCCGACACTCGCAGGCCCAGCGGAAAGGGTTCGTCGGGAGACAAACGTTTCTTGACCTCGAGGGCGTGGGTCTCGACGTTCGAACGGACGGCCTGCCAGGATTCGCCCGGGTGGATGTTGCTACAGTAGGTGAGCAAGCTAGTCGGCCGCGCGCAGCTCGGAGATGCAATCGGCCATACGTCGTTCATCGATGCTGGTCACTTCGACGCCACGTCCGATCTCCGCCAGCAGCGTTATGTTGAGACTTCCTCCGAGGTGTTCGCGGAACTCGGCAAGGGCCGCTTCTATGTCTAGCTCGTCCAGGGCCGGCGGTCCGAGCTCAAATCCGATGTCGGCCAGGGTTCTTACGATTACCCCGGCGTCTCGTTCGGGCAGCATCCCGCTTCGGGCCGAGTACAGGGAGTCGAGGGCCACCCCGATCGCGACCGCTTCTCCATGGCGAAGCGTGTAGCCGCTCATCTCCTCTAATTTGTGTGCGGCCCAGTGACCGAAATCGAGAGGACGGGCCGAGCCCAACTCGAAAGGGTCTCCGGTCGAGCGGATATGTTCGAGATGCAGTTCCGTGCAACGCACAATCATCCGTTCCATCGTCTCCGGGTCAAAGCCTGCCAAACGCGTGCGGCCTTGGTGTAGCTCCTCAAAGAAGGCGCGGTCCTTTATGAGCGCGACCTTGATGGCCTCGGCTATGCCCGACCGCATGTCGCGTTCGGGCAGCGTGTCGAGCATGTCGAGATCGTTAATCACCGCGTAGGGCGGTGCGAAGGTGCCGATGAAGTTCTTGCGGCCGTCGAGGTTAATGGCGTTCTTGGTCCCGACACCGGCGTCGTTCTGGGCCAGGACGGTGGTCGGTACACGAATGAAACGCACGCCGCGGTGAGAGGTGGCCGTTCCGTAACCGATGGCGTCGAGTACGGAACCTCCGCCGATGGCGACCACGAAGGAGTGCCGGCAAAGACCTTCGGCCTCGATCATGCGGCGCAGCTCCCCGACCTCGCGCGGGTCGGACTTGCAAATCTCGCCGCCGCGTACGACCAGTGGGCTGCTGGCCAGTTCGACCAGGCCGCCGAGGCCTTGGGTGTAGGCCTCGACCGATGCGATGAGTTCGGGTCGTGCTTCGATTAGGCCGGAGTCAAGGGCCAGCAGCGTGCGGTGGGGGCCCGGTCCGGCCCGCGCTATGACCGAAGAGAATGCTGCATTGCCGGGGGCGAATACCCCGCGGGTGAAGATCACCGGGTAGCTATAGCTTACCTCGAAGCTCTGCAGAATCTCTTTCATCGGACGGCGCCAGTCTCCACGTCACCGCGACAATCGTAACGTGTGGGCCGAGGCTTAGAAACGCCCGCTGAAGGCTTCGATAAAACCGTCGAGCCGGACCTCTCCCTCGGGCCCGGGAATGGGGCGTCCGGGCGTTCCCATCCCCTCCGACACCAGCACATCGGAGCCGGCCAGGAGCAGGTTGGTGGGCGTGTCGAGTCCCTCGGCCAGCAAGCGTGCGGCGCCGGTTGCCAGATCCACGTCCAGCAGCCGTCCCGAAAAACGGCGGAAACCGCCGTGCGACACCTCAGACATAGAACCTTGGTCGTTCGTCATGGGGTCTAGAAAACCGTCGCAGAACTCGAGCACGAGCAGTCGCTGTTTGCCTACCAGGACCAGGTCGGTGGGTGCGGTCAGGCCGGTGAGCAGCGTTTCGGTCTCCCCGGTGTCAGGGTCGATGCTCATTATCCTTCCGGCACCGCGGACGAACTCAGTCCCGAGGCCGCCGCTATCGCCCTCGGTCGAACCGCTGAATAGACTGACCAACAGGCGGTCGTTGTCATGGTCGAGCGTCAGATAGCCCGGCACCGGGTCCTGTCCGTTCTCTAACTCTACAAAATCGGTGATGACCTCGGCACGGCCCTTGTCGTCGAGGCGCAGCAGCTGGTTGGTCGAGCTCGACACGGCGAACCAGACACCGCGCGCGTTGTCGAAGACCAGGTCGTTGACGTTGGCTTCGACCTCAGTCCACAACTCGACGGAATCTCCGGCTACCGACCAAAGCGATGACGGCCTGTCGAAAAAAGCGACCGAGGCCAGGACCCGTCCGCCGCCGCGGGCGAGCGCGGCCATGCCGAAGACCTCGTCACGATGTACCAGACCGGCGATATTGACCGACGGTGCGTCCTTTAAAAGAGGGTGTCGTTCGCCTTGGCTGTCGTAGCGGCCGTCGTTGTCGAGGTCGTTCAAGATGAGAACCGCACCACTGGTCTCTTCCCCCGGTCTGCCGGTCCCTGCCGTGGCTACCAGCAAGGACCCGCCGTCGCCCCGCAGCATCGCGCGCGGGTTGGCAAGTCCACGGGCCACCGTACGGCGGGCAAGGGCGGCGGGTTCGGTTTGAACGGTTACTGCCGTGGGCCGGCGGTCCAGCGAGAGAGAGCAACCGGCGGCAAGCAGTAGCGCCACTATCGCCGGCAGGGTCGTGCCTAGCTCAGCCCTTTTCACCAGGCCGGCCTCCGAGGCTGAGAACGACCGCCCAGAGAAGGCAGATCAGAAGGCCCCAGGCTTCCCGGACCTCCTCTATCTCCGGCGTTCCCATGGTGGTCAGCGAGAAGGCCCCTACCGTGGTGGCCGGTAGCGCGGTTATCCTGAATGCCAGGCCAAGCCCGAAGATAAGGGCCGCGGTTTTGGGCAGGACCGCGGGCAGTCGGTCGAGGAAAGCGGCGATGCTCATCGCGGTTGCCAGCCCGTAGACCGTCATCCACACCAATGGGTCGGGGTCGTTGGCCTGGACCACCACCGAGCGTGCGAAGACAAGCGCTAGTAATAGGGAGACTATCCTCAGCGCCATCGCGCTTCTCCTTGCTAGTTGGCTACCGGTTCGTCGATTTGCGGCTGCTGGCCGCGCAGTACCGAGTTGTCGGCGAACAACAAGCTCTGGTCTATGACCGGGGTGCTCATCAGCGCTTCGCGGTCGAGCTGTCCCGACTGTGCATAGGCGGCCAGAGCGTTCGACCAGGTACACATTTCGACCGTGGTCTCGTCGATGCCGCGCTCGAGCATCAGACGAGCCGTCTTGGGAACGGCCAATGGGTCGCTGATTCCCCAATCGGCCGAACTATCGACAATAACGCGTTCGGGCCCGTATTCGGCAACAATATCCACCATACGCTCGGAACCCATCTTGGTGTGCGGATAGATGCTAAAAGCTGCCCAGGCGCCGGCCTCGAGCACCTCGGCGACGGTCTCTTCGTTGTTGTGGTCGATGACCAGTTTGCCGGGTTCGACCCCCATCTCGCGCGCGATGTCGAGCGAACGGGTGATTCCGCGTTTCTTGTCGCGGTGAGGCGAGTGGACCATCACCACCATGTCGTGCTCGACCGCAAGGGAGAGCTGTGTTCGATAGGCGTGCTCTTCGGCCGGAGTTATCTCGTCGAAACCGATTTCGCCGATGGCGACGACGCTTTCTTTGAACGCGAAGCGGGGAATCAGTTCGAGGACCTCTTGGGCAAGGGCCTCGTTGTTGGCCTCTTTGGCGTTCAACCCTATGGCCGTAAAATGGGTGATGCCGAACTGTTCGGCGCGAAACCTCTCCCACCCGACCAAGGACGAGAAGTAGTCGACGAAACTGCCCACATTGGTGCGAGGCTGTCCGAGCCAGAACGCCGGTTCGATGACCGCTCGCACGCCGGTCCCGGCCATTGCCCGGTAATCGTCCGTCGTGCGGCTGCTCATGTGTATGTGGGGGTCGAAGAAGCGCATCTCGGTCAGTCTAGCGGACCGGCCGTAGGACCGAGCGTGGCGAAAAGACCCTGTTCACCGCGGCCCTTACAGGCTTGCTCCATGGTAGCAGTAGTCCTTGCGTCATGCTCGCCGGCCAGCGCCGCGGCGACCAGTTCGGACCGCCCCGCGCGTGCCAGACCGAGCGCGGCCGCAGCGCGGGCTACCGGCTCTGTTCGGGTCAGTTCGGCGCTAAGCGCGTCCAGGGCCCGCCGGCCGCCGTGGCTTCCTAGACACAGCCAGAGCTGTGGCGGTACCAGGCGGCCCGCACTGCGCCGTTCGTCGGCCAGGTCGAGTGCCATATGGGCCAGTTCTTCGGAGAGTCGGCGGTCGAGACCGTGGACTCTCCACAGCGGGGCATCGATGAACACAGCCTTGATTACCAACTGATGCCAAGCGGTGTCGTCGAAGTGGACGAAGGGGTAAGGGTTGTCGCAGGCCATCGCGTCGAAGACCACCGACATGTTCGACCGGCATCCCTCGCCGGCGCGCCACAGGAAACGCCGGCCATCGGGCAGTAGTGGCAGCGAACGATAGAGCGCGACCAGTTCGCCCTGGTCCGCGTAACGGAAACATTCGGCCACCGTATCGGTCAAGGTTGCCGATGCCGCCTCGCTGCGGGCCATCAGTAGGCGGGCTCGTACGGCCTCGAGTGTGGTCCAGCGTTCGGGGTTCCAGCCGGGCAGGGCCTGTTCGGCCAACTCCTGTTCGCCGGCAGTGGGGCTCAGCGCTTGGCCGGGCATGTAGCGGGAGGCCTTGGCGAACCCCAGACAGAACTCGGTTGGAGCGCTGTTCCCGCCCTTTTCCCTTTCGAGCCATTCCCGGGCGCGCTCGTCGAGCCGGCCGTTGAGCATGCGGTCGAGAACGGCGGTCGGGTTCATTGTTTGGCGCCGATCAGGGAGGTGACGGCCTCGGCCATGCCGTCGACGGAAAGGTGGAACATGGGGAACAGCCGTTGGACCACCCGGCAGGTCATCGAGCCCTCCCAATAGGGCCGGTCCTCGGGGTTGACCCAGACCGAGCGTTCAAAATGGCCGGCTATCTTCTGGAGCCATGAGATGCCGGTGGTCTCGGTGGCACGATGGTGGCTGATGTTGCCGTAGGGCTCGAACATCTCGGCCGGGTGCATTGCGGCGTCGCCGACGATTACGACCTTCCAGCGTTCGTCGAGGCTGCGGAGCAGGTCCCCGGTCGAAATTGCGTCGCTTTCACGCATGAGGCCGTTCCGGTAGACGCGTTCGTATATGCAGTTGTGGAAGTAGTAGGCACGCAGGTCGCGTAGCCCGCGTTCCTCGTAGAGTGCGGTTATCAGCCGGCTCACCGGTTCGAAGAACGGGTCCATGGTGCCGCCCGCGTCCATCAGCAGGAGTACGCGCACGTTGTTCTTTCGTTGCGGGCGGAAAACGAACTCTATCTCGCCCGCGTTCCGGCAGGTCTCGTCAATGGTCTCGTCGAGGTCGAGTTCGGTGGCCAGACCCTCGCGCGTGAGGTTCCTTAGCCGTTTGAGAGCCACCCGGATTTGCCGGGTATCAAGGGCGACGTCGGTGCGGTAGTCGCGGAAGCGCCGCTCGCCGGCGACCTTCATTGCCGAGCGGTTGCGGCTCTGCCCGCCGACCCTAATGCCGGTCGGGTGTTGGCCGCTGTTGCCGAAGGGCGAGCGCCCGCCGGTTCCCACCCATCGGCCGCCGCCGTCGTGTCTTTCGGTCTGTTCGGCCAGGGTTTCGAGGAAGCGCTGCATGAGCTCGTCGGAGCTGAGACGTTCGAGCGCCTCCAACTCCTCGGCCGAGAGCTTTGTGGTGTCGGCGGCCTGGCGCAGCCAGTCGAGCACCTCGTCCTCGATATCGAGCGAGCCTTCCACGCCCTCGAAGACCCGTAGGAAGACACGGTCGTAGGAATCGAAATAGGTCTCGCTCTTTACCAGGCACGACCGTGCCATGTGGTAGAAGCGCGGCAGACTGGCCCCGTGCAGGCCCTTGCGCATGGCCTCGACCAAGGTCATCCATTCCTGGATGCCGACCGGCACCCCTTCTTTGCGCAGTCCGTAGAATAGGTCGAGGAACACGCCTACTGGTTGTAGCGCGGCCCGAGCTCTTCCCAGTTCACGGGATAGGCCCCCTCCTGCTCGTTGTAACGGCCGAGCGCGTCCAGGTCCTGTTCTTTCTTGAGCAACGAGCCAACGAAGGGAATGTGGGATTGCAGTTTGTCCTCGTCGATGCCGGCCTTGAGCAAGACCGCTATCCAATCGATTAGCTCCGAGGTCGATGGTTTCTTGCGAAGTTCGCTCTGTTCACGCAGCCAGTAGAACTTGATTAGCACCTGGTCGAGCAGTTCTTCTTCGAGCCGTGGATGGTGGACCGCGATAATCTGGCGCATCAGGTTGGGGTCGGGGAACTCGATGAAGTGGAATATGCAGCGGCGGAGGAACGCGTCGGGAAGTTCCTTCTCGTTGTTGGAGGTTATGATTACGACCGGACGTTCGGTTGCCACAATCTCCCGGTCGGTCTCGAGGATATTGAAGCGCATGTTGTCGAGTTCGTGGAGCAGGTCGTTCGGGAACTCGACGTCAGCCTTGTCGACCTCGTCGATAAGCAGCACGTGACGGGTCTCGGCCGCGAACACCCGGCCGAGCGCGCCGAGCTTTATGTAGCGGCCGATGTCGGCGACGTCGCCGGTGCCGAAGCGGCTGTCGTTGAGGCGCTGGACGGTGTCGTAGACATAAAGTCCGTCAGCCGCCTTGGATGTGGATTTTATGTGCCAGTTCTCCAGTGGCATGCCCAGGCCCTCGGCTATGTGTTGGGCGAGCAGGGTCTTGCCGGTTCCCGGTTCCCCTTTTATTAGCAGCGGCCGTTCGAGGGCTACTGCACAGTTGACGGCGTCTATAAGAGGTTCGGAAGCTATGTAGCCCTCGGTTCCGGTGAACCTGTGAAATCCGTTGTCGTTCGACATCCAGTCGTTCCTCCTCGCGGTCAGCTTTTCCCGGCCAGCATCCGCCCGATGTCGGCTAGCTGGGCATGGGCGTTGCCCAGGGTCTGTTCTATGCGGTGCGCGGCCAGGAAGTAGCGGTGCAGTGGATAGTCCGTATCGACGCCGATACCGCCGTGTAGATGTTGGGCGGCATAGGTGACCCTGTGACCCGCATGGCCGGCCCAATATTTCGCGATTGCGACCTCGCGGCGCGCGGGCATGCCTTGGCCCAGACGCCACACGGCCTGCCATGCCGACAGCCTCATTGCCTCGACGTCGACATAGGCGTCAGCCGCACGCTGGGCCACCGCTTGGAAGGTCGCAATCGGTTTGTCGAACTGTTTTCTGTCGCCTGTGTAACTGGCGGTCATACGCAGCGCTCGCTCGGCCACGCCCAGTGCCATGACCGAGAGTGCGGCGGTGGTATGGTCGATCATCCAGTCGACGACGGCTTCGCCCTGGCCCGGCTGGGCCAGCACGGCGTCGTCCTCGACCCGCACGTTGGTCAGCTTGAGCCGGTATTCGAACTCGCCGGTGGTGGTCTCCTGGGCGGCGAGCTCAAGGCCGTCGGAGTCCATGGCCACGATGAGGACGGCCAGGCCGTTGTGTGTTTGGGCCGGCACCATAACGCTCTCGGCCAGCGATGCGGCCGGCACGTATGCTTTTACGCCGTCCACTCTCCAGCCGCGCTCCTCGCGGCGGGCCACGGTGTGGCGGGGCCGTCGTGGGTCCCGCGAGTGTTCTTCGGCAAGGGCGGCGGTGAGGATGCAGTCGCCCTCGACCAGCCGTGGCAGCAGCGACCCACGGTGAATGGCCGTGCCGAAACGGTCTATCGTAAGAGCGGCGGTAACCAAGGTCGGCACCAGCGGGAGCGGGGCCAGTGTCCGTCCGGCCTCCTCCAAGAGGATGCACAGCTCCTCAAAGCCGAGGCCGGCCCCGCCGGCCTCTTCGGCCAGCGCGACGCCGAGAAGTTGAGAGTCGGCCAGGGCCTTCCATAGGTCGCGGTCGAACCAGTCCTGGCCAACGTCGTAGTCGGGTAACTGTTCGGCGTCGACGCGCTCGTCGAATATGCGGGCGACGAGTGCCTTGAGGTCCTGTTGTTCGGGCGTAATCGCGAAGTCCATTGTTGCCTCTGGTCTAGCGGAGCGGCCGCGGCATCCCGAGCCCGGCCACCGATATGATGTCGCGCTGGATCTCGTTGGTGCCGCCGCCGAAGGTCAGAACCAGCATCGCGCGATACATCCGTTCGACCTTGCCCTTTAGGACTGCGCCCTCGGTCCCGGTGCGCAGATAACCGGCCTGGCCGAGCACGTTGAGCAAAAGATGGTAGCCGTCTATGTAGAGTTCGCTCCCGTAGACCTTGACCGTCGAGGCTTCGGCGTAATCGAAGGTCCCGTTGGTCATGTTCCAGGCCTGTTTCCAGTTCATGAGCTTTAGAATCTCGACCTTGGCGTCTACCTCGGCCAGCGTCATCTGTATTTGCGGCTCGTCGATTATGCGCGAGCCGTCATCGAACTTGGTTTTGCGGCACAGGGCCACGGTCTCGTTGAGCAGACGTTCTATGGTGCCGCAATGGAACAGCGAAGCGCGTTCGTAGTTGAGTTGGTTGACGATGAGGGTCCAACCCGCGCCGCGCTCGCCCACCAACGCGGAATGGGCGACCTTGACGCCGTCGTAGTACGTCGCATTGGTCTTGATGCCGGCCATGGTGTTGATCGGCGTGAAGCTGTATCCTTCGAGTTGTGTATCGACGATGAACATCGAAATGCCCTGGTGCTTTGGTGCCTCGGGGTCGGTGCGCGCGGCCAACCATACATAGTCGGCGTGGTCGGCAAGACTGGTCCACAGCTTCTGACCGCTAATCGTCCAGCCTTCGTCGGTGAGTTCGGCCTTGGTCTTTAGCGAGGCCAGGTCGGTGCCGGCCTCGGGCTCGGAATAACCGACGGCAAAGAAAATCTCGCCCTTTAATATGCGGGGCAGGTATTCCGCCCTTTGCTCCTCGGTCCCGAACTGCTGGATGGTCGGGCCGACAGTGCTGATGGTGAGAAAGGGCAGGGGGAAGCCCGAGCGCTGGGCCTCTTCGGCAAATATGTACTGTTCGGCCGGAGACCGGCCCTGTCCGCCGTACTCCTCGGGCCAGCCTATGCCTATCCAGCCGTCCGCTCCGAGCTTCTTCATCGCTTTGCGGAACAGCGGCCCACCGCCTTCCCCGCCGGTAATCTCGCCTTCGAGCGCGGGCGTCATCAGTGCCTGGAAATAACGCCGCAACTCGTCGCGCAGCGCGGTCTGTTCCGGGGTCATGTCGATGTACACGGTCTTGGGGGCCTCTGAGCCGGATAGTGTCGCGCGGGCAGGGGTTTGCCGCAAACGCGCGCAATTGCATCGCCCCCTCTGGGTTGTTAATGAGCCCTACGCTCTTGGGACGGTCCGGAACCCGCTCCCACCTACGCAAATGGCATTTATGGGAAACCCAGTTCTAAGGACCGCGGTGCTCACCGCCGTGCTGCTTTGTTCCGCCGTGGCGCTTGCGGCCGATACCGCCGCTATCGCCGAGAGCCGCCGTTTCGAGTTCACCTACGATATAGTGCTCGAGCCGCCCCAGGACGCTCGCCGAATCGAGGCCTGGTTGCCGGTGCCCACCGATATCCCGGGGCAGGACATTGGCAAGATAAGAATAGAGACCGAGGCCGATTACAGGTTCACGACCGAGGCCACCTACGGTAACCGCATGATACACATGGTGGCCGAAGGGCCGGGTGCCGGGCCGGTAAAGGCCACGATGACGGTCGAGGTCGTCCGTCGTGAGTACAAGGGCGCCGACACTGGCGACCCAAACCCGAGATATCTTCGACCCAACAAATTGGTGCCTACCGACGGTATGATTGCCGAATTGGCCGAGCGTGTGACCCAGGGTGCGACGAGCAATCTCGAGAAGGCCCGCGCCATCTACGAGTTCGTTACCAAGACCGTCAGTTACGACAAGACCGGGACCGGCTGGGGCCGGGGTGACGCGTTGTTCGCCTGCGATGCCAAGGCCGGCAATTGCACTGACTTCCACGCGCTGTTCATCGCTATGGCTCGCGCAAGCGGCATACCGGCGCGTTTTGAGATCGGGTTTCCTTTAAAGGCCGAACTCGAGACGGGCAGTGTTGACGGCTATCACTGTTGGGCCGAGTTCTACATCGACGGCAAGGGATGGATACCGGTGGACTCTTCCGAGGCCCAGAAGAACCCCGACCGTCACGAGTACTATTTCGGAAGCCTCGACCCCAACCGGGTCGAGTTCACCAAGGGCCGCGACTTGGTCCTCAATCCACCGCAAAAAGGCGAGCCGCTGAACTATTTCGTCTATCCCTACGTGGAGTTCGATGGCAAACCGTTAAAGGACAAGACCCGGGTGAAGCTCAACTTCACCTACCGGAACGTCTGACGCTGCTAAGGGTGGCGGCGGGCGAAGGAGCTAGCCGATGTTGTCGATTCTACGTTTGATTTTTGCCGTTGTGGCCACCGTAACGCTGGCGGCATCGCTGGTGCTGGCCGAACACCCGACCGAGCACCCCAGCGAACACCCGAACGAGCATCCCAAGGCCGCCAAGAAAGAGCACCCGGGCTCGAAGGCCGCAGGTCCGGTAAGCAAAGAGGCTCTTGCCACCGCCATAGAGGCGCACGTCGCGGAGGTCTCGGCGGCCGCCTCGGCCTTTGTCGTTGAGGACGAGGCCACGGGCACGACGCTGCGGCTGACACTGGACAAGGTTCACAAGGAGCGGCTGGCGCGGGTTGGCCCCGACACCTACTTTGCTTGCGCCGATTTCACCGCCGCCGACGGCACAAGCTACGACCTCGACTTCTTCATGCGTGGAAGCGCGGCCGACCAGTTGTCACTGACTGACCTGAGCGTTCATAAAAAGAACGGTCACGCGCGCTACGGGTGGGTGATGCGCGATGGGCTGTGGACCAGAAGCCCGAGCGATTAGTCCGAAAGGGCTAGGAACCACCGCCGCGCAGTCCGACACCGGGTCGACCAACTACGGCCAGGCTCAGTTCATCGCGGTGGACGGGCCTGCCGCCGGCACCTGGCACCTGCTCGTCGACTGTGTCGCGGGCGTTGGCGCCTTTTATCTGGCCGCCACCGTCATCGGCGACTAGTCTGATTCTGGTCTGACGGCATTCCAAAAGCCCACGCTCTCGGATAAGCAGGGTCGGCGATGAAGCTTCCCGAAAAGGGCTTGGCCCCCGACGAACTGTTCGCGCGAATGCGCGAGCGCAAACGTGAGGATGCCGACTGGCGCGGCGGCAGGACCTGGAGCCTCATCTATCCGGCCGGCGACGACATCGATGAGGTCTTGCGCGAGGCCAACCTTCTTTACCTCTACGAGAACGCTCTCAACCCTTTCCGCTTCCCCAGCCTCAAGGACATGGAAGCCGAGGTCGTTTCGATGACGGCTTCCATTCTAGGCGGTGGTGACGCCAGTGGCGGCACGATGACCTCGGGTGGTACCGAGAGCATCCTCATGGCCGTCAAGACCGCGCGCGAGCGCGCCCGCGACGAACGAGGCGTGGACCGTCCGCAGTTGCTCGCGCCCGAGTCGGCGCACCCGGCCTTTGCCAAGGCGGCACACTATCTGGGCCTGGAGCACGTTCGCATTCCACTTGGAGCCGACCTGCGAGCTGACCTCGGGGCGGCCGAGAGCCTAATGACCGAACGCACCGCACTGGTGGTCGGTTCGGCGCCAAACTATCCCCACGGTGTCATCGATCCCATCGAGGAATTGGCCGCACTTGCGGTCAGTCGCGGCGTATCCTTTCACACCGATGCCTGCGTGGGTGGGTTTCTGCTGCCCTTTTTGCAGCGCTTGGGGCACGAAGTGCCTGCCTTCGATCTGAGTGTTCCGGGAGTTACGACCATCTCGGCCGACGTTCACAAATACGGATACGCGACCAAGGGGGCATCCGTTCTGTTGCACGCGGATTCTTCGACCCTTAGGCACCAGATCTTTCTCTACGATCAATGGCCCGGTGGACTATACGGGTCACCGGCCATGGCCGGTGCACGGGCGGCAGCACCCGTGGCTGCGGCTTGGGCGGTGATGAACTACCTCGGGCTCGAGGGCTACACCGAACGGACTCGTTCGCTCTTAGATACGGCCAATCGACTTCGTTCTGGGATAGAAGCTGTCGAAGGTCTCACGATATGGGGTGATCCGGCCGCTACGGTAATGTCCTTTGGTTCTAGGGACTTTGATATCATGGCCGTTGGCGATCTGATGGACGAGCATGGATGGCATCTCGACCGTCAGAACGGTCCCGACGCCCTTCACATGATGATCTCCCCCGAGCACTCGCGAGTCGTCGAAGAGTTCCTGACCGACCTCGATGCTGCCGCGGGCAAGGTCCGCTCGGGAGGAGTTGCCGCCGGAGACAAGGCTGCGCGCTACAACTGAGATGCTGTTAAGAGGATCACTTCTAATTCGATTGATGCTGGCATCTTTCGTTATGCTGGCTACACCCGCCGCTGGCCAGATCGAGAATGCCGACATGATCTTCGTCGGTGGTCCCATACTGACCGTCAATACAGCAGCGCCAAGTGCCGAGGCCTTAGCAGTTCGTGCCGGACGGATAGTAGCGGTCGGTGATGCGACCGATGTAATGGTTCTCAAGGGAACCGGCACCAAAATGGTCGATCTTGCCGGTCGTACGCTCATGCCGGGTCTTGTCGAGCCGCACAGCCACCCTCTGCTTGCCGCAATCATGGGGCGCGTCGTCGACGTTGCGGGCTTCAGTCACAACAGCCGCGAATCGATCATGGTGGTACTTGAGGAGGCGGCCGCCAAGGCCAAGGCGGACCAATGGATAGTGGCCTTCGGTTGGGACCCAGCCATGGTCGAAGGGCTTCATGCACCGAGCCTCGCTGAGATGGACGCGATCGCACCCGAGAATCCCTTGTTGGTCATGACGCAGACCATGCACACGATCTTCGTGAACACACGGGCCTACCAGGAGGCCGGCATTACAAAAGACACGCCTGCGCCGGGCGGGACCGGGTCCTTCGACAAGGACAAGGAGGGCAATCTCAACGGTACGGTTCGTGAGTCGCCGGCCATAGCCCAAATTCGCGCGGAACTCGGCGGATTTCCATCCGAGGTCTACGAGTATCTACTGGCCTCGCAGTACGATGAGTACGCCCGCCATGGCTACACGACGGTTGCCTCGGCCGGCGCACCGCCGGTGGTAGACGGACATCTTGAGATACTGCGAAGTACCGCTATCCATCCCAAGGTTCCTCTTCGAACCTTCGTATATGTGCTGGACGGTATCATGGGTGCAGGTTCAGCTGATCCCGGCCAGGACCAGGAAAAATATCGTGTTCTCGGCGTGAAACTCCATATCGATGGCTCGCCCTATGCCGGTGGTATGGCTATGCGTGAGCCCTATCTTGAGACAGCACTTACGATCAGCGGGTTAGGCATTCCGGCGGGCAGCCGTGGGCACCTTAACAATAGCGACGCGGGTCTCCGAGACTTGGTTGCCCGCCATCATCTGGCCGGGCGTCAGGTAGCCGCACATGTGCAGGGCGAGCGAGCTATCGATCAGTATCTTGATGCCATAGAAGCCGCTCTCAAGCAGCTACCCAACGCAGACCATCGCCACCGCCTTGAACACAACGCGCTAATTACCGACGCTCAACTCGGGCGCGCCGCGCGCCTTGGGGTGACACCTAGCTTTTATATGGACCATGTCCATCTCTATGGCCGCGCACTTTCTACCGGCATAGTCGGTCCCGATCGGGCCGCACGGTTCATGCCGGTGGGATGGGCTAAGAAACACGGACACCGCTTTAGTGTTCACACCGACACACCATCTTCCCCGCTAGGTCCTTTCCGCATGATGCGCGGTGCGGTCACTCGCAAAATGCGTACCCGAGACGGTGGGCAGGGTCAGGTGCTCGGCCCCGAACAGAGGGTCACGGCCGAGGATGCTATACGGGCGATGACGATAGATGCTGCCTGGCAGCTCTTTGCCGAGGATGAGATCGGCAGTCTTGAGGTCGGAAAGTTCGCTGACCTGGTCGTTCTTAGCGACAACCCTCTCACCATTGAGCCCGACCGTTTGACCGAGATAGAGGTGGTCGAGACCTATCTTGAGGGTAGGCGTGTAAGGGCTCACGGGATAACCCGCAAAAAGCTCAGCCTGGCCGTGCGTGCGACGTGGGCGATGCTTCGCGACAAGGTTCAGACTTGGTTCTAAGAGGATGAATCTTCCGACCAACAACGCCGACTATAAAGGGAGGGCTAGTGCCTGGAAGGTCCTTGTCTTCGTGGGTGTCCTAAACCTCGTTCGCGGAAGCATCCATATGTTTGCTGAAGATGGTGGGGCTGGCCGCATCGCCGGGATCGATCTTACCCAGAACGGCGAGGTGATCGTTTCGTTATTCGCGGCATGGGGCGCGGGGCAGTTTACTACGGGGTTGCTCGATTTGTTCGTGGGGTTGCGATACCGGGTTTTCGTGCCGTTCATATTGGCCATTGAGGCCATAAGAACTTCCCTCGCTCTCTCTTTCGTCTGGTATTTCAAGCCGCTTCCAGTGGATGCCCCGGGTAAGTTCCTCTGGCCGGTTGTCCTAATCGTAATCTTATTTGCACTATGGGCTTCGCGCCCGAGCAGCGAGGCCGAACCCACCGTTAAGTCTTAAGCCCGCAGGGTTCTCCGGGCTGTGCCCCCTTAGTCCTTTTCACCACCGATTCCATGGCGGATCAGACCCCAAACGGCCCATATGTAAGCGGTTCCGGCGAGTCCATGGACAACGATGAACCGGCGGTGTAAGACCTCCCCCAGACTAAGGGGTCGGCCTACATGGGGGTGTTTATGAGGGCAGGGTCGCGAGTGGCGTTTTTTATCGTTGTCGGCGTCGTAGGGCTTCTCTTCACCGAGGGGTGTACCCCTCAGCAGAGGAGAGGGTCAGCGATCTTCCTTCAACAAGAAATGGCATCGGGCAACGTGCGTAACCTAACCCAGGTTACAACCCAGGAGGGACATGATCTCTGGGCTGCCATTTCTCCCGATGGTACTCGGCTGGCCTATACGCGTGAGCAAAAGGAACGGCTAGGGCGCAGTCAATTCCAAATATGGGTAGTGAATGCTCAGACAGGTCGCGGGTTTGTTCAGGTGACGTCGAATCCGGCCAGCGCGTCCCGAGCATCGTGGTTTCCCG
>JAYGCK010000093.1:0-13796 GCA_046583395.1 Deltaproteobacteria bacterium
GGCAAGGAACTCGAGAAGACCTTTGGGCCGGAAACTAGCACCCCGACTCCGGGGGCCTTCGAAACGCTGCTCCGTCTTGACCAGAATAAGCTCAAGCGAACGATTGAAGAGAGAAAGGCGAAGGAATCCGTGGGTAAGAACAGCGCCAAGGACTCCGGCGGCGACTGAGCCGGCCGCTCTGGCCACCCCCTCGGGAATGCCCTCTCTCTAGGGGAGCAACACCCGGAGCCGCCGGACATCGTCCGGCCTGGACGGAGCCAGGTCGTGTTCTTCGCCTGGGTCATCGGCCAGGTTGTAGAGTTCGATTCGTTCGGGCGTGCCATAACCACCCGCGCGCGGCTTCTTTGTCGGGTCGTCGGGAACACCGGCCGGCGTAAAGATCAGCTTCCAACCCCCCATTGAAACCGCCACC
Source organism: Deltaproteobacteria bacterium (assembly GCA_046583395.1). Lineage (GTDB taxonomy): Bacteria > Desulfobacterota > Binatia > UBA1149 > CAYXZP01 > CAYXZP01. The sequence goes on from JAYGCK010000093.1 coordinate 413, forward strand.
GCGTTGTTGGTGCGCGGGGATCTGGTCAAATGTGCTCTAGCGCTGGTGTCCTGCGTCGAGCTGGACAGTAGTGCGGCACTGAGGCCGTCGAAATCCTGCTCGGCGTATCTTATCCCTGCCAGCTCGAGAATCGTTGGCACGATATCGGTTGCGCTTCGTTCATCGGTCCGCTCTTGCCCCCCTTCGATTGTTCCGGGCCAGGAGAAGATCAGGGGCACCCGGACGGTAGTGTCGTACAGGAACCACCCGTGTTGTAGGAACTCCCTGTGTTCGACCAAGCTCTCCCCGTGGTCGGCCGTGAGGACGACCAACGTTTGCTCGCGCTGGCCGAGTCGCGCGACAGTCCCAAGTAGGCTTCCAATCTGGGCGTCGGTGAAACGAATCTCGCCGTCGTACCGGCGGACGAAGTCCGAAAGCAGTGTGGCATTCCGGATGGCTTGATACGCGGGGATGACACCAAGCCCGAAGTTCGTCTTGCTCAGAGGGACGGGCGGGTCTTGGGCAAAGATGCCGGGCTCGTAGGCGAAGCTCTCGCTCCACCACGGAGCTGCCGACACGTACGGTCCATGCGGGTCCATCAGGTGGACCCACAAGAACCACGGTTCGGCCGGTGCGCTGCGAAGCCAATCGGCCGCTAGCGCGACGCCACGGTCGTCGCTGGACCCTTCCCATGGCGACTTGCTCGAAAAGTCCTCGAAGTGTCCGAAGCCCTGGGCGAACCCGTACTTCTCGCTCAACAGGAAGTTCCCTGTGAATCCCGCAGTGTTGTAACCGGCATCCCGCAGCCGCTCGGCCAAGGTCGTAACGTCTCCGGGGAGGGATGCGCGGTTGTGAAGGCTGCGATGACGGCCCTGGTAGAGTCCGGTGAGCAACGATGCGGCTGCCGGAACCGTCTCGGGCGCGGTTGCCAAGCAGCGTGAGAAACGGACCCCCTCGGCCGCCAAGGAATCAATCGCGGGACTGGTCGGCAAGCGGTATCCGTAGGTGCCGAGGTGGTCTGTCCGGAGCGTATCGACGGTGATTAACAGGATGTTCGGTCTTGCCGCCGACCGGTCATCTGGGCTCTCGCACCCGGTGGCCAGCGCCAGCAGGATGGCCAGCGTCAGACGCGATAGTATCATCGTATGACCGGGCACCTTCACAGGGTGGGCCCGTCTCGTGCCGCCTCGTGCTGCAGCCGGTACAAACGGGCGTACACCCCTCCCTGAGTTATCAGTTTTTCGTGGGTTCCGCTCTCGCGCAACTGTCCGTGGTGGAGGACGAGTATGCGGTCGGCCCCTTCGATGGTCGACAGACGGTGCGCGATGACCAGGGAGGTGCGGTCGCGTTGCAGAATCGACACCGCGTCCTGGATTAGCGCCTCTGTCTCGCTGTCGATGCTCGAGGTGGCCTCGTCGAGCATCAGGATTTCGGGTTGGGATGCCAGTGCACGGGCAAAGGAGAGCAACTGGCGCTGTCCGGCCGAGAAGTTGTTGCCGCGCTCGCGAACCTGTTCGGCATATCCACCGTGGAGCCGGCCGATGAAGCCGTTTGCGTGCACGTGCTCTGCGGCCTCGACTATCGCGCCATCGGACACGGACCCGTCCCAAAGCCGGATGTTCTCCTCCACGGTGTCGGAGAACAAGAAAACGTCTTGCAGCACGACACCGAGCCGCCGCCGGAGCTCGTCGAGCGGCCAGTGGCGCACATCGACTCCATCGACCAGCACACGCCCCGAATCAACGTCGTAGAAACGACCAATCAGTTTCGTGATGGTCGTCTTGCCCGACCCGGTCGCGCCGACCACGGCCAGGTGTTCGCCGGGGCTCACCTTGAAGGAGAGGTCGCGGATTACCGGTTCTCCTTCGATGTAGGAGAACGACACGTGGTCGAACTCTATCTCGCCGCGTGCCGGCGGCACCGCCGCGGGTCGTTCGGGGCTGGTCACGGCGGGTTCGGTGTTGAGGATACCGAAGACCCGCTCGCCGGCCGTAATCGCCGATTGCATGATGGCGTACTTGGTCGCGAAATCGCGGATCGGTATGAAAAATTTGTTCATGTATTCGATGAAGGCCACCAGGGTCCCGAAGCCTACGCCGGCGGCCAGCGTTCCGCTTAGCCCGGCCGGCACGCCAAGCACGAGGTGGGCGCCGAACCAAAGGATGAGCGCTATCGAGATGTGGCTCATTGCCTCGACAATCGAGAATAGTGCGGCCTCATAGAAATTAGTGCGGTGGTTGGCGTCGCGATGGAGGCCGTTGAGCTGGTCGAACTCGCGGGCCACCTGCCGCTCACGCGCGAACAGTTGGACGACGGCCATTCCGGTTATCGCTTCCTGCAGATAAGCGTTAATCCGGGCTATCCGTTCTCGAATCAGCCGGTAGTTCTGCCGGGCCTTGCGGCGGAAGAAGTCCACAAAGAATGCCATCACCGGCAGGGTGACCAACGTGACCAGCGCGAGCTCGAAATTTATCGCGAGCATTATCGCAACGATGCCGGCCAGCGTTATGAGGTCCATGATTACCGTGAAGGCGCCGGCAGCGAACATTTCGTTGATGACATCGACATCCGTGGTTATACGCGTGACCAGGCGTCCGACCGGGTTGCGGTCGAAATAGGCCGACTCCATCCGCTGCACTTTGTCGAAGACCGTCACTCGCATGTCGGCCAGCGCCTTCTGGGCCACCAGCATCGTGAAGTAATGCTGCCAGTACAGGCACAGGAACTCGCCAACGATAGCCAGTCCGAAGGCAAAGGCCCACAGTCCAAGACCGTCGGTGGTCCCGGCGGCTATGTAGTCGTCGATTGCTAGCTTGACGATGTAGGGTTGGGCGAGCATGCAGGCCGAGGTAGCCGGCAGCAACGCCATCGCGACGGCGAACAGGCCCCGGTAGGGCCGCACGAAGCGCCACAGACCACGAATAATCTCGATATCGCGAGTGCGCCCGAGACGTTGCTCTTCCTGTGGCCCGCGCGCCGCCATCACATGGCCTCAAGCTCGTCGGCCAGTCTCTGGCGCTGGAACATCTCGGCGTAGATTCCGCCCGCAGTGGCCAGCTCGTCATGTGTGCCGGTCTCGACGATGCGGCCCTCTTCGACCACGGCGATACGCGAGGCTCGCCGTACGGCCGAGACCCGGTGTGAGATGATGATGGTGGTGCGGTCGGCCATCAGGCCGTCGAGCTCATCTAGAATGCGCTTTTCGGTCGCAGCATCGACGCTCGACAGTGCGTCGTCGAGAATCAGGACCGCGGGAGAACGGGCAATAGCGCGGGCCAGGGTCAGACGTTGTTTCTGTCCGCCCGACAGCGCCACACCGCGCTCGCCGACCTGGGTGTCGAGCCCTTGCGGGAATTCGGCCAGGTCGGCGTCGAGCCCGGACATTTCGATGAGCCGGGACATCTCGTCGGGCGAGACCTCGTCGCGGGCGAACCCGATATTCTCCTCTATGCTCGAAGAGAACAGGAAGGGGTCTTGCGGGACAAAGCCGATGGATTCACGCAGCCGTCTGAGTTTCCAGTCGCGCACGTCGACGCCGTCCAGGGTTATCCGGCCACCGGTGACGTCGAAGATTCGGGCCACCAGCATGGCCAGGGTGGACTTGCCCGAGCCCGTGCGTCCGATGATGCCCAGGCTCGAACCGGCCGGCACGTGGAGGTCGATGTTACGCAGCACCGCGTGCCCGTTGCCGGGCGCGGCATAACCGAACTCGACGTTCTCGAATCGCAGGTCGCCGCGTGGCCTGGCCACCTCGGTCGGTGCCGCCGGGTCGGTGACCGTCGGTACCGTGTCGAGGACCTCCGAGAGCCGGACCATTGCGGCCTTGCCGCGTTGGTAGATCGAAATCATCCACCCCAAAGCCATAATCGGCCACGCCAGTATGTGCAGGTAGCCTATGAATGCGACAAGCTGGCCGAGGGTGAGACGCCCGGAGACGACAAGGGTTCCCCCATAGTAGAGGACAACGAGCACGCCCAGGGACGACACGATGCGGATAAAGGGGAACACCCGGCCACGCAGCTTGGCGACCTCGATGGCTTGGTACTTGTAAGACTCGTTGAGCTCGGCAAAGCCACGGTTGCGCGCACTCTCACGTACGTAGGTCTTGACCACGTCTATGCCGGCCAGATTCTCCTGGGCGTAGGCCGACATATCGGCAAGCCGTTCTTGGACGAGGAAGCTGGCCTCCATCATCCGGTGGCTGTAACGCTTGACGACCCACAGCAGCAACGGGAAGGGGACAAGCGTCGCCAAGGTCAGCCGCCAGTCCATCATCAGCATCATCGAGAACGCCAGCACGCAGTAGACCGGCGTATTGACGAAGGTCAGGAGCCCGGGGCCGAGCAGAAGTCTGACGGCGCCTATGTCGTTGACCAGCCGCGACATCAGGTCGCCGGTACGCTGGTGCTGATAGTAGGACTGCGGCAGGGTCTCGAGGTGGGTAAAGAGGTCGTTGCGGATGTCGTACTCGATGTCGCGTCCTGCGTTGAAGATCAGAGTGCGCGAGACGGTACGGATGATGGCCTGAGACAGCGCAATCAGGGCGATGATGAGGGCATAGTAGGTGACCTCGGCGAGCGCCCCGGGGTTGTCGAGCTTGACCGAGTCGATGGCGCGCTGGGTGAGCGCCGGGATGGTCATGACCAAGGATGCGGTCACCACCAGGCACCCACTGCCGAGGGCGAAGCGGCGCTTGTAGCGGAATATGTAGGGCCAAAGCCTGTTCACGTATCAGCTATGTATAACCGCGGGTCCACTGCGATTGAACCCCGCGGGCGCATCATCGCCGTTGCGCTCGTGGCCATGGTCGTGGCCAGCTCCTGCCAGGGGCCCTACCTGGCCCGTCTCGGGTTCGAGCAGGCGCGCTTTCTGTCAAGGGCACGGCCGATATCAGAGCTGCTGTCGGCCGGCCCGGACCATGACCGGCGGCGGTCGCTCGAGTTGGTGCTCGACGCGCGCGGGTTTGCCCTCGACCGTGGGCTCAGCCCCGGCGGCGCCTATCTTGCGGTCGCCGATACCGAAGGGCTGGCCGTGGCCTGGGTGGTCTCGGCCGCTCACCGCGACCGTCTTGAACCCTACCTGTGGCGCTATCCCCTGGTCGGGGACATCCCTTACCGCGGTTATTTCGACCGTGGGCGGGCCGATGCCTTCGCTCGCCAGCTTGGCGGCCGTGACCTGGACATCCGTGTTACCGAGGCTGCCGGCTATTCTACTCTGGGTTGGTTCGACGACCCCTTGCCGTCCGGCCTCCTTGCTCTCGATGATGTGGCCCTGGTCACGGTCGTGCTCCACGAGATAGTGCACACCACCCTGTTCGTCCCCGGACACATGGATTTCAACGAGAGCATTGCCACGGCTCTGTCCGAGCGCCTGGCGGTTGAGTTCTTCACGAACCGCGCCGGGCCAGACGCGGTCAAAGCTAGCCGGCGTATGGCATTGAGCCTGGCCCGGTCGCGTTTCTACGACCGGCTTGCCGGCCGTCTCCGGACCCTGTTCGCGCGTGCGGCTTCCGGGGGCTGGAACGGGACCCGGACCATGGAGGAGCGAAGCGTGGTCTACTCGGATGCAGCCGCAGAGTTCGAAGCAGCGGGTTTTGGCGACCGCACGAGCTTTCTTGCCGGACAGCCGGACAATGCGTCGTTCCTGGCGGCCTATCGCTACCACCGCGGGCTCGCCGAGTTGCAGGCCTGGTTTGAGCGCTATGGCGGCCAGCCGGGTTGGGCCGGCCATGCGCTCGGTGAGCTCGGAGAAGCGGTGGCCGACGGCCAGGAGCCTTATTCGGTCCTTGCCGGGCTTGGCCGGGGCGGGGTGACTCCGCCAGATGTTTCCTTGCGCTGACCGTAACTCTGTGTTTTGACACAGCGTTGCGTATCCCTTGTCGGGGTGCACAGGCACTGGGGAGGAAGGACCCATATGAGCGCACGAGTTAAAGAGATTCTTAGCTGGTATTCGAGCGAGAACGCCGGGACGCTTACCAACCTGGCGCGCATCCTCAACCACGGCCGCCTCGGCGGCACCGGGCGTCTGGTGATATTACCCGTCGATCAAGGCTTTGAGCACGGTCCGGCGCGTAGTTTCGCGCCCAACCCGCCGGCCTACGACCCGCGTTACCACTTCGAGTTGGCCCTTACCGCCGGCACCAGCGCTTATGCGGCTCCGCTCGGTTTTCTCGAGGCGGCGGCGGCGGAATACGCCGGCCAGATCCCGCTCATTCTCAAGCTCAACAATCACGACAGCCTCTCTCCCGACAGCGAGGACCCCGTTACGGCCCAGACCGGTTCGGTCACCGACGCGCTCCGTTTGGGATGCGTGGCGATCGGCTACACGATCTATCCAGGTTCGGCCCACTTTCAGTCGATGTACGAAAAGCTCCGCGAGTTGACCCGTGAGGCCAAGTCCCACGGTCTGGCCGTGGTCGTGTGGTCTTACCCGCGTGGTTCGGGGGTCACCAAGGAAGGGGAGACCGCCATCGACGTGGTCGCCTATGCGGCCCAGCTCGCCGCTCAACTCGGCGCCAATATCATCAAGGTGAAGCCCCCCACCGACCACATACAGCAGGATGCCGCGCGCAAGGTCTTCGAAGGAGAAGGCATTGCGATTTCAACGCTGGCCGAACGGGTGAGCCATGTGGTCGATTCGGCCTTTGGCGCCCGCCGGGTGGTGATTTTCTCGGGCGGTGCCAAGGGTGCCGACGAAAAAATCTTCGAGGAGTGCCGGGGTATTCGTGACGGCGGCGGATTCGGTTCCATCATCGGGCGCAACTCGTTCCAGCGCGGCCGTGACGACGCGTTGACCTTTCTTGGCAAGGTGATGGAGATTTATGCTGAGGGCGCGGGCGAGGCCCGCTCGGCTGCCTGAGTACTAGAGCCGCCCGCTCATCAGCAGGCGCTCCCGCGTTAGCGGTTCAGACCGCTCGTCCAGCGGCACCCACTTGCGTTGCGCTTCGCCGGTGTAGATTTGCCGGGGGCGGACGATTTTGTTCTCTTCGTCCTGCAGCATCTCCGTCCATTGCGCAATCCACCCGGACACACGCGGAATCGCGAACAGCACGGGGAACAGGCTGCTGGGGAAGCCCATGGCCTGGTAGATAATCCCGGAATAGAAATCGACGTTGGGATAAAGGCGGCGCTCGATGAAGTACTCGTCCTCTAGCGCTATGCGCTCGAGTTCTAACGCTATGTCGATCAACGGGTTCTTGCCGGTGATTTCGAAGAGCCCGTGGGCGGTTTCCTTTATAATCCGCGCCCGCGGGTCATAGCTCTTGTAGATTCGGTGGCCGAAGCCCATCAGGCGGCCTTCGCCTTCCTTGACGCTCTTGACGAACGCGGGAACCCGGTCGACCGACCCGATGCTCTCGAGCATGTTCACCGCCGCCTCGTTGGCACCGCCGTGGAGCGGTCCGTACAGCGCGGCGCAGGCGGCTGCGACCGCGGTGAAGGGGTCGACATGCGAGCTGCCCACCGCGCGGACCGCATTGGCCGAACAGTTCTGTTCGTGGTCGGCATGCAGGATGAAGAGGACGTCGAGTGCGCGTTCGAGCACGGGGTCCGGCTCGTATTTGCTCTCGGTCATCCTGAAGAGCATCGACAGAAAGTTGCCGGTGTAGCTCAGTTCGTTGTCGGGCGGCACGTAGGGCAGCCCGAGGCTATGGCGGTAGGCATAGGCCGCCAGCGTGGGAATCTTGCCGATGAGCCGCCTGGCCTGTAGCCGGCGCGACTCGATGTCGAAGATGTCGCGCGCGTCCGGATAGAAGGTCGACAGCGCCGCGACCGTTCCAACCAGGATTCCCATCGGGTGGGCGTCGTAACGAAATCCCTCGATGAATTTCTTGGTGTTCTCGTGAATCATCGTGTGGATGGTGATGTTGTGTTCCCAGGCCGCGAGGTGTTTGCGGTCGGGCAACTCGCCCTTGACGATGAGGTATGCGGTCTCGAGGTAGGAGCTGTCCTTGGCCAGTTCCTCGATGGGGTAGCCGCGGTAGCGCAGGATGCCGTTCTCGCCGTCGATAAGGGTGACGGCGCTGCGGCAGGTCGCGGTGTTGAGGAGGCCCGGGTCGTAGGATAACAGGCCAAAATCGTCGGGGTGCGTTTTGACCTCTCTCAGGGTGCTGGCTCGTACGGCCCCATCCTCTATCGGGAGCTCGTAGCTGACACCGGTGCGGTTGTCGGTAATCGTGAGGCTGTGCTTCTTGCCCGCCACTGTCTGCCCTAGTCGTTGTTGGCCACAACGCCGCCCGAGATAATCTTCCAGATCGAGGTGGCATAGGAATGGGCCTCCCCGCTTTCGCGGGGGTCGATGTCGTAGAGTTCCTCGACGATGCTGGACATGGTGAAGGGGTGGTTGGCCGCGCCGAGGAAGGCCGACAGGATGTGGCGGGTGGGAATATCTGCGAGCAACCCCGCAGACCTGGCCTCCTCCAGCCTTTCCTCCATCATTGCGGTGAGCGGCCGTATGTAGCGGTCGACCATCCAACGGATTCGCGCGGGGTCCGACTCACGCGCGACCATGCGGCCGAACTCGGGGTTGTTGGTCACGAACTCGACATAGCCGCGCGCCAGTCCCTCGAAAGATTCGGGGCCTTCGACCGGAGTCGAAGAATCCTTGAGCCGGGAGGCCAGGCGCGAGAAGGAAATGTCCAGGGCCTGTCTCCATAACTCGTCCTTGGACCCGAAGTGATAATGGATAAGCGGCTGGGTCACGCCTACGTGCCGTGCGATGGCCGCCGTTGTTGTGCCCTCGTAGCCGAGTTTGGCGAACTCTACGAAAGCGGCCTCGAGGATGGCCTCTTTGGTCACCTGGGAAGAACGGGGGCGCCCGGAACCTTGCGTAGTCCGGGTCCGGTTCGTTGCGTGTTCGGTACTGTTAGCGTTGGGCATGGGTCAATACGCCTTATCTCCCAGGGGGGCCAGAAAGGCAATGTACCCCCGCCGCACTCGCCTTGGCTGTTAGGGGGTGCACCGGATATGCTTCGGTCCATGCAAGGCCGCCAGCGTGCAGCACGGTGCTCGTTAATTGTGGTCGCGGTCGTGATTGCGACCGCGGGGCAGGCATGGGCGGACCCACCCGTTTTTAGCACCCTGGCCATCCTCAACACGCAAGCGCCCGGCAAGACCGGTGTGGGGTGGAGCGTGCAGGTCACCAGTGTGTCGCCTGGCAAATGGGTGGCGGTCTGGCATTCGACTAACTCGCTCGGTGACAAGATAGGCCGGGACTGGGACATCCTGGTGTCGCGGTCCGCGGACGGCGGAGTAACCTGGACACCCCCGCAGCCGCTCAATACCAACGCGGCGGCCGACCGGGGCAATGATCGCTCGCCAGTGGTGGCCAGCGACGGCGCAGGTTACCTGCTCGCGGTCTGGACCTCGGCCGACCCGCTCGGCGGCAAGATCGGGCTGGATTGGGACCTGCTCGCAGCACGCTCGCTAGACGGGGGCCGGACCTGGACCGACCCCATGCCGCTCAACAACAACGCCGCCTTCGATTGGGGCGACGATGAAGATGTGCGGGTCAGGAGCGACCGTAAGGGCGGGTGGTTGGCGGTTTGGCACTCGACCGATTCCTTGGGCAACACCATAGGAGGTGACCGCGACATACTGCTGGCGCGTTCGCGTGATGGCGGAAAGAGTTGGACACCGCCGGTTGCCCTCAACACCAATGCGGCCGTCGATTCAGGATTCGATATCTCACCCCGTGTCGCGACCGACACTGCCGGGAACTGGGTCGCGGTATGGTCGTCGGGCGACTCCTTGGCCGGTTCCATAGGTCTGGACCGGGATGTTCTTACCGCGCGTTCCGCCGATGGCGGGGCGTCGTGGTCACGTCCGATGCCCCTCAATACGAATGCGGCCGTCGATACGAGGGCCGATTGGACCCCCTCTGTTGATTCCGACGGCAAGGGAATATGGCTGGCGGTCTGGTCCTCGGCCGATACGCTGGCCGACACGCTCGGGATGGACCGGGATATCCTGGTCGCACGTTCCACCGACCAAGGTGCCAGCTGGACCGTACCTGCGGCTCTCAACCGCAGCGCGGGTCTGGACTCGCGCGAGGACTCCTCACCCACCATAGTGTCCGACCGCAACGGCAACTGGCTGACGGTCTGGCATAGTTGGGATTCCTTCGGCGAGCATCTCGATGTCGATGCCGATATCTTCCTTTCCTATTCCTCCGACGGTGGTCTGGGTTGGTCGGAACCCTCGACGGTCAATCCGGGGGCGAGCGAGGACGATGGTGATGACGTGTTGCCGCATGTGGCCACCGACGGGTTGGGACGCTGGGTGGCTGCCTGGCAGGCCTTTGAGCTGGCCGGCGGCAAGATTGGCGGTTTCAATACCGAATGGGACATCCTGACCTCGTCGGGGTCGGTCGCGCCGGGGCGCTGATCACTAGCCCCCCCCCCAGATGGGGACAGCTGGTAGTGGCGGTGCTGCCGGGCTGGCCGCCAGACAAGGGCCCGGGCCGGGCCATCGGTCCCGGTCGCTTGTTCCTGCCCCCGTCGGCAAGCTAGAAATAGTAAGGTTTAGGGGCTTTTTACCGGGCCCCGCCGTGAACGTATGGAGTCGACCTCGACAGGACGGCCGCTACAGGAGCACCTTGAGGCCCAAGGTGCCGAGGCGGGGCTGCGTGCGGTCATCATTGACCTGGCCGCCGCCGCCATCGACATAGCGGCAAAGATCAATCGGGCCGGACTGGCCGGTGTTCTCGGTGAGGCCGGCACCACCAACGTCCACGGCGAGGACGTCAAGAAGCTCGACCTGGTGGCCAACGATATCATCATCGAACGCTTGCGCGCGACGGGTTCGGTCTGCGGCATGGCCTCCGAAGAGGTCGATGAGCCGATCCCGCCCTCTGACAAGGGCACGGCCAGTGCCTACCTCGCGCTCTTCGACCCTCTCGACGGCTCTTCCAACATCGACGTCAATGTCAGCATCGGCACGATATTTTCGCTCTACCGTCGTCGCGGAGGTTCGGGACCGGCGGGTCTCGACGATTTCCTACGAAGCGGGCGCGAACAGGTGGCCGCCGGGTACTTTGTGTACGGGTCGAGTACTATGCTGGTCTATACGCTGGGCGCGGGGGTGGATGGTCTGACCCTTGATCCGGACAGCGGTTTGTTCCGGGTCACCCATGAGGCAATCCGTACCCCCGGACGCGGCAAGATATACAGCTGCAACGAAGCCAATTACGACAAATGGGACGAAGGGACGCGGCGCTACGTGGACATGGTGAAGAACGGCCGGGGATACTCGGGCCGCTACGTGGGTTCCTTCGTTGCCGACATCCACCGGAATCTCCTAAAGGGCGGTATATTTCTGTATCCGCCCTCGGTCAGTGATTCGGGTCCGCCAAAGGGCAAGCTTCGGCTCATGTACGAGGCCAACCCGATGGCCCTGGTGACCGAGCAGGCCGGGGGCATGGCCACCGATGGCCAGCGGTCGATACTCGACATCACCGCCGAGGACATCCATCAGCGTGTAGGAGTGGTCATAGGCAGTCAGGATGACGTGGCAGAGTACAGTGAGCTGCAGGCTTAAGGGCCTTGCGCCGGCCTTGCTGGCCGGACTCGTCGCGGCCCTATTGGCCGGCCCGGCCCCGGCGGAGGCCGACGAGATTGCCGACGCCGACATCATCTGTCCGGTGACGGTCGCGTTCGCCGACCCGAGCGCGTCCTTCGCGCTGGTATTCTTTGATATCGACTATGCCGGTAGCGGAGGCGAGTTCGCGGGCCAGGGGCGTGACGTTGCTTGCATCACCACGCATGCGGCCGGTTCCTTCACGGACCGGGACTCCATTGGCACCGACGAGATCAGGGTCGCTGTGAGCGGCCTTGGCAGCAAGCTCGACAGCCGCTCAACGCTGGTGACCTGTGTGTTCGTTCCCGATGAGGGAACAGTACCCACGGCCGGCCAGTTCCGTGTCAGCACACTCGCGGCCCTCGACAGCGACGGACGCGTAAGCGGGGACCTGCCCACCGTGGAGATCACCGGTGTTTCGTGCACCAGCGCTTCGGTCACGACCGATGACGAGGAGACGGCCACCGCAACCACTTCGACCACGACGACCCCGAGCCTGATGGTCAGTACCACGACGAGCACCAGCACTACGACCCTTCGTGCCGCGCCGCAACAGACCGGCCCAGCGACCAGCAGCACCATGGTATGGGCGACCCTGATGGTCAGCACTACGACCTCGACGTCTACCGTGCCGGATGCGGGGGCGCGTTGTGGGAACAGCCAGGCCGAAGCCGGCGAACAGTGCGACGATGGGAACATCCTCGACGGCGACGGCTGCGACTCCAACTGTACTTTTACAGCCTGCGGCAACGGTGTGCTGACGCTCGGAGAGGAGTGTGACGACGGCAACGTCGAGGATCGCGACGGCTGTTCGTCGGTGTGCACCATCGGCGAGTGCGGCAACGGTATCCAGGAATCCGGCGAGCAGTGCGACGACGGCAACGCAGTCGCGGGCGACGGCTGCGAGCTAGACTGTACGCGCACCCCCACGACCACTACCGGCGCTCCGACCACCACGACATCGACGACGCTGCCGCCGACCACGACCACCACGACCACGACGACCACTTCTACGACCTCGTCGACCAGCACCACAACGACGCTTCTGTTCGGCCGCCGCGAGTGCGAGATCAGTTTCGACATTACCACCACGGCCACGATGAGTGCCGTGCAGGCCGAGGTCGATTATTCAGCGGCACCGGGCAACTTCATCGGTGCCGAGAGCGCGGTCGAGTGCTCCGAGATTCCCGGGATGATAGGCATGGTCAACGACCTCGACGGCGCAAGGCTCTTGTCGGTGGCCGCGCTTGATCCGTTTTTCGGTTTCGCCACGCCCACCCGACTGGCGCTTTGCAATTTCGAGAGTGGCGCGACGGCACCACTGTCCGAGCACTTTGTGGTCAACGTGATCGACGCCACCAATACCTCGGATGAAACGATAACTCTGGCCACCGAGGTGTCGGTCTCGTGTTCCGATGTCCTCGATGAGCCGACCCCGTCGTTCTTGCGTACCGTGGCCTGTGGTGATGCCGATGCCAGTGGCAAACTGACCGCCAACGATGCGCTGACCATCCTCAAGTCGGCGCTCAAGCTCGGCCCCTGTCCAACGGCCCGTTGTGATGTCGACGGTAGCGGCCTGGTGGGTGCCACCGACGCTTTGTTGGTGTTAAAGGCCGCGCTCCGCATGCCCGTTGCGCTCGTTTGCAGCTGAGCCCGCCGGGTTCCTGATAACCGGTTGTGAGAACGGCCCGGGCGGTGTTAGTACGGAGCTAACCTGGACAGCGTTGGGTTCGGTCTTTCGTATTAGTTGAAGGTCCTGTTGCAGCGTGTATCGGCCGCGGCTGTTTCGGTGGCCGGCCGGCAGGTCGGTGCCATCCAGGCCGGGTTATGCG
>JAYGCK010000010.1:0-24792 GCA_046583395.1 Deltaproteobacteria bacterium
GCGAGAGACCGAAACCCATCTGTGTCAGGTCGTTGGTCCCGAATGAGAAGAAGTCGGCGTGACCGGCTATCTCATCGGCTGTAAGTGCCGCCCTCGGGACCTCGATCATGGTCCCGATTTTGTAGGCGACCTTCTTCTTCTTTTCTGCGAAGACCTCGGCGGCGGTCTCCTCGACCACCGCTCTCAAGCGCGACAACTCCCCGGCGGTACTGACCAAGGGAATCATTATCTCGGGGTCGACCTTTATCCGCTTGCGGCTCGCGGCGATGGCCGCCTCGATAATCGCACGGGTCTGCATCTGGTAGATCTCGGGGTAGGTGATGGCCAAGCGGCAGCCACGGTGGCCAAGCATGGGGTTGAACTCGTGTAGCGCTTGGCCCGCCATGCGCAGTTCTGCCAGGTCGAGCCCGGCCTTGTCGGCCAGTGCGCCGTAACCGTCCTCGTCGTGGGGAAGGAACTCGTGGAGCGGCGGGTCGAGCAGGCGTATGGTGACCGGCAGACCGTCCATTGCACGGAATATCCCGGTGAAGTCCTTGCGCTGGTATGGCAACAGCTTGTCGAGTGCGCGGCGGCGCCCCTCGGTATCGGTGGCAAGTATCATTTCGCGCATCGCATCGATGCGGTCGCCTTCGAAGAACATGTGCTCGGTGCGGCACAGCCCGATTCCCTCGGCACCGAAACGCCGGGCGGTGTCGGAGTCGGCCGGGGTGTCGGTGTTGGCGCGGACCTTTAGGCGGCGAACCGAATCGGCCCATGTCATCAGCGTGTCAAAATCCTCGGAAAGCTCGGGTTCGACCGTGGGCACCTGCCCCTCAAACAACTCGCCGCTGCTGCCGTCGATGGTCACCCAGTCCCCGCGTTTTATCGTGTGCCCGGCGACCACGGCCGTCTGCTTGGAGTAGTCGATGCGCAGTGCTTCGCAGCCGACCACACAGCAGGTTCCCATGCCGCGGGCGACGACCGCGGCGTGCGATGTGCGCCCGCCGGTGGCCGTGAGGATGCCCTCGGCGGCGACCATGCCGGTTATGTCCTCGGGTGAGGTGGCCACACGAACCAGTAGGACCTTGTTGCCGGCCTCGACCTCGGCCACCGCGTCCTCGGCCGAGAACACGACCCGGCCGGCTGCCGCGCCCGGTGACGCGCCCAGCCCGCGAGCAATGGACCTGTTCTTGGCCTTGGGGTCGATGGTCGGGTGCAGGATCTGGTCGATCTGGTCGGGGTCGACACGTCCGATGGCCTGACGCTTGCCGATGAGCCGTTCGCCGACCATATCGACGGCAATCTTGACGGCGGCTGCGGCCGTGCGTTTTCCGCTGCGGGTTTGCAGCATCCACAGCCGGCCGCGTTCGATAGTGAACTCAAGGTCCTGCATGTCGCGGTAGTGGCGCTCGAGACGGCTGGCGACCTGGCGAAGCTGGCCGTAGCAGTCGGGCATGAGTTCTTCGAGCGAGGGGAAGGAGGTCTTGCGCTTTTTCTCTTTTATGCCGTTCTCGCGTGCCCAGGCCTTCGATGACTCGACCGTGATTTGCTGCGGCGTACGTATCCCGGCAACCACGTCCTCACCCTGGGCGTTGACGAGGAACTCGCCGTAGAAGCTCTTCTCCCCGTTGGCCGGGTTGCGCGTGAAGGCCACGCCCGTGGCGCTGCTCTTGCCCATGTTGCCGAACACCATGGCCTGGACGTTGACGGCCGTGCCCCAGTGGGAGGGAATATTGTTGAGCTTGCGATAGACAATCGCGCGCTCGTTCTCCCAGGATGCAAAGACCGCGGCTATTGCACCCCAGAGCTGTTGCTTGGGGTCGGTGGGGAAGGCGCGCCCCGCCCGCTGCTTTACGATACGTTTGAAACTGGCGACCAGCCCTTTGAGGTCGGCAGTGGTGAGCCGGGTGTCGAGCTTCACCTTGCGCTTCTTCTTCAGCTTTTCTATCGCGGCCTCGAAGGGGTCGGTCTCTGTGGCTGCCTCGGCACCGAGACCCATCACGACATCGGCGTACATCTGTATGAAGCGGCGATAACTGTCCCAGGCAAACCTCTCGTTGCCGGCCGCCTTGGCCAGGCCCTTTACCGTCTTGTCGTTGAGGCCGAGGTTGAGGACGGTGTCCATCATGCCGGGCATCGAGGCCGGTGCGCCCGAACGCACCGACACCAACAGCGGGTCACCAGTGTCCCCGAAGCTGCGCTCCATTTTGGTCTCGAGCGCCGCAAGCGCCTTTTCGACCTGTTGGGCAAGCCCGGCCGGATAGCGGTCACGGGCGGCATCGTAGAGCTTGCAGACCTCGGTGGTAATGGTGAACCCGGGAGGAACGGGCAACCCTAGGCCGGCCATTTCGGCAAGGTTGGCACCCTTGCCTCCGAGCAATTCGCGCATCGAAGCGTCGCCGTCGGTGCCGCCGCCACCGAAGGAGTAGACGTAGGCGGGTTTGCGCGATGCGGTCTTCTTTTTTCTCTGTTTGGCCAAAGCTGTTCCTTGTGACTATGCCGCGGGCGCAAGCGCCCCCTCGTGTTCGGGCGACCGTATCTTGTCGAGCACGGTGGGGAGGAGCTCGGCGATGGAGATACGTTCCTGCTCCATGGTATCGCGGTCACGAAGAGTGACCGTCTCGTCCTCGAGGCTCTGGTAATCGATGGTCACGCCAAGCGGTGTTCCTGCCTCGTCCTGACGTCGGTAGCGCCGGCCTATGGAGCCGGCCTGATCGTAGGAGGCCGTGCAGTGGGGACGCAGGGCCTCGACTATCTCCATGGCCTTCTCGGGCAGCCCGGCCTTTCGCATCAGCGGGAACACGGCAACCTTTATCGGGGCAAGTGCGGGGTGGAGCCTGAGGACCACGCGCCGGTCGTCCTCGGGTCCTTCCTCGTCATAGGCGTCGACGAGGAAGGCCAAGGTCGAACGGTCGGCACCTGCCGATGGTTCTATTACGTAAGGGACGTAGCGTTCCTTGGCCTGGTCGTCGAAAAAGCTGAGGTCCTTGCCCGAACGCTCGATGTGGGCCTTGAGGTCGAAGTCGGTGCGGTTGGCGATGCCCTCCAACTCTTGCCAGCCGATGGGGAACTCGTACTCGACGTCGCTGCAGCCCTTGGCGTAGTGGGCCAGCTCGTCGCCCGCGTGCGCTCTCAGGCGCAGTTTTTCCGGCTTGATGTTGTAGTCGGTGTACCAGGACATGCGCCGGTTCTGCCAGTACTCATACCAGGCATCGTCGGTGCCCGGGGGCACGAAGAACTCGAGTTCCATCTGCTCGAACTCGCGGGTGCGGAACAGAAAATTGCCCGGGGTTATCTCGTTGCGGAAGGCCTTGCCTATCTGGCCTATTCCGAAAGGGGGCTTGAGGCGGGAGGAGTTAACCACGTTCTGGAAGTTGACGAAGATTCCCTGGGCGGTCTCCGGCCGCATGTAGACGGCCGAGGCGGTGTCCTCGACGGGCCCCATGTGGGTCTTGAACATCAGGTTGAACTGCCGGGGGTCGGTAAGCGTACCGCCGCAGTCGGGGCAGGAATCGCCCTCGATGTGGTCGGCGCGGAAGCGCGACTTGCAGTCCTTGCAGTCGACCAGGGGGTCGCTGAAGTTCTCGACATGGCCCGAGGCCACCCAGACCTCCGGGTGCATGAGTATCGAGCAATCCAGGCCCACCACGTCCGGGCGCGAGCCGACGACCGAACGCCACCAGGCCTCCTTCACGTTGCGTTTGAGCTCGACGCCTAGCGGACCGTAGTCCCAGCAGCTTCCCAACCCGCCGTAGATCTCCGAGGACGGGAACACGAAACCCCTCCTCTTGGAGAGGTTGACGATCTTTTCCATGGTGACGACGGACTCACTCACTCGATGGCTATCCCGAGACCAAGCAGCGCGGTAGCTATCGCAGGGCCGGGGACCGTTCAAACAGCTCTAGGTCGAGCTTCCCACGACCTTCATGAGGAAATCGCGCGACCGGGGTATGCGGGTGAGATGATGATCGACGAGGCGTTCGAGAAGGAGGTCGGCGGCCTTTAGCACCTCGGCCTCGGCCAGGGTCTCATCTCCGGACCCCAACGCGTGCATGTAGGCGAGCAGTTCGGGAAAGATGACCCGCCGGTTTGGCCTAAAGTCTGGGGCCTCGGCATCGATTCCCTGGTTCTCGGCCTCATGGCGCGCACACACCATGCCCCCCCCGCGCGGGTCGACGATTGGTTGGGTGATATCGGCCGCCGCCGAGCCGCAGATCGCGCAGGTGGTAAAGTCCACGCCCCAGCCGGCCGTTTCGAGCAGGGCGGTTATGTAACGGTGGCCGAGTTGTGAGGTCTCGCCGGGGGCCGCGCCGGAAGTCTCGCTCGTGGCGGCTGCCACGGTGGCCAGGTCGGCCAGGGTCTGGCGAAGCCGGTCGTAGAGCGCCGGACAGGGCTCGGCCTCGGCGGTCATTTGTTCGGTAAGCTCGAGCAGGTAACAGCCCCAGGCATAAGCGGCCAGGTCGGACGCTATCGCGTGATAGCTCTGGGCCACCCGGCATTCGTGGAGCAGGGCCAGCGAGCGGCCCGGGCGCCGGCTTATTCGCACCGACAGCTCACCGAAGGGCTCGAGCGCGCTTCCCGCAAATCGCCTTTTCGAGCGCCGCGCACCCTTGGCGATGGCGGAGAGTTTGCCCACCGAAGAGCTCAGCAGAACGGCTATGATGTCGGATTCCCCGAAGGGCCGTGTGCGGAGGATTAGACAGCTAGAGGTAATCTCTTCCACCCGGGTTTTCTATCACGAGCTCGGTTATTGGCGCCATACGGGCCCGCAGTCTGCTGCCCGGTTGACAACCAGCAGGTCGATTACTAGTTAGCCAAAGATTGGCCAACGCCTCAGCGCTCCCATGTCCGACCCAAAAAACAAGGAAGAAAAGGCGACCACTCCGCCCGAGACGGACGGGGCAGAGGAAAGCTCCGATGCCGCCGAGCCTGCGGAACCTACGATAGAGGACCGGCTTGCCGAGGCACAAACGCAGAGTGCCGGTCATTACGACCAGTTCCTGCGCGCGCGTGCCGAGCTCGACAACGTTATCAAACGGCACGAGCGTGAGCGCGGCGACCGGGCCAAATACGCGGCCGAGTCGCTGGCTCGCGACCTGCTTCCCGTCCTCGATGATCTCGACCGAGCGCTCGAGCACGCAGGCGATGACCCCGGCGACGGCGGGACCAGCCTGGCCGAAGGGGTGGTCATGGTCCGTTCGGCGATGACCGAGGTGCTCGGGCGTCACGGGGTCGAGCGGATAGAGACCTCCGACCAGGCCTTTGATCCGGCCGAGCACGAGGCCGTGGCAACCGTCGAGAGCGACCAGCACCGGCCAGGCACGGTGGTCGAGGAGCATCGGGCGGGCTACCGAGTGCACGACCGGCTCCTGAGGCCGGCCATGGTGGTGGTCGCCAAGGAGCCTTCCGGCGGACAAGACGGAGAGGGCGGCTAGGGCCTAAAAACCGGTGCCGGGCCTTGCGTTCGGGCCCCCAGTGCTTACTGACACCCGATAGGGTGCCGCGGCCGGCCCGCGGGCACCGTCGAGGAGAGAAAAGACATGGGAAAAGTTATCGGCATAGACCTCGGAACGACCAACTCCTGCGTGGCTGTTCTCGAAGGCGGGAGCCCCACCATAATCGCCAACAGCGAGGGCGGACGTACGACCCCCTCGGTGGTGGCCATGAACGAGAGCGGCGAGAGGTTGGTCGGGCAGGTGGCTCGGCGCCAGGCCATTACCAACCCCGAGAACACGGTATTTGCGATTAAGCGTCTCATCGGCCGCCGCTTCGGGGATGCCGAGGTCAACTCGGCCAAGAAGGTCCTTCCCTATGAAATCGTCAAGGGTGAGTCCGATGCCGCGCACGTCAAGGTCGGCGATGCCGACCGCAGCCCCGCCGAGATTTCCTCGTGGATACTCCAGAAGATGAAACAGACCGCCGAGGATTACCTGGGTTCCGAAGTGACCGATGCGGTTATCACCGTACCGGCCTATTTCAACGACGGTCAACGCCAGGCGACCAAGGACGCTGGTACCGTGGCCGGCCTCAACGTAAGGCGGATAATCAACGAGCCGACGGCCGCCGCCCTGGCCTATGGCCTAGACAAGAAAGGGGACACCAAGATTGCGGTGTTCGATCTGGGCGGCGGAACCTTCGACGTTTCCATTCTCGAACTAGGCAGCGGTGTCTTCGAGGTGAGGTCGACCAACGGCGACACTTATCTCGGTGGTGAGGACTTCGACCAGGCCGTCATCGATTACCTCTGTGCCGAGTTCAAGAAGGACCAGGGCATCGACCTGGCCACCGACAAGATGGCGCTTCAACGGCTCAAGGAGGCCGCCGAGAAGGCCAAGTGTGAGTTGTCGACGGCACAGGAGACCGACATCAATCTCCCCTTCGTCACTGCCGACCAGAGCGGACCCAAGCACCTCAACATAAAGCTCACCCGCTCCAAGCTCGAAGCTTTGTGTTCGGTCCTGCTCGATCGCATCGAGGGCCCTTGCCATACCGCGCTGTCGGACGCCGGGCTTAACGCGGCCGACATCGACGAGGTTGTCCTCGTGGGCGGCATGACACGCATGCCGGCCGTTCAGGAAATGGTCCGCAAGGTGTTCGGGAAGGACCCCAACAAGAGCGTCAACCCGGATGAGGTCGTCGCGGCCGGTGCCGCGATTCAGGGCGGCGTTCTGGCCGGCGACGTCAAGGACGTCCTGTTGCTCGACGTAACCCCCTTGTCGCTCGGGATAGAGACGCAGGGCGGTGTGTTCACAAAGCTCATCGAAAAGAACACGACCATTCCCACGCAGAAGTCACAGGTGTTCTCTACGGCCGAGGACAACCAGAGTGCGGTCACGATCAAGGTCCTGCAGGGAGAGCGCGAGATTGCCGCCCACAACAAGTTGCTCGGTAACTTCGACCTGGTCGGTTTACCGGCGGCGCCGCGTGGCATGCCCCAGATAGAGGTGAGTTTCGACATTGACGCCGACGGGATCATGCATGTGTCGGCCACCGACAAGGGCACCGGCAAGGAGCAGTCTATTAAAATCCAATCCGACAGCGGGCTCACCGAAGAGGAGATCGACCGCATGGTGAAGGACGCTGAGGCCCATGCCGCCGACGACAAGCAACAGCGTGAACTGGTCGATGCCCGCAACCAGCTCGATACGACCATATACCGGGTCGAGAAGACCCTCGGTGAGTTGGGCGAAGACGCCGACGAGGCCTTGACCAAAGAGGTCAAGGCGGCCATCGAAACCGCCCGTCCGATGCTTGAGAGCGAGGACGTCGAGGCCATTCAGGCCGCCGGTGCCGAGCTAGAGACCACCTCGCACAAGATTGCCGAGGCGCTCTATGCCAAGGCCGAACAGGAACAGGCCGACGGTGGAGACGGTGCTGGTCCGGACCAGGCAGGAGATGCTACGGCGGGTCCCGCCGACGACGTGGTCGATGCCGACTTCGAGGAAGTCAAACCGTCATAATTGAATGATTGCATGATCGGATGATGCGGACGCTGCTGTGGCCAAGCGCGATTATTACGAGATACTCGGCGTCGGACGCGACGCTTCGGCCGATGATGTAAAGAAGAGCTATCGCAAGCTCGCGCTCAAGTACCATCCCGACCGCAACCCGGACGACAAGGAAACCGCCGAGGCCCGTTTCAAGGAGGCCAGCGAGGCCTACGAGGTCTTGTCTGATGCCGAGAAACGTTCGCGTTACGACACTTTCGGTTCTGCCGCCTTCGAGCAGGCGGCCGGTTTCGGAGGGTTCGGGGACGCCTCGGTGTTCGAGGATGTTCTCGGGGACCTGTTCGGTGATTTCTTCAGTGGCGGTGGGCGCCGTCGCGGCGGGCGCCGTCATGGGGTTCCCGGCGACGACCTTCGTTACGACCTCGAAATAGATTTTGCCGAGGCCGTCGAGGGGACCGAGAAAGAGATAGCGATACCACGAACGGTCAGCTGTGAAGGTTGCGCCGGTAGCGGGGCCAAGGCCGGAACGCAGCCCGAGACCTGTCCGGCCTGTAACGGGCACGGTCAGGTGCGCTTCCAGCAGGGCTTGTTCCAAATCGCCAAGGCCTGCGGGCAATGCAACGGCCATGGCCGGATAATCCGCACCCCATGTCAACAGTGCCGTGGGCTGGGAAGCAGCCAGGCCACACGCGAACTGATGGTCAAGGTTCCGGCCGGGGTCGACGACGGCTCGCGCTTGAAGTTGCGGGGCGAGGGCGAGGCCGGCCAGCGAGGCGGGCCACCCGGTGATCTATACGTGGTCCTGCACGTTGCGACCCATCCCATCTTTGTGCGCGACGGCGCTCATATAGTTTGCGACCTGCCGGTGACCGTCGTGCGGGCCTCGCTCGGTGGAAAGGTCGATGTTCCCACCCTCGACGGGTTGGTCAAGATGACCGTGCCCGCGGGTGCCCAGACCGGGCGCCTGTTTCGGCTGCGCGGACGAGGCGCACCGGGTCTGCGCGGGCACCGCAAGGGCGACCAGATAGTTCGTTTGGTGGTCGAGACCCCCGAGAACCTCAACAAGCAGCAGAAAGAATTGTTGCGCGAGTTCGAGAACATCTCTGAGAACGGCGGGCGTTCGATGGTCGCCGAGTTCGCCGACAAGGTGCGCGGGATCTTCGGTTGAGCCGGGCCGTGGTCCGCAAGTATCACAAGGTCGGTGAGCGAGAGTTCGTCGAGGCCATTGCCTCGGCGGCGCGCAGCCGCGGGCGGGGTGTGAGGGTCGGTATCGGTGACGATGCCGCGGTCGTCGATCCGTGGCCGGGCAAGCTGCTGCTCAGCACCGACACCATGGTCGAGGGCACCCATTTCAAGCGGGGCTGGCTCGGTCCGACCCAGCTAGGCCGCCGGGCCGTGCGCGTGGCGGTTTCGGACCTAGCCGCCATGGGCGGAGGTCTGCGTTATCTGTTGCTGTCGCTCGAACTCCCCACCGCTACCAAGCCTGCCGATGCGCTGGCCATCGTCCGTGCGGTCATGGGCGAGGGCGAGGAGCTGGGTGGGGTGTTGGTCGGCGGCAACGTTGCGCGTGCACCCAGACCGGCGCTTACCGTGACCGTCGTGGGTAGCGCCGCTGGCCGGGTGTTGACCAGGGCCGGGGCCGCACCCGGAGACGAGCTATGGGTGAGCGGCCATCTGGGCCAGGCCGCTGCCGGACGCCGTTTGCTAGCGGCGGGCAAGAAGCGCGGGGCCCTGGTAGACGCCTTCCGCTCGCCGCCTGTCAGGCTCGCCCTGGGCCGGAGGCTGGCCGGAGTGAAGGCGGTTACCGCGATGATGGACATTTCCGATGGGCTGGTCGTTGATTTGGAAACCGTGTGCCGGGCCTCGGCGGTTGCGGTCACGGTCAATCTGGACAGCCTTCCGATATCCCGGGCGCTGCGTGCATCGTCTGCCCGTCCACGCACCGATGCTCTCGCCGGTGGCGAGGATTACGAACTTCTCTTTGCTGTTCGGGGACAGGCGGCAGCCGGCACGCTCATGGGCATGGCAGCCGGGTTGGCGGCCCCACTGACCCATATCGGATGGTTCGACAAGGCCGGTACCGGCTCCCGTGTCCGCGACCTCCGCGGGCGCCCGCTCGGTCATGGCGGCTACCGGCATTTCTAGTTAGGATTGTTCCGTCGTGAGACCCGAGGCCATCCGCGAACTTCTCGACCGTGTTGCCGGCGGACAGCTAAGCGCCGCCGAGGCCACCGAAGAGCTCAAAGGACTACCGTTCACCGATCTCGGTTTTGCCCGGGTCGACGGCCACCGCGAACTGCGCAACGGGCTGCCCGAGGTGATATACGCCGAGGGCAAGACCGTCGGGCAGATCGTCGAGATCGCCCGTACGATGATGAATGCAGGGCAAGCGGTCCTCGTTACCAGATTGGACTCCGCCAAAGCCTCGGAACTGTGCAATAGCTTGGACGGTTTCGACTACAGCGAAACCTCACGGGTGGCACGCCGTGGAAAGTCGCCGGCCGGCGGCAACAGCCGGGCCAGTGTGGCCGTGGTCAGTGCCGGGACGGCCGATCAGGCCGTGGCCGCCGAGGCCGCCGAGACCTTGGCCTTTATGAGTGTTGAGGTTTGCGAGTTTGTCGATGTCGGTGTCGCCGGTGTTCACCGCCTCTTGGCCAGCCGCGCGGCCTTGTCCGAATCGGCCGTAGCCATCGTGGTCGCCGGTATGGAGGGCGCTCTGCCGAGCGTGGTCGGCGGAATCATCGACCTGCCGGTCATCGCGGTCCCCACCAGCGTCGGTTACGGAGCCAGCTTCGAAGGATTGGCCGCCTTGCTGGCAATGATGAACTCCTGCGCGGCAGGGGTCACGGTGGTGAACATCGACAACGGATTTGGTGCGGCGGTGGCAGCGGCGGCAATACTAAGGACCGGCGCGCGCCTGAACGGTCCGGCCTAGCCGGGTTCGGGCCAGTCCAGGCTAGCCTTGGCGAAGGTGCCGGCCTCCATCAGTTGGACCGGCACCGTTGCCAGCACCGACCAACTCAGCTCGAGCGTGGTGCTGCTGTTCGTCGAGAAGTCGCGGATTTCCACCTTGCCCGGGCGCGGTCGCGATCCGACCATCACGAAGTCGGAGTCACGCCGTAGGCGGACAAGGTTGTTCATCGTGTCCTTGTAGTACTTGACCATGGTCGGGATCATCTTGGCCCGGTCAAAGGTGATGACCAGCAGCGTGTAAGGGATGGTGTCGGGCATATAAAGGGTGACGGTTTTTTCGTTGCGGTTATCGTCGGAGATGAAGGCCATCCGATAGTCCGTTCTCCAGAAGGGGAAGACCTCCATGCCCCTGAGGTCGGTTGCCGCCAGCGGCTCGTCGGTCCCGAGTTCGGCCGGGCGCGCCCCCGCCGAGCGAATCGCGCGGCCCTTGCCCCAGTCCAACGGTAACAGCGAGCGCCACCCGGACCCGCGTGCTGCGAAGAACTGATGCCCACGTTCCGGGTCGACGACCAGCACGGCCTGCTCCTTGCCACCGTCGCCCCGGACGATGTTGATGTCGGCACGCACGGGCCGATTGTGGACGGCCATGCGGACGGTACGTTCGAGGAAGGCCTCGAGCTCGCCACCGGCCAGGGCCGGTGTGGCCATGGCCAATACAGACAAGAACAGTAAGACCCGGCCGGCCATGCGCGGCGGGCGCGTGCTAAGGTTCGTCATCCGCCCAACTCGTACATTTCGATATGGCCCGTAGCCGCCGTTCCGCCGGCGCGCAGTTCGGAGTAACGGTCATCGCGGGCGTGCCAGGTCGCCGCTATCAGCTCTTCGAGTTCCTGGTCGCTGGCACCGCAGCGCATCGGGGTCTTGAGGTCGGTTCCGGCCTCGGCGAACAAGCAGGTCACCAGACGCCCATCCGTACTGATTCGCGCTCGTGTGCATGACCCGCAAAAGGGGCGCGTTACCGAAGGTATCACGCCGACCTCACCGCCGCCGTCCTTATAGCGGTAACGGGTGGCGACCTCGCCGGCATAGGAGGCTTCGACGGGCTCAAGCGGAAACCTGGCGTTGACGGTTCCTATGATCTCGTCGGCGCCGACGACACGGTCGCGATTCCAGCCGTTGCGGGTGCCGACGTCCATGAACTCGATGAAGCGGACGATGTGTCCGCTACCGTGGAAGCGTTCGGCAAGCGCGAGCACCGAGCCTTCGTTTATTCCGCGCATCACCACGCAGTTTATCTTGATGGGGGTGAGCCCGGCCGCTTCGGCGGCGGCTATGCCGTCGAGCACCGGACCGACCTCAAGTCCGCGACCGTTGAGCTGCCCGAACACATCCGGGTCGAGGCTGTCCAGGCTCACGGTGACCCGGTCGAGTCCGGCCTCGGCCAGTCCGCCGGCGGCTTGCTCTAGAAGGTAGCCGTTGGTGGTAAGCGTCAGGTCTTCGATGTCACCGACAGCCGCCAGTCCCGCGACCAGACGCTCGAGATTGTTACGTACCAGCGGTTCGCCGCCGGTTATCTTGACCTTGCGGGTTCCCAGGCGCGTAAAGATTCCCACCAGCCGTACTATCTCCTCGAAGCTGAGCAGTTCGGGCTTAGGGATGAACTGATAGCTGTGTCCCCGGGTTTCGGGCGGCATGCAGTAGGGGCAGCGGAAGTTGCAACGGTCGGTCACCGACACACGTAGGTCGCGGAGCGCGCGGCCCATCAGGTCGGTGGCGGTGCTCGCGTCGGCCCCCATCGTTGCTTCAGCCGGCAGCCGGACCCGTGTCGAGGGCGACGTCGTGTATCTCAAGCACGTTCTTGCCGGCGAACATCTCGGCGGGCGGACGGTTCGAGTGCGCCTTTCTGAACTCCTCGCTATTGGTCCAGGCCCAGAATTGCTTCTCGCTCTCCCAGTAGGTCTGAACCAGGTAGTAGCCCTGCTCGTCGGTCTCGGACCATTGGCCCGACGAGTGGTCGAAGCGTCGGGCGACGGGCCTGAGGATGCGGTTTCTGACAAAGCCCGGGAACTGGTCGATGAGATGGGCGCGGTCGCGAAAACGCGCTTCGAAATCCTCCTCAAACCCTTCGGCCACGGGTATACGGTTGGTAACTACAATCACTGTTGCTTCTCCTCGCCGGTCGTTGGACCGGGAACGATAGGCCGCGGCGCGGCCCTAAGCCAGCGTGATACCCAGGGCGCGGCCGACCGCGAAGGTGGCCAGGCCCGCAGCCGCACCGATGGCGAGCATCCGCAGGCCGCCGATGAGCGCGCTTCTTCCCGAGAAGGTCGAGACGGCGCTACCCACGGCGAACAGTCCGATGGCCGATATGATGACGGTCGCAATCAGCGCGCCGGGGTCGGACGAAATAACGAACGGCGATAATGGCAGGGCCGCACCCAAGGCGAAGGAGAGCAGGGATGAGGATGCGGCACTCCAGGGCGAGCCGAGCTCGTCGGGGTTGACGCCGAGTTCCTCTATCGACAGCGAGCGCAGTGCCTGCTCGGGGTCCTTGAACAATGCCGCCGCCGTCCGCCGGGCCTGTTCGATGGGGAGGCCGCGAGCCGAAAGGATGAGGGCCAGTTCTTCGGCTTCTTCTTCCGGGTACTGTTCCAGCTCGGCGCGTTCCTGTTCAATCTGATACTCGTACAGCTCACGCTGCGAACGGACCGACACATACTCACCCGCCGCCATCGAGAAGGCGCCGGCCAGCAGTCCGGCCAAGCCCGAGAGAAGAATGATGTCGGCGTCGGCTGTTGCGCCGGCGACCCCCAAGATGAGCGCGGCGTTGGATACCAGGCCGTCGTTTATACCGAAGACCGCAGCCCTCAGGTTCATCGTGCCCGAGGCTGTCGAATGCCGGTGCCCGACATCGGCCACAGAGGTCGGCATCGGATGCTCGGTCATCGGCGCGCCCGGCAGATATACCGACAGACCGCGTACCTTCATGGCCGCGAGCATGGGCTTACAACGTCGCGGACCCAGCAGGCGGCACAGTGTCGCGACCCAGCGCGCGCGCACAGAGGGCGAGAAGACCGGCGGGTCCGGGTCGCCCTGTCGTATCATCTCGGCGGCGATAAGGTCGGCCTGCTCGGCCGCGGCGATCGATAGACTCCCGAACAGATCGGACCTAACCGTGTCGCGCTCGGTCGCGGCCACGGTTAGGTACAGCCAAGAGGATTCCTTCTCGGCCCTCCAGCGTTCGAGCAAACTAGTCGACACGGCCGCAGTTGTTCGCACGGTCAGCCGCGATTTCAAACTTCGGCTTTACGGTGCAAGACTTAGCCACCGATGGGGGGCAACAATGGGCAAAGGGTCTGAAGGCGGGTTCCGTACCGAGCGCGATAGCATGGGGGAGATGCAGGTCCCCGAGGACGCCTATTGGGCCGCCCAGACGGCGCGTGCGGTAGATAACTTTCCGGTCTCAGGAATACGTTTCGGCCGCCGGTTCATACGGGCGATGGGACTGGTCAAGGAGGCCGCGGCGCGCACCAACATGGAACTCGGGCTCCTCGACGAGGAACGCGGAGGCGCCATAATCGCGGCCGCCCGCGAGGTCGTCGAGGGCGACCACGACGGCGAGTTCGTCGTTGATATCTTCCAGACGGGCTCGGGCACTTCGACCAACATGAACACCAACGAGGTTATCGCCAATCGGGCGGTCGAGATTCTCGGAGGCGCCCGCGGCGACAAGGACAAGGTTCACCCCAACGACCACGTCAACATCGGCCAGAGCACCAACGATGTGTTTCCCACAGCCATCCATGTGGCTGCAATGGAAGCCGCGCGCGTGGAACTGCTTCCGGCCTTGGACTCGCTTGCCGGGGCCTTCTCGGGCAAGGCCGAAGAGTTTGCTTCTGTGGTCAAGTCGGGCCGCACCCATCTCCAGGACGCGGTGCCGATAACGCTCGGGCAGGAGTTTGCCGGCTATGCCAGTGTCGTCCGCCATGGTGTCACCCGTATCGAGAACGCGTTGACGCATATCGCCGAGCTTGCCATCGGCGGGACCGCCCTGGGGACCGGGCTCAACGCCCACCCGAGATATCGCGAAACGGTCGTAAAAAAACTGGCGGAGGCGACCGGGCTGGATTTCCGGCCGGCCGACGACCCCTTCGAGGCTATGCAGAACCGCGACGCTGCGGTGGAGCTTTCGGGCGCGCTCAAGACGCTCGCGGTCGGACTGTTCAAAATCGCCAACGACCTGCGCCTGATGTCCTCGGGACCGCGCACCGGTCTGGGCGAGATACTGCTTCCCGAGATACAGCCGGGGTCGAGCATAATGCCCGGCAAGGTGAACCCCGTGATTCCCGAGGCCGTCAACATGGTCGCCGCCCAGGTCATCGGTAACGACGCAACTGTCGCGGTGGCCGGCCTCAACGGCAATCTCGACCTCAACGTCATGATGCCGGTCATTGCGCGTGCGTTGGTCGAAAGCGTCGAGATCATGGCCGGGGCCGCGCGTGTGCTCGACGAAAAATGCGTCCGCGGTATTACGGCTGACGAGGCACGGTGCATGGAACTGGCCGAGCGTAGTGCGACCACCGTGACCGCGGTAGCGCCCGTGATCGGTTACGACGCCGCCGCGCGAGTGTTCAAGAAGGCTTTGGCCGAGGATAAATCGGTCCGTGAGGTGATACTCGAGGACGGCTTGCTCGAGGCTGACGAGTTGGACAAGGTGCTCGACCTTCTGCGGATGACCGAAGGCGGCCTCCCGGGCGACGATTGATATGGAGACTCCTGACCGCGACGCACTGGTAAAGCTGTTCAGCTATTACCGCGACGCCGAGATGCGCGGGGCCGCTCTGCTCATGAAGATGATGGCGCGGGTCGAGGACCCCGAGGCGCAGGTCCTGTTCTCGCGCCACATCGACGATGAGACCCGGCACGCTTGGATGTGGACCAAACGCATAAAGGACGAAGGCGCTCTCCCGGTGTTGGTCCCCGACGGTTATCAGCGCCGCCTGGGAAAGGCCCTCGGTATCCCACGAAGCATCATCGATCTGTTCGCGATAACCGTCGTTGTCGAGGAGCGTAGTCAGAGTCGCTACACCGAGCACGCGGCCAGTCCTGTGTGTGATGACAAGACCATGGAGATTCTTGCCCAGCTTACCCAGGACGAGAAATGGCATGTGGCCTGGATGGAAGAGTGGTTGTTCAAGTTGGCCGCTTTGCAGGGCATCGAGCAACAGGCCCGCGACACATTGGCCGAGTTCAGGTCGGTCGAGGCCGGCGTGTTCGAACAGATGAAGGACATGGAGCGGGAGTGGCTGGGGTTTTCCTTCTCCGACCCGGACGGCCCGGCGGCCGCCCGGCCCTGAGTCCGGTCCTTATTCGGGCGGCCCGAGCAGTTCCAAGGACACAAGGTTGAGATAAGGCAGGTGCGAGGGCACCAGCCGTACGCTGACCTGTGTTGACCAGTGTCCGGGCACGGGCAGTTCGACGCGCGGATTGCCGCGCAGTTCCACCGTGCCCTGGCGTGAAAGATTGGTGCCGGTCTTGGTCGTCGTTTCGATCCTGTAGACAAGCGATTCGGCCGCCCTCGGCAGATTGGCAACCACCCGTAGGCGCTCCACCTGCCGGGCCCCGTCAAACTTGGCCGTGCAGGTGACCGCAAGCTGCTTGGCGCTCCAACGCGACTCCCTGCGCCAGTGAAAGGTCCGGTTCTGGCCGGTTTCGGCCGCCGGCCTACACAAAAACCGGGTCGTGCCTTTGTCACCTCCCAATGTGGCCACGCGCACACGCCCGCTGCTACGCGCGGCCGCGGCCCTTGTGCGCCTGAGTCTGAGCGTTCGTGCGCGATGCTCGCGTTCCATGCACAGAGCCAAGTGCCCGGCCTGGAACACGTTGACCGAACGGTGCCGGCAGGGGGCTCGTGCGACTACACTGTGGGTCACGTCGAAACTGGCGATGGTCGCATTGCGCAGCCGGCGGCTTCCCCGTCCCAGCCCGCCTATGACCGCGTTGGCCTCCAAGCGTCTTGCGGCCGCCTGTGCCGAGCCGGCGAAGAAGGTGGTTCCACGGTCAGAGAAGGCCAAGACCGGCCTTCCGGCCATGGCAGGTATAAGCTCGGCCAGACCGGGTGCGGCGGCTATCAAGGAAGTTTTGGGTAGCTCGGCTATGGCCGCCATGAGAGCTGCGGAATCGTTGTCGAGGACCGCCCGGCCCGCATCCGTGCCGGGATGGGGCAGGGACCAGTCTATGCGGGGCAATGCCACGGTCGCGACCAGTGCGATGGCCAGCAGTCTGGGCGCCCGGCTGCCGGCTCCCGGGCGCAAGACCAGTGCGGTCCCCTCAACCAGCACGGTCAATAACAGCAAGCCGAAAGGCAATGCCCAAAGAGCGCGGTATATCATCCATGGAAGCACCACGTGTCCGAACAGCGGTGCCAGCCAGGGTGTGAAGGCGACGGCCACAAAAGGCACGGAGGCGGCCAGTAGATAGCGACCTTCGGTCGTCTGGCGCCGGCGCCAGGCCAGCAACAGCCCTCCCAGCGCCGCAAGGAGAAGTGGGTCGGCGAGCAGGCGGGGATGGGCGACCGGGCCGCCGACCGGTAGGCGGAGCTGTCGGTCCATCCGGATATGAGAACGGACGGCCGGGTGTACGGGGTTGGCCACGGACATAACGGCCTGGGAGGCCAGAGGACTACGCGCCTGTATGCCGGTGTATGCCGGCAGCGCGGCAAGGGCGCCGACGATGACCAGCGCCCAGATGTGTTCGCGCCACCGGGTACCCCGGTCGCCGGCGAACATGACCGAGAGGGCCGAGAACGAGACCGCCGTTCCCAGAACGATGATGTAGACCATCGGATGCGCGCTGGCGGTCGCTAACAGAACCATTCCGAACGATACGAGCGCGCCGACCGAACGCGGCCTCCCGCTGACCAGCGATACGAACATCGCCAGTGCGACCGGCGCCAACACGAGCAGCGCCATGGTCTTGTCCTCAGCAAGCCGCCCGAAAGGTGGATAGCGTTCGGGTGAGAAGAACGGCCACTTGGTGGTGAGCAAGACCATGACCGTGAGTCCGGTAGCGGCCGTTGCCCGTGGGCCGGGCCCGCAGACCGCACGCGCCAGACCCAGCGCGGCCGAAACGACGAGCGCGGCCAGCAACAGGGGCACGGTGCCTTCGAAGACCGCCATGGGACGGGCCGAAGAGAGTGCCTGGACGGCGGCAAGAGCGGCAAGCCAGCCGTTGTAGGCAAAACGCCAGACCGTTTGGCCGCTTGCCAGCATGGGGTCCGACCAACTCAAGGCCGGCCCCTCGGCAAGCGCAGTAAGGTAGGCCATGTACCACATGCGGTCGCGCGCGACTGCGTCCGACCCTTGCGCCAGGGCTACCAACAGTCCGGCAATGGCCAGCAAGACCAGGCCATGAACGGCCCCCTGGGGTTCGAACTTGGCCGCCCGGGCGCCGGTTGGCCACAAACAGAGCAGCGCCGTGGCGGTTGCCAGCATCATCAGCAGCACCGCTATGGCCGCGCCGGCAAGTGATACGGCGGCGGCCAGCAAGGTCACCATTGCCAATGACAGGGCCAGGGCTCGTGCGGGAACCTCGAGCGGGTGCGGGTTTCCTCCCAGGCGTCTGTCGAGCAAGTAACCCGGCAGCAACAGCACGGCCGCTGTTGCCGCCCATGTCGGCGCGGTCCCCACTCCCAGGGGCGCGGTCAAGGCCAGTGCCCAGGAGCAGGCGGCGAGTATGCCCAGTCCGAGTCGCTCGCGTCGGGTCACGGCTGGGCGTCGAACCCGAGGCTCATCTCTTTGAGCTTTAGGAAGGGAAGGAAGTTGGGCACGACGTTGATTCGAAGCACTTCAATCTCACCGGCGGGGAGTTCCAACTCGAGCCTTTGGCCCTCTCTTAAACGCCTGCTCATGGTCCGCCGCCAGGCCTGGCGGCCGTCGGCGTCGCCGACCACCGTGACGGTGAGTTCCTCGACCGCATGACCAAGGAAGGGCTCGATGGCAAGAGTGTTCGGTGAGAATCGCCCACCGCGCCGCGTTCGAACGGTACAAAGCGAGTCGGCAAAGCGGGCCGACCAGGGGCCCGGGCGTGGCCAGTGCAGGAACAGAGCGTCCTCGTCGAGTGCCGGCGTGCACTCGGCCCGCAGTGGCGAGTGTTTGTCGAAGAGCATGTTCTCGAGGCTGATGTTTACGGGGCCGGCGCTGGTCTGATCGGTTAGAGGCTGGCCGGGCGGGAGGCTTCGTGCGGCAAAGCTGCACAGCTGGAAACCGGCGATGCTAAAGATCTCTTCGGCACAATAGATCGCGGCTGCCGTTCCGGGTTCGAACAGCACATGGGTGGGTTCGGGAACGTAGTCGCTGGGCCGCCAGCTGCCCGACATCACCGCGGCGCGTGACCGCAGCCGGCGTTCAGCCTGTTCCCTTGAGGGGCTGAAAACGACAGTTCCCCGGTCGGATACGGCCAGCACCCGGCGCCCGGTCAGTGCCGGGATGCGTTCGCTGATCTCGGGCGAGGCCGCGATCAGCGCGTCGGGTTCGAGCTTGGCCACCCGCTTCATCGTCGCCCTGAAGGCACCAGGGCCCGGAACGGACAGGTCCGACCGTTCGGTGGCAAACCGCCCGCCGACGGCCTTGACCGTCCATGGCATGGCCAGGCTCACAACTAGCAGTACCGGCAGCCAGCGATTGCCGCCGGCCAGGTTTCCGAACCGTTCCATCGCCAGGCCGACCAGCAGTGGCACCGGTAAAGCCCAGAGCAGACGGTAGACCATCCAGGGAAACAGCAGCGAGCCGGCCAGGACCGCCAAGGGTGGCACGAAGGCCAGAGAGAGAGGCAATACTGTCGCCGGTAGTAGGAAGAGCTGCTCGGTGCGCCGTCGTCGTCGCAGTAAGGTAACGCTGGCAATTGCCAACAAGGTTATCGGGTGGGCCAGCAAACGCGGCTTTACCATGTAAGAACCGTCGTCGAACCTGAGCAGACGGCTGCGTGCCGAGTGAACGCGTACGACCGGGTGGTCGCGGTTGTCGAGCTGGGCGCCGTCGCCACCGAGGCTCCTGTGAGCGCCCAGCCCGGTCATCGCCGGCCATGCGCCCCCGAGGACGAGGATGAGGAACAGGGGGGCCAGCACCCTGGCCGGGGCCCGGCCGCTGCCCGCCATAAGCGAACCGAACGGCACCAAGAGCAATAAAAGTATTGCGTAGACCAGCGCGTGGACGGTGGCCAGGAGCGCGGCTGCCAGGGCCAACACGGCCAGCCACCGGCGCCAGCCGCCGCTCAGCCGCGAGACGAAGGCCGACACGGCGACCGGCACGATGATCATCATCGCGACCAGTTTGTCCTCGGGCAGTCTGGTCACCACGGGGAACAGTGACCCACCGGCCCAAAGCAACCCGCCTGCCAGGACCGAGAGCCAGGCCAGGCGTCCGGGCCCGAACACGGAGCGGGCCATGAGAAGTAGCGCCGAGAAGGCGACCGGTACCAGCCCGGGCGCGCAGGCCCGTTCGTAGAGCCATACCGGGTCCACGGCCGCCAGACGTGCCCACGCGGCCATGAGCAGCAGCCAGCCGTTGAACGCGAAGCGCGGCGGCGAGTAGGAGCTGGCCAGGAAGGGTTCGGCCAGGTTCAGGTGGTCGGCCTCGACGAAGGCGCGTACGTAGGCCAGATACCACCAGCGGTCGATACTGCCGGTCCTGGTCAGTTCCCAGGCACCTGCGGCGAGCAGGAGCATCAGACAGACGGTCAGCACGATGACCAGTGTTTCGGGCCTGTCTTCGGCGGGTCGCGAACGTTCGTTGGAGCGCAGGGGCAAGACCACCGCGGCCGTGGCCAGCGCGGCCACCGTGAAGGCATAGGCCGGGACGAACAGGCCCAGCCCGGTGCCGAGGAAGACCGGGAGGGCCAGGGCCGGCAGTAGCAGCGCCGAGGAGCAGACGAAGTCTATCGACACCCGCTCGGCCAAAGGCCGTCCGCGTCCGATGCCGGTCGGTATGGCGAGCAGGCGCGCGGGTACGGCGAAGAGCGCAATTCCCACCAGACCCGCGCGCAGGTAGGGACTCAAGAGGATGTCGTCAAAAAGGCCCGGTACAAGGAGGCAGGCCAGTCCCCCGGTAGCGGTGGCGAGCACGATCCACAGCCGCCGGGTCACAGGAAGATATTAGGGAAGTGCGCGGCGGCTGGCCAACCCGGGGGGTGCGAAGGTACGGCGGGCAAGGTGGCTTTAGCCCGGGCAGCCTGACACCATCGACGGTCCAATGAGCGGCAAGAGCGCAGAGATAAACCGGCAAACGACCATCAACCCGGCCTTCAATGCAGTGGCGCGTGACGAATTTGCGAGCATGATCGAGGTAGAGCGTTACCTCGACCGCAGCGATTCCTTTGAGACCCTGATCGCGCGCACCAACGAGCATTTTTGGAATCCCGAGGACCCCGACTACATCGATTACGAAAGCGCGCCGCCCGTCGACGAACCGCTTATACCGTTCACGATGGTACCCGAGCGGCACTCGGCCATCTGGGACACCCTCGACGAAAAGGCCCAGCTCAAGTTCACCAACGAATCGCTCAGGGCGCGCATCAGCGGAATCCTCCATGGTGAGCAAGGTGCGCTCAGTCTGTCGACCGGTCTGTCCGATATGTTCGTTGACCCGGGCGCACAGGAGTACGCGACCAACCAGGCTCGCGAAGAATCACGGCATGTCCACGCCTTCGCGCTCTATATGCGTTCTCGCTTCGGGGGCGAGATCACACCGCCCACCCCGACGCTGAACCGGATACTGAGCTCCCTGGTCGCCAGCGAGATCATCTATGAGAAGGTCATCGGGATGCAGATGATCATCGAGGGGATAGCGATGGGTCTGTTCGCCTCGATGTACCAGGAGGCCAACGATCCGTTGCTCAAACGAGTTTGCCAGCTGGTTATGACCGACGAGTCCTTCCACCACCGCTTCGGGCGTATCTGGGCCGAGGAGAACGTTCCCGGGATCACCGAGGAGCTTCGCGACCAGCTCGAAGACTATGCCCGCGAGATGTTCAACGACGTTCTGATGAACCTGGTCGGTGCCGACCAGAAGATAGGCCTGTACCGTCGCTGCGGAATCGACCCCGACTTTGCCGTTGCCGCCATGAACGAGGCCATAACCGATGATACCCGGCGGCGCTTCATGCAGGACGGCACCAATATCTTCCGCACGCTCATCAAGACGCTGTGGCAGGGAGGGCTCATCACCGAGCGCAGCCGCCCCTACTATGCCAACTGGATCGATATGGACGAGATATCGGGGGAAGGACGCTGGAACGTCGGTGACGAGATAGCCGAAGAGGGGATAGCCTCGCTCAGAGAGATAAACGCCGGCAAGCGCCGCGTGGTCCGCAAGGTCAGCGAGGGCGCTTCGACCTGACATCTCGTTTTTTCTGTTACTGCCCCCCCGGCCGGGGGGCAGTAATGCAGGTTCCTTATTGACGCAGTAGGTCCGGGCCGACAACAATCGGACCTGTCGGTCATGAGTTCTTGTGTGCGCATATCCGCCGTCTCGCTGGCACTGTTGTCGGTGTTGTCGGTGTCTGCCGAGGCCTGGGCCCACACCGACGCCGTCTACCTTTCCAAGGAGCTACAGTCCTGCCGCAAGACCTTTAACAAGGTCGTGGGCAAGTACCTTGCCACCGGCCTCAAGGAACTGGCCGGTTGCTACAAGAAAGGTCTGGCCGGCAAAGGCCCCGAGCCGACCGACTGCGCCGGTCTGAGTACCGGCGACACCAAAGGCAAGATAGCCCGCGCGCGCAGCAAGGCCGTTTCGGCGGTCGCGGCCAAGTGCGATGCCGGGATGGACCCGGCCGGTCTCGGTGCTCTCGACGCTTGCCCCTGGCCCTGCGATTCTCTCGGTGCCTCGACCGACCCGGCCGGGATCATCACATGCGACCTCTGTTTGGCCGATGCCACCATAGAGGAGCTTACTCGTGCAACTTTCGGGCAGGCCGGCCCAGGGCTCAGCAAGGACGGGCAGAAGTGCGTGTCGTCGGTGGCCAAGGCCGCAGGCAAGCACAGCAAGACGGTCATGAAGACACTGGCCAAGTGTCACGAGGCCGTCGACAAGATGAAATCGGTGGCCGACTGCCACGACCCCGAGGAGAACGACGCCAAGGGAAAGGTCGCCAGGAGCCGTGCCAAGCTCGAGGGTAAAATAGAGAAGAAGTGCACGAACTCCGTTCTGGCCGGGCTGGACCTTTGTAACGGATACGGTGCTTTCGTCACTGCGGCCACGGCCTGCACGGGAGACCTTTACGAGCGGGCCAGCGAACGAGAGGCGCACACCATTTCGGGCAGCTGCGGTTTTGACGGTGGCTGTGACCTCGAGAGGGAAGATGCGGCGAGTTGTCCGGCCGACTGCGGACCCCTGCTCTCCCCGGCGGTCGCGGGGGTGTTCGATGCTAGCTGTAATGGCTCCGGCTGCCACAGCAGCGGAACTCGGGCCGGCGGTCTTTCACTTCAGCACGACGAGGCCGTGGACGAACTCCTCGGCGTCGTTTCAACGAGCGGACAGGGCGTGCGCGTGGTGGCCGGTGAGCCCGATGTGAGCTGGTTATGGGCCAAGATATCCGAGGCGACCCCGGCGGTCGGTTCACAGATGCCGCTGGGGGCCGGTGCGCTCGGGGCGTCAGACCAAGCAGCCGTACGCCAGTGGATTCAGAGCGGGCTCGCCTGCGGCGATGGCATTTGCGACTTTGCTAGTTCCGGTGAGACAAGCGCCAACTGTTCGCTAGACTGCGGGCCGACCGTCCCCGACGCGGTCCAGGCCGTCTTTGACGCTAACTGCACGACCAGCGGCTGTCATGACGGTTTTGCGGCCATACAGAACCTCGACCTCAGTGCCCCGGTTGCCGGCGCCAATCTCGTAGGCGCGGACTCGGGCGAAATTGCCGGCGCGCTGGTCGTGGCCGGCCAGCCTGGCCAGAGCTTCTTGTGGGAGAAGATAAGTTCGGCGGTTCCCCCGGCCGGGGCACGTATGCCGATAGGCGCTCCCGCGCTCTCCAATGCCGACCTGACCACGATACGAGAGTGGATCGAGGGCGGCGCTCCCGCGCGCTGACCTGACGCTCGACCTTGTCTAACTTGGGGCTCCCCGCTACCTTCCCCTGCTGCGCGGGCCGACCGGCGCGACAAGGGGGGAACGCATGAAACTCGGATTGATGGCCTCGGGGTTTGGCCCCAGCATAGAGATTGACCTCGAACTGATCCTGGAGGCCGAGAGGTTGGGGTTTGATTCGGTCTGGACTGCCGAGGCCTGGGGCAACGATGCCATCACCCCGCTAGCCTGGATTGCTGCGCAGACCTCCACCATCAAGCTCGGCACTGCGATCATGCAGATGCCCGCACGAACGCCGGCTATGTGCGCAATGCAGGCGATGACGGTCGACCAGCTCTCGGGCGGTCGCATGATAGTCGGGCTAGGGCCATCGGGGCCACAGGTCATCGAGGGCTGGCACGGGGTCGCCTACGGCAAACCCCTGACCCGTACCCGCGAGTACATCGCGATTATGCGCGCTATCTTTGCGCGCGAGGGGCCGGTGTCGTTTGACGGCGAGATCTACCAGATGCCCTACAAAGGGGAGGGCGCCTCGGGCCTCGGCAAGCCGCTTCGTAGCATCCTCCACGGTCGTGCCGACATTCCCATTTGGACGGCGACCATATCTCCCAAGGCGATATCGGTTGCCGCCGAGATTGCCGACGGCTTCATGCCCGTGTGGACCAGCCCGTCCGGCATGCGGACCTTCGAAGAGCCGATTAAGAAGGGCCTGGCCAAGGCAGGCAACGGAAAGGCCTCTGCGGACTTCGATATATTCCCGATGACCCCGGTCATAGTCGATGACAATGTCGATGGTTGCCGCGACTTTGTGCGGCCGGCCATTGCTCTTTACGTCGGTGGTATGGGTGCTCGCTCGAAGAACTTCTACAACGACCACGTTTCCCGCCAGGGTTGGCCCGACGCTGCCCGTGAGATTCAGGACCTCTACTTGGACGGCAAGAAGGGC
Organism: Deltaproteobacteria bacterium; assembly: GCA_046583395.1. Taxonomy (GTDB): domain Bacteria; phylum Desulfobacterota; class Binatia; order UBA1149; family CAYXZP01; genus CAYXZP01. The sequence goes on from JAYGCK010000010.1 coordinate 24,363, forward strand.
GAGGCCGCCGCGGCCGTACCCGACGACCTGGTCGATGAGGTAGCGCTGATCGGCCCCAAGGAGCGCATACACGACAAGCTCCAGGAATGGGGAGAAACACGCGTGACCGGTCTGCTCGTAAACGGTGCCAATGCGGCGGCCCTGCGAACCATGGCCGAGCTTTGCTTCTGACGCCCGGCCGTTGCCGGGCCCTAGTCTTGGCCATGACGGTGTCGCTGGCCGCTTGTTACGACCAGGCCCCGGCAGACGGCAGCGGCCCGACGAGCCTCCCGGGATAAGCGGGCTGGCCAACGTCATCGACGGCGACAGTCTAGAGGTGGACGGGGTTTCAATCAGGCTATTTCGGCGTCGATACTTTCGAGTCGGCGCAATACTGTAACCGTAGCAACGGTACGCGCTGGCGCTGCGGCCACTGGGCCACCGTCGAACT
>JAYGCK010000043.1:0-20800 GCA_046583395.1 Deltaproteobacteria bacterium
CGACGCTCTTCCGATCTGAAATACCACCGCTGGCCGGCTGCCCACAGACGTCTGTGTCGTTGGTGACGCTGCCGGAAGTGGCTGTGGCCCCAGTTACGGACGCCGTAAAGTCCGATGCGCTAGGCGTCCCCGTGGTCGTGAAGCTACACGTGACCGACATGGTGCCCCCAGTCATGGCCACCCCAGCACAGGAAATCTGACCCGCCGAGTCGTCCTCACACATACCGACATCCATCCCGAGGACAGCGCAGTCAAGGTCTCCGATGGCACCCGAGTTATCAATCGTGAGGTCGACCGACCCCGCAGCGCTACCGAGGTTTCATTGCAGGGTGGCGTTGCTGGAACCCGAGCCACCGATCGGCAACTCCGTAAAGTTCGGGATCCTCACCCCATGAACCCGATTACGCATCGGGCCGGGCATTCCGGAGCCGGAGTTGACACCGACGTTGCTGGTCGCCGTCAGGCAGACTGTCGACACCTGGTAGAAGTTGGTCGGGTCTCCGAGACCGTTGAGAGTGGTTCCACCCTCGGCGGTGATCGGGTCCATCATGCAATTACGCGGATACTCGGTACATCGGCCTGCCCCGACCGAGTCATCGACGGTCCCCATAACACCGTCCAGACCGGCCTCACACCCCTCCAGTTTCGGGCAATCCCCCTCGCACTGCGCACCCCACGCACAATCATAGTGCGATTCGCAAGACTGGCCAGTATCGCTACAAACGGAGGAGCACTCCTCTACAATCGCGATCGTGCCACAGTCACGACCGACGAACTTTCCGCCCGAGCAGTGGTACACCGGCGGGCCGGCCGCACACTCGCCCTCGTGTACATCATCGCCCGCAGCAGTAGTACACATCGGTCCGCAGCGCCCCGACGGACAAGCATCCACGCAAGAGCCGAGTCCACAGTCAGCATCACTCGTACAGGGCAACCGTTCGGTCGCCGGATCGCCCGTACCCGTACAATGGCTCGGGTTGTCAGAGCAGGTGCTACCCGGACAATCGCTGTCCTCGTCGCAAGCAGCTCCAGCACTGGCACCTGCCGCGCACTGGGTGAACTCGCCCATGCCGAAGCCCCCGCCATTAGCACAGCCCTGCCCCAGCTCAGCACCCGCATTACAAGCGCCACCACAAGAGTTGGGCGCCGTCGCCACCCCGCCGCCAGCGGGGCAGTGGCAATCGAAGTTCTGATAGCCCCCCGCCGTACAAGGCAATTCAGCCTTCCAGCTGAAAGCCGGACTCCCCTCCCAACGCAGGAATACCATGCCATCGCCGGTGATGTTCTTGCCAACGTCGGGCTGGCAGTCGGCGCTCATCGTCCCGAAATAGGCGTCCTCATAGTGGGGCGTGCATACCTGCTCCGCATTTCTCCCCCAGCGGCAAACGTTGCTGAGGTTGCAGTGCCCATCCGGACAACCACGTGATGCCGAAGTACAGGTCTCATCGGCCGTGCAATCGCTGTCGTACCGACAGTCCTCGCCACCGCCCGAACAGGTCCCCGTACAGACCGCACCGTCGACGAGCGGGTCGTCACTGACACAGAAACCACCACACACCGGACATGGGATCTCCACGGTGATGCCCGTATGAATCTTCGACGACAGTTGGGTATAGTTATTGAAGGCGCCCGTAACTATATCGACCGTCCCGGTGGTGTTGGCAAGGAACCGCTGCACCGCACACACGGCAGAACTGGACTTCGATACCGGCTGAGGACCGCCCTCGATGGCCTCTACGCAGGAACCGGTGCGGTCACATTGCCCACGGCATATGGCCCCGGTCGGGCAATCGGTCTGACGCAGGCAGGTGTTGCCGGTCAGAGCCCCATTCGCATCGTAACATTGGGACGTACAACCGCCCTCGTTAAAGCAATAGTCGCCTGGGTTCGCGGTAAACTCGTCGCACACCTGACAGTCCGTATTCTCGCTTCGACCGTCACCATCGCCGCGCGAATCGCAGGGAATGGTGCCCAGCGGGTCCCAGGAACAGACAGGGGTCTGATAACCCACCGAGTCACACAGGCTGTCACTGGTGTTGCCTGTGCAAGTAAAGCCATCGAACTCGTCGCAGTCGCAGCCCGAGACCGCAAAGATCGAACCCGCCCTGTCGGCAATGCCCGCGTCCTGACCCACTCCGGTCCAACCGGCATCGGAATCAGCCGTTGCCTGGACTTTGAAGGTCCTATAGCGAGCCACGGTCCCGCAGGTGCACTCCCAGAGATCCCCAGGTGGGAAACAAGCGCCCGGGCAAGCACTGTCGTCGGCCCCATCACATTCCTCGCCCAGCCAGAAGTGAGCATTCTGGCCCTGATTAGCAACGTTATCGCCGCACTTGGCCTCAGGCGGATACGCTGCATCGACCAGGGACATCGGGCCGTAGATTCTTGCCGACGGATTCTCGACCGATATGGCAACCTCGCTAGCAGCTACGTTCAGGCAAGCAGTGGCAGCCGCGCGGTCGAGCACCCCGCCCTGTCCCTGTCCACAGAGATCGAGCTCAAGGATCTGTGCATCAGTGCACTTCTTGCTGACCGAAGAGGCCAACTTGGCCTCCATCTTGCCGATCTTGGCCTGGAGCTTAGCATCCGAGAGGAGACAGGCCTCGGGGTTGAGAATCATCTTCCCCTTGTTGATCGAGTCACGACACTTGGAGATTCCCTTCTGCGCGATGCCTGCGACCTTACCGAAACCCTTGCTTATACCCGACAAGCACTTCGCAGCTCCCGCGCTTATGGCATCAGACGAGCTCAGGTCGCCATAGACCACGTCTAGCACCGAAACAGCGGCATCCGCCGTGAGCGTACCAACGCAGTTCCCAAGATCGGTGGTTGTAGCTATCGCCCCCCCGAGCGCGCTCTCGCAGTAAGCGCCCGGGAATCCGATGTTGCCCATCCCAAAGGGAGCCGCCCCCATGTAACCGGAACATAACTCTGCGGCCGGAACTGCGAGGTGCCCCAGCGGCGGGCATGTTGAACCAGATACGCACGTAACCTCGTTGGATACCGAGCAGGTACTGCCACAACTCTTATTGGCACCAGAAACGAGTTTGTTGGAGGCCTTCGATATCTTAGAGGCAGTCTTTGAATCAGGGCAGGAGCCCGGAGATTTGCCAGATATGTCGGCGTCGCGACATTTCGAGGTACCCTTGATGATAGTTTTGGCAAGTTTTGCACCGCCCTTCCCGAGCTTGCTGGCGCACTTCGCCTCGGTCTTGGTGGTCACGGCCATGGCCGGCACGGCAAACATCAGACCAACGACGAGGCCGGCCAGAACCGACCCGATGGACCCACGTACCAACATTCTATTCATAGCTATCTCCTCGTTCGGCGCAGAACCCCGCCAGACCTACGACCTACACTAGGTGCCAGCTATCAGCCCTGTCAATGACCGTCATTCCGTATTTGCGCCAAGGCTGGCCGGACCCGGCCCGAAACCACGATAGAGCAGGCCTGGGCCCACCCGCATGGGGGGTTTTCGAGCAAAATCCGTCGGGAGCTGTGCAAGGGTGGGCCGGGAGCCGCGACTTCCACTAGTTCACAGGGCCGAGCTTACTTCTGCCGCAGCCCGCTGGCCCGACTCGACCGCACCGTCCATGAAACCGGCCGCAGCAACCGCGGTCTCGGTCCCGGCCCAGTGAACTCGTCCCGACGGCCGTCTCAGATAAGGCCCGAGCGCCGTGAGCGCCCCGGGCGGAAAGGAATTGACCGGACAGCCTCGCGACCATGGGTCACGGTTCCAATCCTTGTCCACATAGGCCCGCGCAGTACCGGCCTCCGGACCAAAGAGACGGGCAAGGTCGGCGAGCACGGCCACGCGGCGCTGGTCGTCCGAACGCGCGCTCCACTGCCTTCCCTGCTCTCCCATGATGAAACCGACCAGGCTTGCCGGGTTCTCACGGCTGCCGTCGAACACCATCTGCACCGGGCCACCGTCTCCGACCATCTGCCCCGACAGACCGCGTTCGCGCCAGAAGGGACGGTCATAGACGGCGACGAACTTTATCGAGGAACCCATCGAGGCCTTGTCGGCCAACCACTGCCGTTCGGCCCAGACCCCGGAGCCGAGGTCTATCGAAGCGACCATTGCCGGCGGCACGGTGACTATCGCGCGCGCGGCCCGGTGAACACCCTGCTCGGTACTGACCGTGACCCCGTCGGCCGTCTGCTGGACCGCACGCACGGGCTCGGCCAGACGCAGGGACCAACCCAACCTTCGGGCCAAGCCTTCGCTCAGGGACTGCGCACCGCCTTCGATGCGGTCCTGTTGGAACCCGTCGCCGACCTCGACCAACTTCATCAACCCGCCGGCCGAACGGATATAGAACAGCAGGTAGAGCATGCTGGTCTCGGCCGGCTCCACGCACAGCACCGACCTCGCGGTGACAAAGAGCAGGCTGCGCGCAAGCCGGCTGTGAACGGAGCGCGCGGCCCAGGACCCCAGCGTCTGGGAATCCCAGCGCGCGGCATGTTTGGCCGCCCAAGGGGCCGCCGGGTCAAGCAACCGCGCCATGCGGTCGAGCCGTGAGATGACACGCTGGGTTTCCAGCAAGGCGGTAAGCGGCAAGGACGGGATGGTCCCGGCGTAGGACCTGAGGCGTCCGTGCAGCTCGAGCAGACTGCGCCCCTCGTCGAACTGGGGCGAAGTCCTTATCCCGAGATGGTCCAGCAGCGCCAGCACCCTGGGCTGGCCGGGCCCGACCCATTGTCCGCCCAGCTCGACCGATATTCCTCCGGCCTGGGTCGTGAAGGTGCGACCGCCGACCCGGTCGCGGGCCTCCACAATGGTGACCGTCCGGCCGGCCTGGCGCAGTTCGGTGGCCGCCACCAGGCCCGCCAGGCCGGCACCGACCACCACCACGTCGACGTCACGAACTTCGATCACCTTTAGCAGTAAGGCGCGGGGTCCGGCTCAGTCGGCCTTGGCCTTTAGCTTGAACGTCGTGCTCATCAGGACCGAGCTGAAGGTAGAGGCCCAGCAATTACCGGCGGAGGATTCGACCAGCTGCATCTCGACCAGCAGCTACGTGAGACCACTTTGCGCGAAGAGCCATGCTCGTCGTTGACACACCACGCTAGCGTTTGTCAATGACATTGATGGACTGTCGCGGCCTACCCTATCGGGGGTCAAGACTTGGAGCTGCCCGGCGGGGCCGAGACCAGAAGGGTCCCTTGAGCGGTACACACCAAACGCCCGGCATTTCGCACCTCGCAACGCACCACCGCCGAACGGCCTCCGAGAGAGAGGACCGTGGACTCGGCATCCAGGGTGCCCTCCTTGACGGCGGCCAGATAGTTCAATTTGAACTCGGTGGTGGCGGCCCACTGACCGCGCTCCATGAGGGGGTAAAGTACACAACCCAGGCAGTGGTCGACGAAGGCGGCCATGACCCCGCCATGCACCGCTCCCATCATGGTCACCAGCTCCTGGCGCACTTCCATCTTGGCGGTCAGCCGGCCCGGGCTGAACTCTTCGAGCTCCATCCCCAAATAGGCGGGCAACCCGCCGATCTTTTTGCTGGCCTCGATCATCGCCTCGGCTATTTTGGGATCGAAGCGCTCGCTGTAGTCTATATCCTTGCCGGCCATTACCATCTCCTGAACCGCCAAGATGAAGACAGCGTCTGAGCAAACGCAAACGTCGCCCGTCGGGACCGGCGACATCCGCCGCAGACTGCTAAAGCTCGCGGTGCCATCGGCCCTGGCCAACCTCGCCGTGCCGCTGGCCGGCATCATCGACATCGCGATGCTCGGTCATCTCGGGAACATCGACCATATGGCCGGGGTCGAACTGAGCGCGGTCCTGTTCGATTACGTCTACTGGACCTTCGGTTTTCTGTTCATGGCCACCCAAGGACTGACGGCCCAGGCCTTGGGCCGGCGTGACCCGGCCGAGGCCCAACTCGTCCTCTACCGCGCGCTCGTGGTGTCGGGCGCAATAGCGGTGGTGCTCCTCCTGCTCCGGGTTCCGCTCGGGCGGCTGGGCTTCGCTATCCTATCGGGAACACAGGGCGTCGAGGCATCGGGCTTGACCTATTTCGACGCGCGCATTTGGGGAGCCCCGGCGGTACTGGCAAATTTTGCCTTTCATGGTTGGTACCTGGCCCGCGAACGCCCGACGCTGGTACTGGCAATGACGGCCCTGGGATGTGCGGCCAACGTGCTACTCGACTACGTCTTCATCTACCGCTTCGGCATGGCCAGCCGGGGTGCCGGGCTGGCCACGATGGCCAGCCAGTACCTCATGCTCGCCTTTGCCCTTGGTTGGTTATTGCGGCTTCGCATCCCCGTTCCTTCCAAGCTCGGGCAGATATTGGCGGCAAAGGAACTGCGGGCCATGCTGCGGCTCAACCGGGACATCATGCTCAGAACACTGTGCCTGGTAACCTCGTTCGCCACCTTCACCAATATCTCAGCGATATTTGGCACGGTGGTGCTGGCGGCCAACGCCATACTCATCAACCTGCTGGCAGTCGCGGCCTATTTCATCGACGGCCTGGCCTTCGGGACCCAGAGCCTGGCCGGCATCTTCAAGGGGAGCGGCGACCGCCGTGCCCTCGACGGCCTGTTGCGCACGGCAATGTGGTGGGCGGAATTCGTCGGGCTCGGCATCGTAATGGCCCTGTGGCTATTTCCCGAGCCGCTCTACGCGCTCATCACCTCGCACGCCAACGTCGTAGAGCAGTCGGTTAGGTATACGCCGTGGATGCAGGCCACCCTGATAATCGGTGCACTCGCATACATTTACGACGGTTATTTCATCGGGCTGACGGCCGGACCTACTGTACGCAACGCGATGTTCATTTCGCTGTTGGCCTTCCTAGTGCCCGCCACGGTGGCCTGGCAGCTCGGCTCCAACCACATCCTGTGGTTGGCCATGGTCTGCTTCATGACGGCCCGGGTAGCGACCCTGGGCGCCAGCCGCCGCAGGGTGTTGGACAAGCTCGGAGCGGACGCTTGAACGGCCGCGGACACGACCGTCCGCTTGTCGGTGTATCGAGCTGCCTCATGGGCGAGAACGTTCGCTGGAACGGCGGCCACAAACGCAACGCCGCGGTCACCGAACGTCTGGCCGACGAGCTGAGATTGCTCCCGGTGTGCCCGGAACTCGAGTGCGGGCTCGGGGTCCCTCGTCCCCCTTTGGTCCTAGCTCCCGGTACGGCCCGTCTGCTCGAGCGCGAGGGCAGCATCGACCACAGTGAGACCATGCGCAAGTGGGCCGGGACCAAGCTCGACAGGCTGGCCGCCATGGGCCTGGCCGGTTACATACTCAAGGCACGCTCGCCGAGCTGCGCCTTGGTCGAACGGCACGGGTTCTTTACCCGATTGTTGCTCACACGTTTTCCCGGGATGCCGACGGTCGATGAGTCGATGCTTGCCGATGAAGCTGCGTGCCGGGACCTCGTCGCTCGTGCGCGCGCCTACGCCGCGCGCTGAGTCGAAAGGTCCTTGTCGAGACCAGCCAAGGCTCCAGCGAACAGACGAGACACCAGCAGCTTCCAGAACCAGCCGAGCCCGGGGATACGCGAACGAAAACGACAACACCAGACCACCTGGGTGCCGTCACCGCGCTCCTCCATCATGACCTCCCCAAGATGCTCCTTAATAGGGATGCCGCCCCGGACGACCCTATAGGTCATCCGCGCAGGGGCCTCGAAGTCGAGGACCTCCTCGACGACCGATACGCCGCCATTGGAAATGACCCGGACGCAACCGCTGCCGTCGCGTGTCGGAGCACCCTCGCGCTCGAGACGCACCTTCCCCATCTTGGCCCACTCGCTCCATGAGACGTGATCGGTATAGCGCGCCCACACCCGTTCGCGCGGCGCATCGATTCTTCTCTCTACCTCTATCCTTACCATGCCCGGCCTTGTATCAGCGCGCCCCTGTCATCGGCAACGCCCCTTGCTAAACTCCGGCACCGTGGAACGGAACGAACTGGCCAACCGTGTGCTCGACGCGCGCCAACACAGCTTCGAACTGATTGCCGACCTCGACGACGGACAACTCATCGGTCCCTGCCTCGACATAGTAAACCCGCTTCTTTGGGAGATCGGCCACGTGGCATGGTTCCAAGAACGCTGGACCTTGAGGCACGCCTGCGGGCACAGCCCTATAAGAAAGGATGCCGACCGGCTCTGGGATTCCATACAGATCGAACATGACGCGCGCTGGGAGTTGGCCCTGCCCGGCCGCGAGGAAACACTCTCGTATATGACCCAGGTTCGCGACGCCGTCGTCGAGGTCATCACCAGCACAGCCACCCCACGCGGTTTCGACTACTTCGTGATGCTCGGCATCCTTCACGAGGACATGCATAACGAGGCCTTCACCTACACCAGGCAGACACTGGGCTACCCCAGACCCCGGGTCTGCGGCACGGCAGCAGGCCAGGCTCCGGCCGGCGGCCGGGACGAGAACATCGACGTGACGGTCGAGGGCGGCAACTACCAGATTGGCGCGACGAAGGGGCGCGGTTTCGCCTTCGACAACGAAAAGTGGGCCCACACCGTAGAGCTAGGGCCGTTCTCGATTGCAGCCCAGGCCGTTACCGAGTCCGAGTACGAGGCCTTCGTCGAGGACGGCGGCTATGCCCGGGCCGAGCTCTGGAACAAAGAAGGGTGGCGGTGGCGCGGTCGCCAGAACGCGGGCAGCCCGGCCTACTGGTCCAAGGAGACCAACGGAGGCTGGCAGGTGCGCGAGTTCGACCAGATGCGCCCCACGGCCGAGTTGCGTCCGGTGGTGCACGTCAACTGGTACGAAGCCGACGCATACTGCCGCTGGGCCGGCCGCCGCCTGCCGCGCGAAGCGGAATGGGAAGCGGCGGCACGCGGAGGCGAGGGCCTTCGTTTCCCCTGGGGAGACGAACAGTCCGGGGCCGGACACGCCAACCTCGATTGGCTGGCAGGAGGCACGGTCGCGGTCAACGCCATGGCTGCGGGCGACAGTCCGGCCGGCTGCCGCCAAATGCTCGGCAATGTGTGGGAATGGACGGCCGACGACTTTGCACCCTACCGGGGCTTCCTGCCCGATGCTTACAAAGAGTACTCGCTGCCCTGGTTCAGCGGCCACAAGGTCTTGCGCGGCGGCGGCTGGGCAACGAGGTCCCGCCTCATCGGCAACACATACCGTAACTTCTACACGCCCGACCGGCGCGACGTTTGGGCCGGTTTCCGCACCGCAGCACCGCTGCCGTGAAAATTCAGCTGGCAACACCCGCCGCGCCGGGAACACTGAACGGGAACGGCGTGTTGGCCGAACGCTGGGCCGGGTTTCTCGATGAGCTCGGACACAGGGTAGAGATTACCAACCCAACGACCGTGGGAGAGGCCGACCTTCTCATCGCGGTCCACGCCAAAAGGAGTGCTCGCGCGATAGTAGGCCAGGCCGCCGCGAACCCACGTTGCCCCATAGTGGTCATCCTTGCAGGCACGGACATCTACGGCGCAGTGCAGAAAAAAGACGGCGAGACCCTTCGTTCAATCGACGCCGCCGACCTTCTGGTCACCTTACAGCCGCTTGCAAGCCGCGAACTCGGCCGGGACACGGCCGCCAAGGTCCGGGTGGTGTTCCAGTCCGCCGTCGCATCCCCACTGACTACCAAGCCGTGCACGGACCGCTTTGATATCGCTATGGTCGGGAACATCCGCAGGCTCAAGGGCCAACTCACCGTCATTGCCGCGCTCGACCTGCTTCCGGCCCGCTCAAAGGCCCGGGTCCTGCACGCCGGCAGCGTTCTCGAACCCGAACTCGGTGCCCGGCTCCGTGCCGAGAGCCGGAGCGGCGCTCGCTACCGTTGGTTGGGCAGCCTTGGACACGAACAAACCAAGCGGCTGATCGCCGGCTGCCACCTTCTCGTTCATCCTTCACGGCGCGAGGGCGGCGCCAACGTCATCGGAGAAGCGGTGGTCGCGGGAGTACCGGTACTGGCCTCGCGCATCCCCGGTTCGGTCGGCCTGCTGGGGACCGGCTATCCAGGCTACTTCCCCACCGGCGACGCCAGACGCCTGGCCGAACTGATCTCCCTTGTCGAGAACGACGAGTGGCACTGTTCCCGGCTGCGTGGGTACTGCCGCCGGTTGGCGGCACAGTTCGACCACGCTGCCGAACGCGAAGCCATACGGCGGGTCATAGAAGAGGCCACCGAGCGAGGGGCCGGAGCAGCTTAGACATCGATGGCCACCGCTCTCCACGAGGAATTACGCGCGGGCCTGGCCGCCAGTCCCAAGCGGCTGCCCTGCCGGCTGTTCTACGACGAGGAGGGCTCGCGTCTTTTCGAACAGATATGCCGGACACCCGAATACTACGTGCCGGCCGCCGAGGACGAGATACTGGAAGCCCGGGCCGGCGAGATTATCGGTCGGGTGAGGCCGGCCACCATCGTGGAACTGGGAAGCGGCAACGCGGCAAAGACCAGACATCTCATAGCCGCGGTTCTGGCCGGGGCCGGCGAGCTTCGCTACGTGCCGGTCGATGTATCCGGTTCGGCCGTCGAGCATAGCAGCCGCCAGCTACTCCGGGATTATCCGGGCCTGTCCATCGAGCCCGTGGTGGGCGAGTACCGGGAAGGTCTGGCCTTGATGGCCGCCAAGGACTGGGGACCGACACTGGTCCTGTGGTTGGGCGCGAACGTCGGCAACTTCGACCGGAACGAGGCCGCGGCCTTCCTCGCCGGCATCGCAACAGGGCTCGGCGAGCGAGACGGCCTGCTCCTGGGCATCGACATGCGCAAGGACCCGGCCACGCTTGAGGCCGCCTACAACGACGCCGACGGCATCACAGCGCAGTTCAATCTCAACATCCTCAAGCGACTGAACCACGACCTTGGCGCCGACTTTGATATCGAAGGTTTCGGGCACAGAGCGCTCTATCGCCAGGAAGAGGGCCGGATCGAGATGCATCTGGTTGCCCGGTCACAACAGCGCGTGGAGATACCCGGGCTCGGAATCAGCATCGAGGTCGCGCAAGGCGAGTTCATTCACACCGAAAGTTCATACAAGTATTCTGCGGCCGAAATCGAAGAGTTGGCCGCGCGCGCAGGCCTCGGTCTCGACGCACGCTGGACCGACACGGCCGAACGCTTCTCCTCGGTCCTGCTCAGGCGCTGACAAAACCCGTGTGCGGACGCTTCACACTGGTATCGCCCCAACGCGCGGCCGCCGAACTTTTCGGAGAAGCGGGAGGGGAGACCTCCTCGCTGCCCCCACGTTACAACATAACTCCGAGCCAGGATGTCCTTGCGCTGCGCTCGAGCAGCGAAGGAAGCACGAGGGAAGCGGTGCTCCTGCGCTGGGGGCTGGTGCCCTTCTGGGCCAAGAACGCGGCCATCGGCAACCGGCTCATCAACGCCCGGGCCGAAACCGTGGCCGATAAACCGTCGTTCCGTGCGGCCTTTCGTCAGCGCCGTTGTCTCATCGCGGCCGATGGCTTCTTCGAATGGCGGCGCGAGGGCAACGCAAAGACGCCCTACCACATACACATGGCCGCGGCCGAGCCTTTTGCCATGGCCGGTCTGTGGGAGCGATGGGCACCGGACGGGGAAGCGGCAGTCGAGTCGTGCACCATCATCACCACGGCCGCGAACGCCCTAGTAGAACCCATCCATGCGCGCATGCCTGTGATTGTGGACCGGCACGACCACGACCTGTGGCTATCCGGCACCGGCAGCGAGGAACTCGCGGGGCTGCTCCGCCCCTACCCGGCCGAACGCATGGCAGCCCATAGCGTCTCCCGCGCGGTCAATGACCCGCGCAACGACGGGCCCGAATGCATAAGGCCCAACGGGCCAGGCCACTTGTTTAAGGACGCGTAGCGGGAACAGCGGTCCAGTAGTGCTTGGCGGTCGGAGCGATACGCAACAAGGGGTTGGCCGCGGCGCTAAGCTCCTGACCGTGATACTGCGGGTACTTGAAACGAAGGGCATCGAGCGCGGCCGAATACTCTCCGGCTGACTCGACCAAAGCGGCCCGCCCCTGCACGAGCAGATAGGCAAGGCGCAGCCAATCCTCGTGATAGTGGTCGATGAGCAGAGCCACCTCGGGGTTGGCGGCGATGTTCCTCAGACGTTTCAGCCCCCGCGCCGAGGCTTTGGGTTTGTTGTCTATGACGGAATAGAGGCAGCCACCGTCGAGCACAAAACAGACCGGCACCAAATGCGGCCTACCGCCGGTGTCGGCCGTGGCCAAGCGCGCAACCCGGGCGGCGTCTATCAGTTCGCGCTCAGCCTGCGAGAATCCGTTCACCCGCGGTCAGGCCGAACGGCGGCTGCCGTCGCCGCCGGTTAAGGAATCGAGAAAGCTACAGACCGCGGCACTGAAGGCGTCGTTCTTGTCGCCGGCGACCATGTGCGCGGCATCGGCAACGTCAACGAACTCGGCGTGCGGAACCAACTCGCAGAACTCGCGGGCACCCTGTTCGCTCACGATGTCGCTCATCCGTCCGCGAACGAGCATGCAGGGGAGCGCCAACGAACGCGCGGCATTGTCGAGACGCTCCTGCCACTCGACCTCGAGCTTGCGGTCGCGGGGGCGGTCGAGCCGGCTGGTCAGAAAGCCGGGGTCCCAGTGCCAGTGGTAACGGCCGTCCGGGCCGCGACGAAGGTTCTTGCGCAGACCGCTGTGGTCGCTGGGACGCGGACGGTGAGGCAGAAACTCGGCCACGGCGTCGGCCGCATCGCCGACCGTCTCGAAACCATCCGGGCTCGCGCTCATGAAGCGCATGATGCGGTCGACACCGTCCTTCTCCATTCTGGGGGTGATATCGACGAAGACCACTGCGCGGGCCAGCCCCGGATGACGTTCCCCTTCCGCTATCAAAGCCGTGAGACCCCCCAACGAAGCACCTACCAGGACGGGGGCGGTATCGAAGGCCGATACGACCTCCTTGAGGTCGTCGGCATAGGCATCAATCGAATAATCACCATCGTCGTGCCAATCGCTGTCGCCGTGCCCGCGCAGGTCGAGGGATATCGAGAAAAAGCCCTTCTCGGCCACCTCGCGGGCGGTATTGCCCCAAGCATGGCGGGTCTGTCCGCCCCCGTGCATAAAGATCACCGGCGGGTCGGAGGGCTTGCCCCAGGTATCTGCGCGCAGGCTCAGGCCGTGCGCGGCGGGATAGTCACGGGTGGTAGGATGACCGGCAAGCATCCCGACGACGGTAAAGACCCGCACGTATTCGGTCAAACCACCTATGCAGACACACTCGCTCGGAGCTTCGGCGCACCGCTGCTAGACTGGGTGTTTGATGTTCCCGACACTGGTCACACGAGCCTCCGTGCCCCGGACCGACGAAGCCCCGGTCTCTTACGGCCCCGAGACCGACCCCGCCTCGGTGGGTGCCGACCGCGAGGAACTCGAGGCCGCGTGGAAGGCGGTGACCCGGCTTTACGCCAGCGGCATCCACCCGGCCATACAGCTCTGCGTCAGGCGCAAGGGAGAGGTAATCCTGGACCGGGCAATCGGTTACGCCCGCGGCGCGGGTCCGAACGACGGCCCTGACACGGACAAGCTCGAGGTGAGCACCGACACCCCCTTCAACATCTTCTCGGCCTCCAAGGCCATCACGGCCATGGTCATCCACCTGCTCGACCAGCGGCACCTCGTCCACCTTGAAGACCCCGTGTGCGATTACATCCCGCACTTCGGCACACACGGGAAACAGTGGATTACCATCCGCCATCTGCTCACCCACCGCGCCGGCATCCCCAATCTTCCGCCCGACGCCATCGATCTCGACCTGCTGTCACGGCCCAGCGAGATTATCGATATCCTGTGCGAGTCGGAACTATCGTGGCGGCCCGGCCGTAGGCTGGGTTACCACGCAATCACCGGGGGCTTCCTGCTCGGCGAGATAGTGCGAAGGGTGACCGGCATCAGCATACGGGCCTTCCTCGACCGCGAACTGCGCGGTCCACTCAGGTTCAAATGGCTCAACTACGGCGTGCCACGCTCCTGCCTGGACGAGGTCGCGTGGAACTACTTCACCGGCCCACCGGTACTTCCGCCGGTATCGACGGTGCTGCGCCGGGCGCTCGGGATTGACTTCCACGATGCGGTCGAGGTCTCCAACGACCCGCGCTTCGCACTCGGCATCATCCCCGCGGGCAACGTCTTCGCTTCGGCCAACGAGTTGAGCCGCTTCTACCAGCTTCTCCTCGACGGCGGCGAACTCGACGGCGTGAGAATATTCGACTCACGCACGATCAGGCGGGCCACCGCCGAACAGTCCTACCGCGAGTTCGACCTCACGCTGGCCGTTCCATTGCGCTACGGCATGGGTTTCATGCTCGGGGGCCGTTGGTTTAGCCCCTATGGCCCCGACACCCAACACGCATTCGGCCACCTCGGTTTCACCAACATCCTGGGCTGGGCAGACCCCGAACGCGGCATCTCGGCGGCACTGCTCACCAGCGGCAAACCGGTGGTCTATCCCGAACTGTTCTTCGCCTTCGACGTTCTCCGGCGCATCGGCAACGCCTGCCCCAAGCAGAAGCTGCGGCCATGGCGCAAGGCTGTGGTGGTCCCGGTGCGTTCGGCCGAACGCTAGCCGTGACCAAGCAGGTCGTGGAAGGCCAGGGACAGTTCGGGATAGCGAAAACCGAACAACAACTTTGACGCGCGGTTGGGGACCACCCGCGCACTGGAAAGGAACAGGCCGGCCTGTTCCCCGTAGACCCAGCGCAAAGCAAAAGCGGGAACGTCAAGGAACGCGGCCGCACCAAGAGCCTCGGACAGGCGCACGGTGAACTCGGTGTTGGTCACCGGCCTCGGCGCCACACCGTTTATCGCACCACGTATACCCTCGTGTTCGAGGACGAAACAGAACATCGCGACCAGGTCGTCGATGTGTATCCAAGACAACCACTGGCGGCCGCTGCCGAGTTCACCGCCAAGCCGGAGCTTGAAGATACGGTGCAGCCGCGTGAACGCCCCGCCGTCGGCCGATAGCACCAGCCCGATGCGCACAGTGGCCGTGCGTATGCCGAGCGACTCGGCGTCCATGACCCCCTGTTCCCAGGCCTGGCAGACCTCGGCCAGAAAATCATGTCCGGGCGGGGTCGTCTCATCGACCCGGTAGCTGCCGTGGTCGCCATAGTAACCAACCGCGGAGGCCGATACGAAGACACGGGGACGCCTCTCAACCGACAGTGCCGCCATGGTACTGCTTATCAGTTGGGCACCACCGGCCCGCGACTCGAAGATCGCCTTCTTGCGGCGTGGCGTCCAGCGTCCCCCGATTACCGGCTCACCGGCAAGGTGAACAACGGCGGTGGCCCCCGACAACGCGTCCTCGTCTAGCTCGTGGGCCTGGGGGGCCCAGGCGAAATAGTCACAGTCCTCGCCCAAGACCATGCGGGCGGCGGCCGGTTGACGGGACAGGACCCGGACCTCGGCACCGCGCGCCAACAGCTCGGCGACCAAGGCGCGACCGACAAGGCCGGTGGCTCCGGTGACAGCCACCTTCATGCCTGTGGATTCCCCCCCATGTCCTTGATGACCAGCTTGGCTGCGTACCCTTGCAAGCCCGACCGTGATAGGTCCGCCGCGTGCCGCAAATCCGCTTGTACGCAATTCGGCTCGGGTTGGCCAGCGTATGCGTTCTATCGGCCTGCGCGGGAAGCTCGCTGGGCGACCCGGGTGTCACGGTGGGCGCCGCAGCGAGCATGCGAGTGGTTCTTCCCGAGCTGGTGGCCGAGTTCCGGCGCAAGACCGGGCTCGAAGTGACCGTCAGTTACGCCGCCTCGGGAACCGTGGCCAGGCAGCTCGAGCGGGGCGCGCCGCTCGACGTGGTAGTCATGGCCTCGGGCGAGTTCGTACAGGAGCTGGAACACGGCGGGTTGGTCAGAAGCGGTACCGCGCGCCGGTTGGCAAGCAACCGCATCGTCCTCGTCGGCCGCAGCGGTGCTCCACGGGTAATGCTCAGCCAACTCGGCCGTCCGGCCGAGTCGCTTCGCATCGCCATAGGGGATCCGAGAACGGTAGCGGCCGGGGTGTACGCCCGCCGTATGCTTGAAGAACTGGGCCACTGGCCCCTGCTGCAGGGGCACCTGGTGCTCGGACGTGACGTCACGGCCGTACTGGCATACTCGCGCCGGGGAGAGGTCGATGCCGGTATCGTCTACGCCACCGATACCATCGGCATGGCGGGGCTGGAGATTTTCGACCAAGCCCCCGGCGGCCCAGGCGACCGCCCCGAGATCGTGGCGGCACTGACAAGCACTAGCGACCAACAGCTGGTGGCGGCAACACGGTTCATCGACTTCCTGGTCTCGGCCGACGCCCAGCGGCGCTTTGCGGCGGCCGGCTTCGGACCGCCCGGTGGTGCATCGTGAGCACCGGCCTCGACCCCTTCCCGGTCCTGCTCACGCTGCAGGTCGCGACCGCGAGCCTGCTGCTTGCCACGCCGATCGGTATCGCCCTTGCGTTCTGCCAGGCCCGCTTCCGCTACCGGCTAAGCGCCGTGGTCGATGCGGTCATACTGCTCCCGCTGGTCCTCCCCCCCTCCGTGGTCGGCTACTTTCTGGTCGCGCTACTGGGGCGGCGCGGTCCGGTCGGTTCCTGGCTGGCGGCCAATTTCGACCTCACCCTCATATTCACGCCCGCCGCCGCCGTCATAGCCTCGACCATCGTTGCCCTCCCGCTGTTCGCCAAGACCGCACAGCCCGCCATCGAGGCGGTCCCGCGCGAACAGGAGGACGTGGCGCGTACCCTCGGGCTCGGTCCGGTGCAGGTGCTGTTGCGCGTAACCATTCCGAGCGCATGGCGCGGCATTGCTGCGGCCATGGCGTTGGCATTTGCGCGAGCGGCCGGGGAGTTCGGAGCCACGTTGATGTTCGCAGGCAACATACCCGGCAGGACCAACACCATGCCGCTCGAAATCTACGCGGCCTACCAATCCGGCCACGACGAGCGCGCCCTGCTCTACGTGGTGATTCTCAGCACTCTGTCCTGTCTTGTCGTGTTCCTTTCCTCCCGGCTCGGCCCCGGAGGCGACAAGTGAACCAGCGTGTCCTCGAAGCGCGCTTCCGGGTCGACCTCCAAAGCGGTGGGCGCAGCTTCAGGCTTGACGCCGAGCTGGCGATGTCGGGCGGAGTGCTCGCGCTCTACGGCCCTTCGGGGTCGGGCAAATCGACGGTCCTACGCGCCCTGGCCGGCCTGTTACGCCCCAGCTCGGGACAAATCAGCATCGGCCAAAGGGCGGTCTATGATTCCGACGGAAGGGTTTGGCAGCCGGCCCACCGTCGCAGCAGCGGTTACGTGCCGCAACAGCGCTCCCTGCTCCCCTTCCTCGACGTATGGGGCAACGTCGTGTTTGGCCTGGAGCGGCACAAGCGTCGGCGCGGCAACCCGGAGGTCCTCGAGTTGCTGGAAGAACTCGGCATAGCGGGGCTGGCCGGGGCCAGACCGCAGTCGCTTTCGGGCGGCGAGGCACAGAAGGTCGCCCTGGCCCGCGCTCTGGCCGTCAGCCCGGGCCTGTTGTTGCTCGACGAACCTTTCTCGTCGGTGGACCACGCATCGCGCGCACGCTTGCTGGCAACGGTCTCGGCCACGTTGAAAACACGCTCGCTGCCGGCACTGCTGGTGACCCACGACCCCGAAGAGGTCCGCGCGGTGGCCGACGAGGTCGTGCTTATCGAAGGTGGCCGGACCCGGGCCCAAGGGCCCGTCTCCGAACTGCTCGGGCCGACGCCCTGACCGCCGGTCTCAGACCCGTTCGCGCTCGGACACCTTTCGAGTGTCGGTCACAAAGAAAGTTCCGGTCGCACGCGCCAACACCTTCCCCTGTTCGTCCTTTATTTCGCCCTCTAGATAAGCCGTGCGTTTGGTGAGGTTCATGAGTTTGGCGTGTGCGGTGATGCGCCCCGAGATGACCGGCCTGAAATAGTTTATCTTCAGCTCGAGGGTGGCCGCACCCTTCTCTTTTGGCAGCTCGGTAATCACGGCCCGCCCCATCGCCGTGTCGACCAGAGAGAACAGGACGCCGCCGTGAGCCCTGCCGGCCGTGCTCATGTGCCGGTCCGAAAGGTCGAGCGCGATGCTTGCCTGGCCCGGAACGCTGTCGAGAGCAATGAAACCAAGTAGCTCGGAGAACTTGCTCGCTCGGACCATTGGGCTTCCTTTACCTACACCTTCCCCGAGGTCTCATTTGTCCGGCTCAAGTCAGAATACAGTTCCGGGCGCCGGCCACACAGAAGCCCAAACCACTGGCGGTAATCAGCGGCCTCGTCGAGATCGATCTCGGCAAGCGCCACCCCTTCCTCGTCAGCACCGAGCTCGGCAACTATACGGCCACGGTGGTCGCAGATGAAGGAGTGCCCGTAAAAGGTCTGCCCGTCCTCGCAACCGATGCGGTTGGCCGCCGCGACCGGAACACTATTGGCCACCGCGTGCCCGGCCATGACCCGTTGCCAGGGGTCCTTGGTATAGAGATCGGGGCGCCCGGGCTCGCTACCGATTGCAGAGGGATAGATGATCAGCTCGGCACCATCGAGAGCCATGAGCCGGGCGCATTCCGGGTACCACTGGTCCCAGCAGATAGACACTCCGACCCTGCCGAACCGCGTAGCCCAGGCCGCCGGTGGTTTGTCGCCCGGTGCAAAGTAATAGTCCTCCTCATAACCGGCCCCTTCGGGGATATGGCTCTTGCGGTAGAACCCCAGACAGCTGCCATCGGCATCGACGGTGGCCACCGTGTTGAAGCGACCGCTTGCATGCTGTTCGAAGAACGAAAGCGGCAGGACCACCGAACACTCGCGCGCCAGAACTGCCATCGCCGACAGCATCGGGTGGCCCGAGGCCTGGCGGGCCAGCTCGCGGTGGGCCTCGTCCTTGGTCTTGGGGAAATACGGGCCTTCGAACAGCTCGGGCAACACTACCACCGAAGCACCGGCGGCTGCCGCCTCACGGATGAGGCCTTCCATCTTGGGCACATTGGAGCCGTCGCTGTTGCCCAGTTCGGCCTGGACCACGGCCACACCGATGCTACGGCCACTCACTGGGGGGCCGGCTCCTGCATGGTTATACAATGGAAGGCGCCGCCGCCCTTGAGAATATTGGCGGCCGGGAGCCCGACCGTGGCGCGGTCGTTAAAACACGAGGCTATGACGCGCACGGCGGCGTCATCATAAGGAGTGCCGAAGACCGGGACCACCACCCGAGAGTTGGATATGTAGAAGTTCAGATAGCTGGCCGGCAGCGGCAAGCCGTTCTCGTCAACAACGCTCCCGGGCGACGGAACTTCGACCAGTTCCAGGGGTTCGGCCATGGCGGCGGCCCAGCCGCGTAGCTGCCCGGCCACCGAATCGAGAACCTCGGAGTTCGGGTCATCGGTGCTGCCGGCTCGCGCTAGCAACACCCGCCTGCCCGGAGCAAAACGCGCCAGGGTGTCCACGTGTCCGTCGGTGTGGTCACCGGCGAGCATGCCGTCGAGCCAGAGCACCTCTGACAGCCCCAACGCGGCCGACAGCAGCGCGGTTACGGCCTCTTCGTCGAGGTCCGGATTGCGCGCCGGCGAGAGCAAGCAAGTGCGCGAAGCGATACCAAGACCGCCACCGTCGACCTCGACCGCGCCTCCCTCGAACACCATGCCGGCCCGTTGATGGTCGCGGCCCGCCAGCGCCGCCAGCCGTCCGCCCAACAAGCGGTCCCCCTCGAGCAGGTATTTACCGCCCCAACCGTTGAACTCGAAAACTAGGGTGGCGCGCCGGCCGTCCGAACCCGCTAGGAACAACGGAGCCGTGTCGCGTAACCAGATGTCGCCGAACGGCACTTGGTGAAAACGAACATCGAGCCCTTCGAGCGCAAGACCGGCCTCGGCACGACCCGCATCATCGAGCACCAGGACCTCCAAGGCCTCGCCTCCAATCGTACGGCAAAGCGCCGCGAACTCGCGGCGAACCGCGGGAAGGTCGGTCTCCCAGAGTTCGGCGTGGCTGGGCCATGCCAGCCAACAGGCACGATGGGCGGCCCACTCGGCGGGCATGCCGAGACCGTTGGCGGAAAAAGGGTTGGCCCTAGTGCTCACTCGACCTGTACTCCAGCCCGACCTTCTGCCACAAGCGACCGGCAATGAGCAGCGTAGAGGTCCACCGAGAGACCGTCGTCAACGGCGTCCGGCTGCACTACGTAGAGTCGGGCACCGGACCCCTGGTGCTCTTGCTCCACGGCTTTCCCGAGTTCTGGTATTCCTGGCGACAGCAGATTCCCAAGCTCGTCGGGGCAGGTCTGAGGGTAATCGCGCCCGACCTGCGCGGTTACAATCTCTCGGACAAACCGCAAGGACGGCGAGCCTACTGCATTCGCGAACTGGTGGCCGACATGGCCGGGCTCATCGAACAGGCCGGTGTGGACCGGGCCGCGGTGGTCGGGCACGAATGGGGCGGGATAGTGGCCTGGTATCTTGCCGCCCGCAGACCGGAGCTGGTCGAACGCTTGGTGCTTCTCAACGCCCCGCCGCCACCGAGCGCTCTTCGTGAACTAAAGACCTGGGAACAACAGCGCAAGTTCTTTTACGTTCCGTTGTTCAGGCTGCCCCTGCTGCCCGAGGCCCTGCTCAGAGCGCGCAACATGAATGCGATTGAGCGCCTGTTCACCTTGGAACCGCGACGGGGGTTCTCCGAAGAGGAGATCGAGGCCTACAAGACCGCGCTTTCCCGCAAGGGCGCGCTCACGGCCATGGTTAACTACTACCGCGCGCTGTTCTTACCGGAGAACAACCGTGAGCTTCGCGACCACGGTCGGATTCACGCGCCGACCTTGCTCATCTGGGGCCAGCGCGACCGCCATATGGTCCCGGGCATGGCCGA
>JAYGCK010000105.1:0-4638 GCA_046583395.1 Deltaproteobacteria bacterium
ATTTAACGATGTTCTTGAGCTGAGAGGAACTGTACTTGGAAAGAGCCTTCGAAATGTCAGCGCGGCACTTGCTCTCGAACACCGTCCACGCATCGGCTGGGCCAGGGGCAACCAACCAAAACACCAAGATCAGCAGGCTAACAATCCGCAAAACGCTCGTCACTTCTCCTGTTACCCCCGTGCGCTGACGTCACGGGTACGGACAACCCGTCCCGCGAAGATACCAAACTACAACACGATCTGTCCATGATTTGTCGGCCCCCCCAAACGGGTAAAAAGCACATGGCAAACGATTTGGAGGGCGCCCCCGGCGGAACTCGAACCTACGGCACCAGTATTAGGAATCCTGTCAGGCCAGTTACCCGTAGCTACCCGTATGTCCCTAGTCCGCTACCCATCAGGGCTAACGCGTAAGATTAGCCAGGACGGCAGCGAAGGGCTGGTCGTCGGCCTTGTCTCGGCAGCGAGTTTTGCCCCCCGTAGTGCCGTCAGAAAAAAGTGGCGGAGAGGGTGGGATTCGAACCCACGGACCCCGAAGGGTCACACGATTTCGAGTCGTGCTCCTTCAACCGGACTCGGACACCTCTCCTTTGCAGCTAGCTGGCGGATTTAAGCCGCGCCCACGGGCGGAGGCAAGCCGGTAGGTCAGCGGCGGCGCGCAAAGAAGTCGCGCAGCAAAGCCGCCGATTCCCCGGCCCCCGGCCCCTCGGTGACCTCGAATCGGTGGTTGAGACGCTCGTCAGCGGCCACCTGGTAGAGCGAGACCGCAGCACCGGCCTTGGGGTCGCGGGCACCGAACACCAAACCGTCGATGCGGGCCTGCACCATCGCTCCCATGCACATCAGGCAGGGCTCGAGCGTGACGTAGAGCGTCCCTCCGGTCCTGTGGTTGCCAAGCCGGCGCGCCGCCTGACGCAGTACCACGAGCTCGGCGTGGGCCGTCGGGTCGGAATCGCCTATGGTGCGGTTGAACCCGGCCGCAAGCCTGCGGCCATCGAGCAGCAGGACCGCTCCCACCAGCACCTCCCCGGCCTCCGCGGCAAGGCGGGCCTGGCCAAGGGCCTGGGTCATGGGGTCAGTGGGCGCTGGCACCGCAGCTACAATCGAGGTCATCCTCGCTGAGTATACTGACCGCGGTCTTGAGTATGTTGAGCGCATCGGTCGCCTTTACCTTCGAATCTCCGGTCACATCGCCGCAGCAGGTCCACGAGGAATCGCAGTTCAGGTCGGACTGGTCGAGGATATTGACCGCCGTCTTGAGAACGTTGAGCGCATCGGTCGCCTTTATCTTCGAATCACCGGTCACGTCGCGGCAGGTGCCACCGGCCTCTTCGCCAGCATCCACGGTCGTCGTGGTGGTGCTGACCGAGGCCACCGGCTCGGTCGTCGTGGTCATCGTCGTAGTCGTCGTACTGGCCGGCGACAGCGTGGTGGTCGGAGCAGGGGCGCCCACGCAGCCTCCCCGCGCCGGAAGATAGATGGTCCCGGCATCGTTGGCACAGCGCAGTTCGAGTTCGGTCTGCAGCAACGTGCGAACCGGCCCGGGAAGTCCGGCCACCGCATTTAACCCCGCGTTGATGGTGGGCGGCGCGCACAAGGCGGCACCAAGGAGCGGCTGATAGGGGTCGGCGGCACCGGTGGCGGTTATGGTGTCGGTAAAGCAGGAGCGCCGCTGAGAAAGGCTGCAACTGCCCGCATCGACCCCCAGGCTGGCTGCCGAGCAGTCGAAGTCAGTAGAACAACCGACGAAACCCACCCCATCGGCACGAACAAGACCGTCGCAGAAGTCATCGTCCGGGCCGCTGGCGCACTGACCGATTTCTCCACCGGCATCGGCGGCCTCACAGTTGTAACCGTCACAAGAGTTTGGGCCTGAATTGGTCCCCGTGCCTATGCTCGTACAACTACCGGCATAGACGGAGCTGCAATCGACGGCCGATGAGCACGGCAAGGTCGGATCGTAACTACAGGTACGGCACGCGCAGGTCTGGCCGAAATACGGGAACCCGCAAGCCAGGCCATGGTCGAGTTCGCTGGTGCCGGTGGCCGGTTCGAACTGTATCCGTAGCCCATCACCCGAGACGTTCCCGGAGGCTTCCGGCATACAGTCTAAGCTATGGGCCCCGCCGCCGGGGGCCGGATAGCTGGTATTGGTGGCGCCTGCGTCACAGCTCTGTCCGGCGTTGTCGCCGCCCACACACAGCCCGCCGCGCAGGCCGTCGTCGGCGGTGGCGTCGCCGCTACAGTAGGGGCAAGGCTCATTGACGCCTTCGCCCAGATAGACCAGGGACCGCAAGGAAAGATCGAGGGCGGCCTGTCCGAGGTCTACGTTGACGGTCCCGCTTATGTCGTCGGCTAGACGGTGCACGACACAGGCCGGGGTGTTGCCGGCCGAAAGCGGCAAAGGAGGCCCCAGATAACAGTTGCAGGTCTTGTCGTCGTAAGCGCCACAGTCGTTGTAGTCGTTCTTGAGAGCGCGGTCACAGGCCTTGCGACTGTCGCCCGCGCAGCGGCAGTTATCCCCCACCGAGGTCTCAAGCCCGACTATGGCACACGCACCGCAGGGGAACTCCTCGGCACAGTTGAGGAAGGCGCGCAGGGTGCTCCGGTCGTCGATATCGCCGCCATGATAGAGACCGGTCGTGCCGACATCGAACCCCGTGGCCGTCGTGCAATACCCCGACACGCAGCTACCCGGTCCGCAGTCGCCGTCATCGCTACACCCGGTCCCACTGCGGGCGAATAGCTCGAAGACGGCCGTATCCGGACATTCGTTGTCGGTCGAGGCCGGCAAGGTGGTCGTGCTGGTCGAACTGGTCGTCGTGGTGGTGGTAATCATCGTCGTCGTACTGGTCGATGAGGTGCTCGTCGAGCTTGAGGTCGTCGGCGCGACCGTGGTCGTCGGCGCGACCGTGGTCGTCGTAGTAGCGCCGGGACCGAGCGTGGTGGTCGTTGTTGCCGTCGTTGTCGTAGTGGCCGTGGTCGTAGTTGTAGTGTTGAGACACTCAGCGCGCGACGCGCACCCGCTGATGGAACAGTCGATGGTATTGGCGCACACCCCGCTCGTACGTCCACATACATCGACGGTACACGCGTCGGCGTCATTACAGATGGACACGCCCGGATAGCCGGAAGTAGCGTTCACACAGGCATCGTGCTGGCAGGTCGAACTGCAGCCGTCACCGCTAGTGGTGCCGCCGTCGTCGCAGGTCTCACCTTGGTCGACCTCGTCGTTGCCACAGACGGGACAACCGGTGATAGCGGAATTGACCGTCAGCGTGGCCGAAGGCGTGAAGGTCCCCGAGATGGCCGGCGGTTTGAGTTCGTCACGATACCAGATTGCGTTGGTCGCCGCACCGGCGTCGGCCTTGACCGAAGCACCGCTGGCCATCGTCATGCTCTCTCCGATGGTGAACAGATTGCTGGCCGCTCCGCCGGTGTTCAAGATGTCGGCCGAACTGGTCAAGCTCACCCGGCAGGCGGATATATCGAGGTCGCCCGGCGGCGAACCCTTTGTCGTGAAGCTGCCGCTGATTACCGCATCGGTGCCGACGTAGAGATATATGTCGCCGCCCTCTCCCGAGCTCGGCCCCGAGGCGGTGGCCTGGCCCGCGAAAACGAGGCCGCCTGTCGGTGAAATCTCTATATCACCACCAAGGTCACGGCCGGTGGTGGTCATCACGCCCGTGCTCTCGACGTTGATGTCGCCCCAAGCCGTGAGGGTGACCTCGCCACCCGAACCCTCGTTACCCTTGCCACGGGCCTCGATGGTCCCGCTGACCCGGATATCGCCGTCGGCAGAGAGATCGATATAGCCGCCCTCTCCGTCGGGGCTGGCACCGTTAGACCGAATGACGGCCTGCGCACCGACGACGATATCGCCGCCGGCCGTTAGGCTGACGTCGGCACCCGAACCGCCGGTGTCCCCGGTGCCCATGCCGTCGTCATCGATGGTGACGTCGGTGCTGTCGTCGGCACCGATGAGAATGTCGCCATCGGCCAGTATGTCGACGTCGCCACCATCGCCGGCCCCTGCTCGCGAGTTGACCCTGACATCACCGTTTATGATGACGTCCCCGCCTGTGGTGACGTCGAGCGAGCCCCCGTCGAAATCACCACCGCGCGCGTCTAATTCGCCGGTCAGGGTGAAGTCCTGACCCGCTATCACACCAAGGTTCCCGCCGGTGCTATCACCACCGGAGGTCAGGTCGAGGTCCCCGCTGATGCTCACCGAGCCGACCTCGGTTCGCAGATAGACCTCGCCGCCATCGGAGTCGGGGTCATTGCCCGACAGGTTGACGGCCCGCGTGATGCTGATGTCGTCGACGGCCTGGATAGTCAGGCTTCCGGGATAGGCGTGCTGGCCGACCACTTTGCCGCCAATCGACACGCTGCCGGTGCCGACGCTGCAAGTAGCAGAGTCCCCGCAATCGGCATCGATCAGACACGCGGTCGATGAGGAATCCGAGCAGCCCCGCCGGGCCTTGATGGTCAGGAAGCCGCCGTTGTCGGAACCGTTGAGCTTGAAGGCGATCTTCTGGCCACCGGTGGCCGACAGTCCGCCGCACAGAACGGTAAGCTGGCCCCCGTCAAGGCTTACCCGGCCCGAGCTGGTAATCTCGACCTCGCGCAGGCCGA
>JAYGCK010000047.1:0-3947 GCA_046583395.1 Deltaproteobacteria bacterium
CGCGCTGGCCAAATCGTGCATCATTCCCATCCAGCCATCGCCCGAGCGCGCGGCACGGCTGAGCGCAGCATCGGCCTCGCCACCGACATGTATGGGAGGATGCGGTCGCTGTACCGGCTTGGGCTCGAACCTGACCGCCTCGAACTCGTAGAACTCTCCGCGGTGTTCGACCGTCTCCTCGGCCCAAAGCCGTTTGCACACGGCCAGGGCCTCATCGAGCCGGCGTCCGCGTGTGCGCGGGTCGAGCCCGGCCGCGGTCCACTCCTGTCTTAACCAGCCGGCACCTATGCCTATCTCGGCCCTACCCCCGGAAACCATGTCAAAGGTCTGTATTGCACGGGCCGCAACGAAAGGATGGCGCAACCCCAGAAGATAGACGTTGGACCCCAACCTTATCGTGGAGGTCTTGCCGGCCAGAAAGGAAAGGTAGGCAAAGCAGTCAAAGAGCGGTGTCTCGGGCGGGACTGGCGGCATGTCCTGGCCCGGATGGGGAGAACCAGACATGTCGACCGGAAAGACGAGGTGCTCGGGGAGCCAGACCGACTCGAAACCGAGCCGTTCGGCCTCAAGCGTCACCTTGAGATGAAAGGCGGGGTTTAAGACCCCGAGCATGACGCCGAACTTCATAGCCCCCATCCAATCGTGCCCGGCCGGTCAAAAAAAGGGCCGGTGCCTCTTAGGCACCGGCCCTTCTAAGGTTCCTACAACCAGGCGTCAGCCGCCGTAAGTGTAGATCATCTCGAGACCAGCCGTCAGCGGTGCCCCGTAAATATTACCCGCGATTCCGACGAACGACCCGAAGTCGATGCCGTGTTCCTCGTACTTCTTATCGGTCAGGTTCTTGCCCCATAGCACCAGGTCGAGGACACCGTCCTCACACTCGATATCGGCCATCTTGAGACTGGCATTGAGCAGCCCATATGATCCCGCCGCCGTAAGATCGTAATCCGTCGAGGCGAAGTACATCTCGTCCTGCCAGTAATAATTGAGGCGCGCCGTCAACCCGCTGGACTCTAACCCGAACAACTCGAAACCCGGCCAGGTATGGGTAACGCTCGCGCTAACCGTGCTCTCAGGCGTGAGCGCATAGGCCCTGTCGGCCGACACATCTATAATCTCAGTGTAGTCGGAGTTTCCGTTCGAATCGTTCGCATCTACCACCATATATTCCGTATATTCAGCGTCAGTGTAGGAGTAAGCGAGCGAGACCGTGGTATTGTCGTAGGGGATCGCAACCAATTCGAGTTCCCCCCCCTTGATCTCGGACTCTCCGGCGTTATCCAGCCTCGTCACCGCCCCACCCATCCCGGCCTCAAAGACCGTGACCTGCTGGTCCTTATAATCGTTGTAATACACTGAAGCGTTGAGCATCACACGGTTATCGTGTAGCCGGGACTTTATGCCCACTTCATAAGCGGTGAGCGTCTCTTCGTCGAACGGCACCTGGAACCGCGCCGCTGTCGCCGCCCGTCCGTTGAAACCGCCGCTTGTGAAACCACGCGAGATCTTCCCGTAAACCGTCTTGCTGTCGTCGATCCGGTAACTGACACTGCCCATGGGGGAGACGTTGTCCCAGTCATCCTTCACAAAGCTCGAGAAATCGGGTGAGGCGGCGCAGCTGCCGCCCAAAGCAACGGCCGATCCCTCGTCTCCCCGGCAATCGTAAACGCGAGCGACCTCGGACTCCTCCTTGGTGTAGCGTATGCCAGCACCGAAGGTGAAGCGGTCGTCGAACTCGGGAACATAGCTGGCATGCCCGTAGGCGGCATAGGATTCTAGCAGCCAGTCGTTGCCCTGGTCGTTACGAGACACGAACAGAACGACCTGAGAGTTGTCCGCGGTTCCCTCCTCGCTGTAGTAAAAAGCTCCGAGCACATAGTCGAGGCGGCCATCCATGGTGTTGCCTGTCAACTGCAGCTCTTCACTGACCGTATCAACCTCGAGGTCGAGCTTAAACTCGGCCATGTGAGCCGGCATCCCATCGAGATCCTGTGCATCCGTGTTCTTCACCTCACGAATAGCGGTAATAGCCTTGAAGGTAGCATCACCGAGCTCCTGGGTCGCCACGACCGAATGCGCGTTGATGTCCATGTTGTTGACGAGGTCCACCATGGTGGTCCCGTCGCTCAACATCACCTGGCTGTTATGGATGGAATCCTGACGGGTGGGGTTGAGGTAGTTGGCCGCGGCGACCACGCTGCCCCCTCCGTTCCCGCCCGAGCTCAGATCGGCAAGCAAGGCCCAAGAGTTGCCCGAGGACCGTAGGCTTCCCACATGGAAGGCCGTTGGTTCCTCACGGATCGTGTGATTCTCATAGGTATAATCGATGGTGAGGTCATCGCTGGCCTCCCACTGGAAGGCAGCACGACCGGCAAACCTGTCGCGCATGTCGAAGTCCTCGCTGCCCGCCCCGGAGTTCTCTATGTGGCCGTCGCGCGACTGATATGACATCGAGACACGTGCGTTCACCGTTCCTATATTACCCTGGCCGAGCAGAGCATCCGCGCTGCCGAGCAACGGCGTATTGAACATTGTCGCCAGCCGGAAGTCCTCTTCGTTGCCGCCGTAGAGCTTGGTACGAAATTCCTTGTCGGCGGTCGGCCGCTTGGTTATCAGATTGATGGCTCCACCGGTCGTGTTGCGCCCGTAGAGAGCACCCTGGGGGCCGCGCAGGACCTCCACTCTTTCCAGGTCCACTATGTCGAACAAGGCACCGGCCGATTTGGCGACGTAAACGCCATCGACGTAGAGGCTCGTCCTTGGCTGCAACATGGATTCGGGATCACCGCGGGTGATGCCACGTATACCAAAGACGGCACCGGTATTGCCGCCCGCGTTCGCGTGAGAGTGGAGTCCGGGTGTGCTCTGCGCCAGATCGTCCATATCGACCGCACCGATCTCGGCCAGGGCCTCGGTCGTGAAAGCCGTGACCGATACAGGGGTCTCTTGCAGGCTCTCCTCTCGCTTCTGGGCCGTAACGACGATCTCCTCGATCTCGTCGGCTATCGCGGACGGCACATGCACGACAGGAACCGTCAAAGCGAACGCAATAATGCCCACCAAAGCGAACATGGAACTCGGACGAATAAGACTCATTTGATTCCCCCTAAAAAGCAGCAGTCGATTGAACCCACAGCCACGGCACGACCACAGCGGTCAGCCGCCCCTTGTACCACCCCATGGGATGACCTGTCTAACGCCCCGAACCGATTAACGAACAGGTGACCAGCGAACAGATCGTTCTGAGAAACCCCCAAATAAATTCAGCCATTTGAGGCTCAGCGCCCACGCGCCAGGCGGCGCTCAATGTGCATGAGCCAACGCTCGGCATGGAGCCGCGAATCCTCCTCTTCGACCGCATCGGCAAAGGCATCGGCCGCCTCCTCGAGGCGGTCGAGCTGATACAGCGCCATTCCCAGCAGGATGAGGGCGCGGCCCCGGTCGTCGAGTTCCTCCTTCTCAAGAGCCCGCCGCAGCACTTGGGCCGCCTCCTTCCAGCGCTCCTGCTCGACGTGAAGGCGGCCGAGCCTGACATGGAGGTCGCCGGTGTCGGAAAGCTTGGCCGCCTTCTCGAGCGGCCCGAGAGCGCGGTCCTGCTCGTGGGCGCTCAACCAACTGTCGGCCAACAGTTCCCAGGCCTCGGAATCCTGCTCTATCAGCTCTTCGGCGATACCGCGTTCGAGCACTGCAGCCGCCCGGTAGGGGATCTCGTGCAACAGGTACATGCGCGCGAGGTTCTGCAAATGCTTATCTTCGGTGACGAAGCCCAACTCGTAGGCGATCTGGCCAACGGCCAGCGCGTCCTCCTCACGTCCGAGATGGGCATAGACGGCCGCCAGCTGCCTCCAGTAGCTCGCCTTGGGAAAGCCCATGGCCAGACGTTCGAGAAGGCCGGCCATGACCGGGTAATCCTCCTTGTCGTAGTAAAGCGCGAGCAAGAGCTGCAG
>JAYGCK010000061.1:0-7304 GCA_046583395.1 Deltaproteobacteria bacterium
ATCGATCGATACGCATGTGCACGGGATCTTGAGCCCCGACAGTGTGGTGACTCATGAGCAGCGTATCAGGAGTATGCTGGCTGAAGGCGTGGACTTCTTTGTTCCCACTGATCACGACACAACCCACGACATGTCGGATGAAATTGCGGCTATGGGTGCGTCGGATCTGATCAGGACTGCGCCGAGTGATGAGGTTACGACCTTTACATACGGGCACTTCAACGTGTGGCCCCTTGAGGTTGATACGGACTCCATCGTTGGTGGCGCTCTCGATTGGGGCCGGGGTCCGGGTTTTCCCAGCGAAGGGGCCTACGACCTCTCGCCCAGTGAGATATTTGCATCCTTTGATCCGGGCGATCAGGTCATACAGATCAACCACTTCAACAGCGGCGGGCTCGGCCACTTCAGTAACCTCGGGATCGACACTGTGGCTGTGCCGCCGGCCAGCGCCCTGCATGTAGGCCGTTGTGAGGGGGGTTTTTATGCTGGGCTGCCCTGTAACCGGCTAGTCTGTCTTGGCGGAGCCAACGATAGTGTGAGTTGTGGTGCGGATGCCGAATGCCCAGGGGGCGAGTGCCATTCGCCGCCCTATGGGCGCGACTGCTCGGGCGGCGGCGTCTGTGTGCATACAGCCGCCACTCTAGGTTCCTACTTGAGGCTGGACCCCGCTCTTACCAACCTCTACGACGACGGGTATACCGCACTTGAGGTTTGGATCGAGAGTAACCGTTCGCAGATGGACCTGTTCCGTGGGGATAACCTCGCCGACTGGGCCGGTCTACTGAACCAGGGCTCCTACAAGACCGGCATCGCTGATTCTGACACCCACAACCTGGTCAGCGAGCAGTCGGGCGGACCTCGCACCTATGTCGCCTCGGCAACGGACAACCCGGCCGCTCTCGATCCGACAACCTTGGCGCAGACCGTCAATGCCGGCCGCGCCTTCGGAAGCAACGGGCCCTTCGTCGAGCTCTCGTTGGTTGCTGGTAGCGGGGCCAACGCCGCCGGACTGGGTCTGGGTAGTTCTCTGAGCAGCGGGCCGGCCGGTGGTGGTCCCGCCACGTTAGGGATAGCGGTGTCGTCTCCGGTATGGGCCGAGTTCGATACCATAGAGGTATACTCAAACTCGACGCCGTCCTGCGTGTCCGCGTACAATATTTTTGGTGTTTTGTACAAGGACTGTGTGGTCGAGCCTAGCGCGACACTGGTGGCGGGGACAGATTTTACGGTCAATCAAGGCACCGGTCAGCTCGGCGCAGGTGAAGTGCTGAGCGCTACTGCCTCGGTCAACGTCGATGCGAGCGAGGATGGGTGGTTCATCATCGTAGTTCGCGGCACCGACGGTGTGTCGAGACCTTTGTTCCCGATGCGACCCAAGGATCTCGCTGGTGCTAGCAATGCGACCCTGGCTGATCTTACGGACAACGGATCATCTCCGCCCTGGAACCTCGGCGAGAGCGGGGTGATGGCCATGGCCTTTACCAACCCGCTGTTCATCGACGCCGATGGCGACGGTGTCTGCGTGGGCGGATCGGCCTGTCCCTGAGAACCGGATTTTAAAGGCCGGCCGGTATTGATAAGATGGCGGGCGCCCGAGGGTGTCCGCCATCTTTCTTTGAGCATGAGACCTTCCCGGAACTTGATTCGCACAGCCGCCACTACGGTGCTGGCCACAGTCCTGTTCGGCGCTGGCCCGGCGCTGGGCGCGGGCCCCAAGACCTTCTTCGACCTCCTCGACAGGGCCTGGGCGGTCGGCGAACTGCGCTTGTCGACAGCTCTTGAGTACCGGGATGGCCGGCTGTTGGCCTTTCCCGCCCATCTGACCGATCTGGTCCATGCCCGCCTCGGTAAGCCACGCACGCTGATGATCGTGCATGAGCGCAACCCGGCCGATAGCGAACCGTTCCTTAAGGAAGGCGATCAGTTCCTGGCCGCCGTCGGCGTTCTCCCGGACCATTCCTACTGGCGTGACAATCTGCCTGTTACCAAGCGTCACGAGATTCTCGGCGGTCGCCGCTATGTCTTTAAGAGTTCGGACCCGGCGGCGATGGAGACTGCCAAGGCCATAGCCGGGGCTTACACCGCCACGCTCGCTCTAGGGATGCCCGAGCGAGCGCGACGGCAGGCGGGCGTGATGGTCGATGCGCTACTGTCGGGGGTGCCGGTCCTGGCCGAGGACGGCCTGCGTGCGCTGCTGCGGCCGCCTCGTTTGGCCCGCGACCTCGACGGGGCCAGCGTGGCCAGATTGGCGGCCTTTCTATCCGATGATTCCGCCGATCCGGCCGTTCGGGGCCGGCTGGCCCTTGCGGCCGGAGAGCAGGGTGCCGATTCTTTTGTCACGGTGCTCGAGAAGCTCGCCGGCAGGGACGGCGCAGTGGCGGCTGCCGCGCTTGCCGGCCTCGACCATCTCGGGCGTGCCCGTCCGACCGCAGGACTTCTATCGTTGCTCGAGGCCGATGCGCTGGAACTGCGTATCTACGCCGCTGAGACCCTGGGCGCGCGTGCGGGAGCCGACCAAGCGGCGATGACAGCAGCCGTGGACCTTCTCGCCCCGCAGGTCGAGGTCGAGAGCCGTTTGGCAGCCGCACGTGGCCTGGGCACTTCGGCCAGTCCGCGCGCCATCGACTCTCTGGCCGAGGCCCTGTCCCGTGGCGATGCGGTCACACGGACCGCTGCGATGGGTTTGGCGCGCATAGGCGGACCCCGTGTCCACGGTCTGCTCAAGGAGGCGATCACGGATGGCCCGGGCGAGACAATGGTGGCCTCGGTGATGGCCATGGTCAGCTTGCGTGACGAATGTGCGGATTGTCTGGTCTTCCTGGCCGAGCAACACGACAGTCACAAGGAGTCGGCGGTCCGGGAAATGATCGCCATCATGCTGGAACTACAAAAGAAGCACGAGCACTAACTACCGTGCCGGCTTGCGGTCGTTTCTCGAAGGTCTTCCTGTCCGTACCACTGGCCGTTTGCTTTGTGGTCGTGCCCGTTGCGGTTCGGGCCGATGTCGTACCCGGCGACGTCATATCGAAGGCCAACATGGAAAAGGCCGTCGACTACCTCCACCCGGGGCTGTCCTGGTGTCTGGAGCGCGGCCTGGTCATGGACATAGTTCCTTACCGGGGGGCCACCTATCCTCCGGTCTTTCGCGAGGCCACCGAGCAGTACCAGGCCCAGGTGAGAATCTCGGACGATGCGCGCCGTCTCGAGAACTATGTGGCCGGCCAGTCCTTTCCACATCTGGACCCAAGCGACCCGCAGGCCGCCCAGAAGGTGATGTGGAACTACTACTACAACCCCTATCTGACCGACGACTTCACGGTGCGTTACTTTGACGCCGACACGGGGCCTATCACGCCACGGGGGATGCGTATCGAACGCCACTTCGTTCTCGAGCACCTCAGGCGGCTCATGTACAACGGCCGGGTCCATGTCGAGCCGACGCCCGAGTACGGTGACAACCCCGAAGGCTACCGCTACCGGGAATCGTTACACCCGATTCTCGAGCCATTCGACCTCAAAGGGGTCGGTTCATCTATGGCGCGCTACCTCGACGCCGACCGCCAGGACGATACCTGGCTCTACCTCCCGCAGATACGGCGGGTCCGCCGCTTGTCGTCGGCGCAGCGTTCCGACGCCCTGTTCGGCCAGGACATAGACATGGACAGTTACGGCGGTTACTCGGGTAACCCGGTGTGGTTCGAGTGGCGCCTGCTCGGCGAGCGCACCATCCTCGGTGCCGTCCACGGCAAGCGCTGGCCGGCCCACTGGTGTCCGGGGCAGGGCGACTTTGTCTTTTGTGACGCCTGGGAGAAACGTGACGTTTGGGTGATAGAAGGGCGTTCGCGCTTCCCTCAGTACGCTTACGGCAAGCGCATACTGTTCGTCGACAAGGAGGCTTTCTACACTCCGTCCACGGACATCTATGACCGCGGGATGGAGCTGTGGAAGATTTGGATTAACGGTATCAACGTCGGCTACAAGCCCTTCCCCGAGGCCAAGGTCTCCGTGTACGATTACGAAACGGGATTTTTGCCCAACATCACGATGGTCGACATGCAGCTCGAACACGCGACCCGTGCGGCGCTACCTAGCCATGAGTTCCCCGACGAAGAGGGGTGGTACTGGAACATGGGGCCCAAGGTCGGGCTCGAGCCCGACTTCTTCACGGTGGCGGAACTGATAAGGGGCGGTCGCTGAACAAAGGGACCGCAGGCGGAAAACGCGGGTCGCGGGGCCTGGGCGTGGAACCCGGGCAGCGTGCCGACGAGATGCTCCGTCTCGAACGGCTGCTCTGGGACCTGCGCTACCAACGTGTGGCCGGTGTGGATGAGGTCGGGCTCGGGCCGCTGGCCGGTCCGGTGGTGGCTGCGGCCGTGGTCTTTCCCCGAGGTCCCGAACCGCTGGCCCTGACCGATTCCAAGCGGCTGACGCCCAAGACCCGCGAACGGCTCGATGGCGAAATTCGCAGAACGGCCTCCGAGGTCTCCCTGGGAATGGTGGAGGTCGAGGAGATAGAGAACATCGGCATCCGTGAGGCCGGGCTCGAGGCCATGCGGCGGGCCGTGGTTGGGTTAAAACGTCCGGCCGATTATTTGCTCGTTGACGCACGCCGGGTACCGGGGGTGGGGATGGGCCAGAGTTCCTACATCGCCGCCGATTCCTTCGTCTATTCGGTTGCGGCCGCATCGATTGTAGCCAAGGTGCACCGGGACGCTCTAATGCTGGCCCTGGCCGAGCGGTTCCCCGGTTACGGTTTCGGCCGCCACATGGGCTACGGGACGGCCGCCCATATGGAAGCGTTGACCAGGCTCGGTCCCTGCCAGATTCATCGCCGCGGGTTCGCACCGGTCAGGCGTTTGCTTGAGGCCAGATGAGAGAGAACTTGCTACTTGTGGCGATTGCGGCCGGGGTCCTGGGTGGGGGGCTGCTGGGTTGGCTCGCCCCGGAGCAGGCCGTGAAGGTGGCATGGCTGGGGGACCTGTTCCTCAACGCTCTCAAGGCCCTGGTCCTGCCCCTGGTGTTCTGTTCGATGATTGACGCGGTTACCGGCATGTCCGGGCGTGGTGCGCTCGGCCGCACCGCGCGCCTTGCACTCGGTTACTACGTGGCCACGACCTTGATTGCGGTCGTTATCGGCTTGTTGTTGGTGAGCTTTATACGGCCCGGTGCCGGAGTTGAGCTGGCCTCGGGGGTGGTGGTCGAGACGCCCGAGGCCTTCGATCTGTCTACCCTGGCCCGCAGCCTGATCGCTCCCAACATCTTCGAGGCCGCCGCCATGTTCCAGGTGCTGCCCATCCTTGTGTTCGGCCTGGCCCTCGGAGCGGCACTATCGGCCGTCGGCGACGTTGCCGGTCCGGCCATAGCGTTCTTCCGTGGTTGCAACGCGGCGATGTTGCGGCTTGTCAATTGGCTCATGTGGACCGCGCCCGTGGGGGTGGGGGCGCTTATCGCGGCCCGCTTGGGGGCCGCCGGCGGCGGGGCGGCATTTGCGGCCGAGATTGCCGCCATCGGTCTGTACTGCCTGACGGTCATAAGCGGATTGCTAATCCACGCCCTGGTCGTATTGCCGCTCATCCTTCGCTTGTTCACCGGCCGGTCCCCCTGGAGCTACGGCAGGAACCTGGCCGAAGCTCTGATGACGGCCTTCTCGACGGCCTCATCGTCGGCGACCTTGGCTGTGACCATGCGGCTGTCGGAACAGCGCAACCGCATATCGGCGTCCTGCTCTCGTTTTGTCCTGCCGCTGGGGGCCACGGTCAACATGGACGGGACCGCACTCTACGAGGCCGTCGCCGCGATGTTCATCGCCCAGGCCTGGGGCATCGAACTGACCCTCGGTTCGCAGGTGGTAATCGTCGTGACCGCCACCTTGGCCTCGATAGGTGCCGCCGGTATTCCGCAGGCAGGCCTTGTGACGATGGTAATGGTGCTAGAGGCCGTCGGGCTCCCTCTCGAAGGCATCGCCGCGATACTGTCGGTCGACTGGTTCCTCGACCGTTGCCGCACCACCGTCAACGTTTGGGGCGATGCGGTCGCGGCTGCCGTAGTCGAGTCGAGGACGGACCCTGGCGTGCCCGGCGATATTGCGCCCGGCTAGGAATTGGTTTAGCTTGCGCCGATGGTGCTCTACGACCACCCCGACTGTCCGTATGCGACCAAGGTGCGGGTAGTCCTTGCCGAGAAGGATCTTAGCTACGAGACCGAGACCGTCGACCTGTCGGCCGGCGAACAGCGGAGCAAGGACTTCCTGAGGCTCAATCCTTTCGGCAAAGTGCCCGTTCTCGTCGACGAAGGGGTCGTCATCTACGATTCGGCTATCATCAACGAGTATCTCAACGACGAGTATCCGCACCCGCCGCTGCTTCCCGAGGAATCGGGAGAGCGGGCGCTGACCCGCATGTTGGGGGACTTTGCCGACCACGCCTTTACTCTTCCCGCAATGGCCGTCGAGCGCGAGATGGCCAAGCGCGCCAGCGAGCGCGACGAACGACGCATCGCCTCGGGCCGCGAGGTGCTGGCCAAAACGCTGGCGATGCTCGAGGAGCGGCTGGTGGGCAAGGAGTACCTGGCCGGCGAGTTTTCTTTGGCCGACGCAGCCTTCGCGCCCACGGCTCTCAACCTCAACAAACTGGGGACAAAGGTCGACACCTCGCTTCCAAACGTGCGCGGGTGGGTCGCTCGCCTGACCGAGCGCCCCAGTGTCGGGCCTGTGGTCCGTTTGGTCGCCTAGACGGCCGGGCGGCGGCCAGCCTCATGCGACGACCCGAAGAGCTTGGCCTTCTGGACCGTCTCTATCTGCCCGCCATAATCCGCGGTCTCGCGGTTACAGGCGGGCGTTTCTGGCGCAACCTGTTCATTCACATCGGCCACACGCTCGGTCTGGCCAAGGGCCTCAGCGCGGCCTCGACGGTCAGTTACCCCGAGCAGAGGCAGCCCTACGATGATAATTTCCGGGGCAGTCACCGGTTGACGCTCAAGGACGACGGCTCGGTCAGTTGCACGGCCTGTTTCTTGTGTGCGACCGCATGCCCGGCCCGCTGCATCAACATAGAGGCCGGCGAACACCCCGACCCGGAGGCCGAAAAGTACCCGCTGCGCTACGAGATCGACACTCTGCGCTGCATCTATTGCGGTTACTGTGTCGAGGCCTGCCCCTGCGATGCGATACGGATGGACACGCGGGTTCACCCGCGCATAGCCGGGTTCCGCCGTGCCGATTTCATCGAGGACAAGCAGCAACTGATGGACCGGTCACGGACCATTCGTGACCACGGCCACGACGCTCTCATGGAAGAGATGCTGGG
>JAYGCK010000017.1:0-43744 GCA_046583395.1 Deltaproteobacteria bacterium
GTGGCTGGGCTCGACTAGCTGTCAGTAAAAAAAGGTTCTCCCGGATACTTCTTAACCGGGCATCCCTATCTCAATCTATCCCGGGGCTGTCGTCCCTCCACGCACTACGGGCACTAATGGCGTCTTCGGCCAAGGCCAGGACGGTCTAAAAGTTGGTCTCGATTACCGGCTTTTCTTCGGCAATGAATATCGGCGACCGTTCATGATCGATGAATTTCTTTTCGTCTTCAAAGATTTCGGCTGTTACGGGGTAGGTGGACTCGTCAGCGAATCTAGAATGAAGATTTTCAAGGCTATCGAACCAGATCTCAGCTATACCATCATAGACCTCCGGGGAGTTACGACCGGTCACGAGCAGATCATTGACAGGGTCATCAATAGTGTGTGTTTGCACGTAGGCTCTGATGCCTAGGGTCTCCGCGTGGCTTCTCACGAGCGGACCGTGCGTGTCATACCAATATGATTGGAACTGAGCCCGCGTTAGCGCAGGTGATCTATGAAGACAGAAACAGAGCTTGATCATTTTGTTTCCCTCCGATGAACAGCGTGAATCAGTAGCTCTAAAGCTCGTTCTCCGATTAGGCGTGGCTAGCTCAGAATAATCTGCACGGCCATCCCAAGGATGGACAAGTAGCCCGCAAAATAACAGATCGCCCGCCAAGGCTGGAGGTGATTCAGATAGACTATCCAGTGGAGAAGGCGGGCTATGGTAAATGTCCAACAGTAAGCAGCAGCTGCAGAGGCTGAAGCTCCGTCGAGGACATAGATGAGGCCGATTACGAAAAAGAGGGGGATGTTCTCAAGGTCATTGCGTTGAATTCGCAGTGCATGAGCAACGACCGGGTGTTCCTGCTCACCAAAGTTGCCCTGGAAGGCCTTGGCGTCTTCTGAATTGACGAAGCTCTTGGTCCGCATGCGTTGAACCGAGGTGTAGGTACCTGTCAGCAACATCTTAATCGCAAGAATGGCACTGCAAGTGGCGTATGTTTGAAAGGCCGCGTTGTTTAGTAGTTCGTTCATCTGGGTCCCCGTGGTGTTAGCACTCGGTGGTTGGTTGCGTCACTCCCGGCTCGGGACGTTAAAGAGGATGGAGGTTTATGGTCGTGCATGAAGCTTTCGGTTGCAAGGTTGGCGGTGCAGCGCGGCCGAAGTCTACGGCCTTGCCTTGTCTATATCCCTGAGCCATTCAAGGGTGGTTCCAACTCGGCGTCCTTAGGGACGCCACTTTCCTAGTAAGGACGGAAACTTGCGATGTTCTTGATGCGTTTTGACATGCGCGCGCCCGGTTGCGAGGGCGCAGAGTTAGCGCGACTTTACGAAGAGGCGATCAAGATGTCGGTCTGGGGGGAGAGTCGGGGCTGCATGTCAGTGGTCCTGTCCGAACATCATGCATCCGAGGACGGCTACCTTCCGGCGCCTCTCCTTCTAGCCTCAGCTATAGCCGCGAACACACGCACGATGCCGATACAGATCGCGGCCTTGTTGCTGCCGCTTTACGACCCCGTACGCGTGGCCGAAGACATGACCATCCTGGATATACTGGCACGCGGGCGTGTCTCCTACGTGCTCGGGTTGGGATACCGGCCGGAGGAATACGATCTGTTCGGCGTGCCGATGAAAGGACGCGGAAGGCGTATGGAGCAGTGGGTCGAGACCATACGCAGAGCCTGGAGTGGCGAATCGTTCGAGTTCGAAGGGCGCCACGTGCAAATAACCCCCCGGCCGTTCTCACCCTCCGGTCCCATGCTGATGATGGGTGGCAATACCGAGCGTGCCGCACAACGAGCGGCCCGGTTGGGCGTCGGTTTCCTCTCCGAAGGCGGCAAGCCCGAGCTCGAAGCCGTCTATCTGGATGCATGCCGGGAAGAGGGACGCGACCCCGAGGTCGTGATCGTGCCGCCGGGTGGCACGGTGACCTGCGCTTTTGTTGCCACCGATCCCGACCAAGCCTGGCAGGAGCTGGGTCCCCATATGTTGCACGACGCGCGTATGTACGCCGATTGGGCGGTGCATGGCCCGAGTGCGGTGAGTCACACCAAGGCAACGACCGTAGATGAACTGCGGGCCGAGCGGGGCGCTTACCAGGTATTCACTCCGCAGGAAGCCGCAGATTACATCGGCCGCAACGGCATTCTCGTCATGCATCCGCTGTGTGGCGGGACCCCCATAGATGCGGCCTGGAAAAGTTTGCAGCTCTTAGAGTCCGAGGTGCTACCGATCCTACCGTAGGTCTCGGAGCCGCGGACGGATGTTCCTAACCTAGCGGCCAGTGCGCCCAACCCGGTGGGTATAGGCGTCGGTCGTGTTTGGTTAGACGATACTTGTTAGAAACGAGCTGCGTATTCGGCTATCTGCCGCTCGAGCATTGCGGGGGCCGAGGAGGGGTCGGCCAGGTATTCGCGATACCAGTCCACCGTGGTCCTTAGCGCATCATCGAGAGTGAAGGCCGGACTCCAACCCAGCTCGCGGCGGGCCTTGCCGCACTCGAGCCTGAGCAGATGGGCCTCGTGCGGTCCTTCGCCTTGGCCTTCGGTCACGGCCAGGCCGGCCTCGTTCCAGTAGGCCTTGATGCGACTGGTCACTTCCTTGACCGGCACCGAGTCGGATTCGGGCGGGCCGAAGTTCCAGCCGTCGGCGAACCGGTCGCCGTTCTCGTATAGTCGCTTGCCCAGCATCAAGTAGCCGCGCACGGGCTCGAGCACATGTTGCCAGGGCCGGGTGGTGGCCGGGTTGCGCACATGGACGGGCTGTCCGCTGGCCACCGCACGAACGATGTCGGGGATAAGCCGGTCCTCGGCCCAATCCCCACCGCCGATTACGTTGCCGGCCCGCGCGCTGCCGATGGCCGCCGCGCCATTGTCAGAGAAATACGAACGCCGGTAGGCCGAGGTCACCAGTTCGGCGCAGCCCTTCGACGAACTGTAGGGATCGTAGCCGCCCATCGGGTCGGTCTCGCGGTAGCCGAAGGGCCACTCGCGGTTCTCATAGCATTTGTCCGAGGTCACGATGACCGCGGCCTTGGTGTTGGGAGATGTGCGCAGGGCTTCCAGCACATGGGCCGTTCCCATGACGTTGGTCTGGTAGGTGACCAGCGGTTCCTCGTAGGACCGTCTTACCAGCGCTTGGGCGGCGAGATGGAAAACGAGGTCCGGCTCGGCGGCCTGTATGGTCTGGGCCACGGCTGCCGGGTCGCGCAGGTCGGCGATGACCGATGCCATGCCCTCGGCGACCTTGGCCGAATCGAACAGGTTGGGGCGGCCGGTTTCCGGGGCAAGGGCGTAGCCGACCACATTGGCGCCCATGGCCTTTAGCCAGGCCGACAGCCAGGCGCCCTTGAACCCGGTGTGGCCGGTGACGACTACGGTCTTGCCGCTGTAGAAGGATGCCAGGTCGCTGCTCATCGTCTCGAGGCCGTGCTCGGACGGCCCGGCGACACCTTAGCATGCTCGCCGAGCCCGACCGAGCCTTCCCTTGGCCCGAAGCTCCATATACCTACACCGGCCGTGAGCGAACTAGAAAGCTTCCGTGAACAGACCCGGACCTGGCTAGAGGCCAATTGCCCGCCTTCGATGCGCTGGTCGTCGGACGGGCCGCCCTCCGATCTTGCTTCGGAATTGGTGTGGGGTGGCCGCAAGCAGAACTACGACAACCCCGAGTCCAAGCAGTGGCTCGACCTCATGGCCGAACGGGGCTGGACCGCGCCGACCTGGCCGCGTGACTACGGCGGTGCTGGTCTCGACAAGGACGAGGCCAAGGTGCTTGCCCAGGAGATGGCCGCCATCCACGCCGTGCCGCCGCTAATAGGCTTCGGGCTGACCATGATAGGCCCCTTGCTGGTCG
Source organism: Deltaproteobacteria bacterium (assembly GCA_046583395.1). GTDB lineage: Bacteria > Desulfobacterota > Binatia > UBA1149 > CAYXZP01 > CAYXZP01. The sequence continues at coordinate 3,841 of JAYGCK010000017.1, forward strand.
CCCACGGCACCGAGGAACAGAAGAAGGCCTTCTTGCCGCCCATATGCCGGGGCGAGGTCCGTTGGTGCCAGGGCTATTCCGAGCCCGGTGCCGGTTCCGACCTGGCCGGCCTTCAGACCCGCGGCAGGCTCGATGGCGACCATTGGGTGGTCAGCGGCCAGAAGGTTTGGACCTCCTATGCCGACCGTTCCGATTGGATGTTCTGCTTGGTTCGTACCGACCCCGAGGCTCCCAAGCACTCGGGTATCTCCTTCCTTCTCTTCGATATGGCAACACAAGGTGTGTCGGTCAGGCCCATTCCACTCATAAGCGGCGCCTCGCCATTCTGTGAGACCTTTCTCGAGGACGTACGCGTACCCGTCGACCAAGTGGTCGGTGGTGTGGGCAACGGTTGGACCATGGCCAAGGCTCTACTCGGGCACGAGCGTTCGATGATTAGTGAGGCCTTCAGCGAGCCGGTTCGTCGCAACCGTTTGGTCGATGTTGCCCGTCAGCATCTAGGCGACGGCAACGGCGGTATCGCCGACGCCCGCGTCCGTGATGCCATAGCCGGGCTTACCATGGACAAGGTCTGTCTGGACCTGACCATCAGACGTATCAAGGAATCGGCAAAGCTCGGAGAGCAACCCGGCGCCGAGACCTCGATACTGAAGTATTACGCGACCGAACTGAACAAGGACCGCTACACCTTGTTGCTGTCCATCCTCGGTCCCCAGGCCCTTGGTTGGGAGGGGGCGGGGTTCGAGGACGAGGAGTTGACGCTTACCCGCGAATGGCTGCGCTCGCGCGGCAACTCGATAGAGGGGGGCACCTCGGAGATACAGCTCAACATAATCGCCAAGCGTGTGCTCGGCCTACCGGAGGCCTAGATGTCGATGCTGCTGACAGAGGACCAAAAACTGCTCAAGCAGTCGGCCGCCGATTTGGTGAGCAACGAATCGCCGGTCGCGCGTGTTCGTGAGCTGCGCGACTCGGCCGACCCCGACGGCTTTTCGCGGGAGCTGTGGACCAAGATGGCCGAGCTGGGTTGGCAGGCCGTTCCCTTTGCAGAGGAGTACGGCGGGTTAGGAATGGGCATGATCGAAATGGCCGCTGTATTGGAGGAATGCGGCCGCAATCTGGTCCCCGAGCCTTTACTATCGACCGTGCTGTTGGGAGCGACCCCGGTCGCGTTGGCCGGAAGCCAAGAGCAACGCGGCAGCGTGCTTCCAGCAGTAATCGACGGCTCGCTCATCATGGCACTGGCATATCAAGAAAAGGGCTCGCGCTATGACCCGCTCTTTTGCCGGACCACGGCGTCAAAGAGCGGCGACGCTTATCTGCTCGATGGTGAGAAGGTCCTGGTGGCCAGCGGCCATGTGGCCGGCAAGCTGGTCGTGAGCGCACGCACGGCGGGCACTGACGCCGAGCGTGACGGCATCTCGCTCTTTTTAGTGGGAAGCGACACCCCAGGCGTTAGTATCGAACGTCAATCGACCATGCACCTGCGCAACGCGGCCCTGGTGCGTTTCAATAAGGCCGAGGTTCCGGCCGGCGCTCTTGTGGGCGCCGAAGGTGCGGCCGCCGATGTCATCGAGCACACCATAGACCTGGCCACTCTCGGGACCGCCGCCGAGATGCTGGGCGGCATGGAGGCCGCTTTCTCTCTCACGCTGGAATATCTCAAGACCCGCGAGCAGTTTGGTGTTCCCATCGGCACCTTCCAGGGCCTCAAACACCGCGCGGCCACGATGTTCGTCGAGATAGAACTTGCCCGTTCGGCGGTGATGGGGGCCTGCGAGGCCGTCGACCGTGATTACGGCCCGCGGGCCAGCGCGATGGTCTCGGTGGCCAAGGCCCGTTGTTCGGATGCCGGCGTGTTGGTCGGTTACGAGAGCGTGCAGATGCACGGCGGCATAGGGATGACCGACGAGCACGACATCGGTTTCTATCTAAAGCGTGCCCGCGGCCTCGAGCTTACGATGGGGGATGCCGCCTACCACCGCGACCGTTACGCCCGTCTCGAAGGTTTCTGACCGGTCTAGTTGACGTAACCCAGCGCCTCAAGCTTTTCGCGCTGGGCATCGTCGAGCTCTATCTGCGCGGCCGCCTCGACCTTCTTTGCCCGGGACTGCGCGCGCCTGCTCTCTAGCCTGGCCGCCCAATCGCCCGGTCCGACGGCGTACAGGTTGTCGGTCTCGCCGGGGTCGACGGCAAGGTCGTAAAGTTCGTGCCGGGTCTGGTGGCCGAGACCGTCTTTGGTTTCGATGTACTTGTCGAGACCGCTGAGCAGCATGGAGGTCTCAAAACCGCCCTCGCGAATAAGCTCGCCCATGACCTCGCGGACGGTCCCATCACCAGACTCGTCGCTGTCCATGGGCGCTCCCTCCCAGACCTCGGGCGCGGTCCCGGGCCGGGCCGCCGCGGCCAAGGTCGGCAGGATATCGACGGCCATCACCGGACGGTCGACCTTGCCTCCGGGCTCGAAGCCGGGGCCGGAAACGATCATGGGCACATGGGAGAGTTCCTCGTAATGGGATTTCCCATGGCCCCAACGCCCATGTTCGAAGAACTCTTCGCCGTGGTCGGAGCTGACCACCACAAGCGAGCTTCGGCCTGTGCCGGCCCGTTCGATGGTGGCCAGCAGCGCGGCCAGGACCGTATCGGCGTGCCGGACGCTGTCTTCGTAAAGCGAGACGAGCAGGCGGTGGCGGTCGGGTGCGAGCGGCTCGCGACTTAGCAGCAGACGGACCTGTTCGGAGGCGGGGTATTCCTGTTCACGCCCCGGCGGCAGGTAGGGGATGTGCGGGCTCATCAGATGGAAGTATGCGAACAGCGGGCGGTCCGTCTTGCCGCCGGCCCAGTTCTCGAAGTCACCGGCGATGGCCAGGTCGCGTTCGCAATTGTTCTTGCGGCTGGTCCTTACGCCGTAGAGCGTTTCAACCGCTCTTAGGGTGGCTGATATCGGTTTGCTCGCGGTCATGCGGTCAGGGGTCTTGAGGATACGAAGCAACATGACCAGACGGGTGAAGCTTTCGCGGTCGGACTCGAAGAAATGACCGACCCCGCGGCCGAAACCGAAGGCCGGTGATATCCACGGGTTGGCCGAGAACGCCGCTGTGTCGTAGCCGGCCCCGTTGAACACGGTAGCCAGGGTCGCCGGTTCTTGGCTCAGGCGGTCGCGACGCAGATTTGCCTGATGGCTGGAGGGGAACAGCGAGGTGAAGATGGAGGCCACCGACGGCTTGGTCCAGGTGGCCTGTACGTAGGCGCGCGAGAAGTTCGTTCCCCCGTCCGAGAGTGCCGATAGGGTAGGCATCAGGCGGCGTCCCGTGTCGCCCGAGGCGCGGTCGTGGCGGAGTGTGTCGATAATCACAACGAATACGTTGGGCGCGTCTGCGGCCGCACGAGTGGTCTCGCCTAGTGGCTCCGATGATGTTCGAGGTTCTGCTGCGGCCATCGAGATTGCGATGATGACCGCTGTGGCCATGGTTGCGGCCGCGGCAACGGGCGAGCGCGCCAACAGGGCCGCCCTCGGCCACGCCACTCCCGCGCGCCACAGCCCGACAGCGGCTGCGGCCATGGCCAGATTGACGGCCATGGTCAGGGGTTCGGTCACCGGCGGCAGGTGGACGACGTTGAGATAGGCCGCGGCCAACACCGTAGACCAGAAGGCAAAGGCCAGTCCCAGGAGCGCGCCGGGTTCGTGCCAGGGGCGTGGCAGTCGTGTAGCCAGGGGTATGAGCAGCAACGAGCTGGCGATACCGAGGACGGCGTAGATGCTTAGCACCATTGCCGTAAGCCGGCCTAGCTCGGCGCCGCGGGCAACCGCGGCCACCTGCATCATGTCGATGGTGCCGGCCAGGACAGCGGCCGTGGCAAACCAAAGCGCGAGCGCGGGCCTGTTCGTGGCTACCTTGGTCAACTCGGCCGACCCGTGACGGTTACTGGATGTAACCGAGCGAGCGCAGCCGTTCGGCGGTCTCGCGGTCCATCTCCAGGGTGGCCACTCCGTGTTCGCTTATGCGCGAATGGAACACCGACCAGGCCGATGCCATCCAGTCGCGCAGTTCGCCCAGCATGCCGGGGTGGTGGAGTTCGCCGGTGTCGATGCCGGTCTGTTCGCCCGGGTCACCGGCGATGTCGTAGGCCTCGACCGTACGCCGATTAAAGTTATGGATGAGCTTTGCTCCGCTTCGCCGGTGTGACACCTGGGTAATGAGGCTGTTCTTGCGGTAAAGCTCGCCCTGGGTCGCGCGGTCGGCCTCGGGCGCATCGCCGAACGCTATCGGGGCCAGGTTGACGCCCTCGACCCCGCCGGGGATGTCGATGCCGACCAGAGAAAGGACCGTGGGCATGATGTCGATAATGCTGGTCTCCATCGTCACCACCGGTTTGGTCGGTGTCGCTCCGGGCACGTATAGGACGAACGGCACGCGCAGTATCTCGTCGTAGAGCGTGCGGTGGTGTCCTTTGCGGCCGTGTTCGAAAAACTCGTCGCCATGGTCGGAGGTCACGACCACGATGGTGTTATCGTCCAAGCCGAGACGGGTCAGACTGGCCGCGAGCTTGGCCAGGTGGTCGTCGACCAGGCGTATCTCGCCGTCGTAGAGCGCAAGCAGATGCTCGATGTCGCGGGGGTCCATGTTGCGGTTGACCGCAGCGTTGAAATAGAAGTCGTCGCCGGTGATGTCGCCTTCGTAGTCGGGGTCGAACATCGTGTCGTAGGGTGGTGAGGGGATGTAATCATAGTGAACGTCCCAGTAGTGGAGGAACAAGAAGAAGGGTTCCTCCGAACCCTTCTTTAGCCAGGCGTCGGCGGTGTCCTGCACTAGGGGGGCAGTCACGGAACGGTACGAGGCCTTGTTGGTGGCAAAGCTGATGGTGTGGTCGTCGTAGTCGTCGAAGCCGCGCGCAAAACCGTAACGCGCCTCGACGTATGGGGCCGACACTATCGCGCCGGTCCTGTAGCCGGACGCTTGAAGCGTCTCGGCAAGTGTTGTGACATCGGCCGTCAGCATGCGGTCGTCGGAGACCATGCCGTGACCGAGCAAGGAGCGGCCGGTGAGCATCGACATGTGCCCCGGCAGGGTCCAGGCCGTCGTGCTGCTGGCGTTCTTGAACAGCACCCCACGGCGGGCCCAGTCGGTCATCATCGGCGAGGTGTCGCGCTGGTAACCGTAGGTGCTCAGGTGGTCGGCCCTGAGGCTGTCTATGGAGATAAGGACCACGTTGTGACCGCGTGCCGGTGCCCGGTCCCATGCCAGCGGCACATCCAGGCCGGGATTGCCGCCGGCCGGCCGTAGCAGCAGGCCGACCAGTGCCAGCGCCGCGCTGCCGGCCAGTATCGCCGCCGTCCTGGGCGGACGGGTCAGCAAGGGCAGGCTTAGTAGGGTCGCGACCGCGAGGACGGCCAGGGCGACCAGGCTGCCGTCATATAAGAGGTTACGGGCGTAGTTGCGCACGATTTCCCAGGCGGTCGGTTCTACCGGCAGATGTACGGTGAACACCCAGGCCAGGAGATTGACTACCAGGGCGACAAGGACAGCGGCCCAGAACGCGCGCCGGCGGCACTCGGCCGGGCCCGCGCCGGCCCAGGCCGGCCGTAGCATGAAGACCAGGGTTAGCCCGATGCCGAGGTCGAGTCCGCTGGCCAGCCCGACCAGGATGAGTTCGGGACCGATGACTAGCTTGGCCGTGAATCCCGGACCCGCGAACTGACCGAGTATCTCGGGAAGGCCGAGCCACCCGGCTTCGATGAAATAGAGCTTGGCAAAAGCGTCCCAGGTCTGCATGGGGAAAAAGGTGGCGGGGGCCAGCAATTGGCCGGAATAAAGACCGGCCAATGCGAAGGTCTCGACTATGGCCTGTGCAAATCCCAGTGTGCAGGTTGCCACGAGGCAGGAACTCAGGATCTGGCGCGCGCTCATCTCAGTTGTTCCTTTCATAGATGTGTATGGCCGGATTGAGACTGGTTATCAGCGGTCGCTCTATCAAAGGTTTGTTCTGGAATACAGCCGTCTCCGAGTAGCCCAGCTCTCCGCTTGTCAGCGCATCGACGAAGCGCCGGTTCTTCTCATCGACCAACATCATGCCTCTGCCGTCGCGCCAATCGGGGTTGGGGTACATGGTCATTCCGGCCATGCCCTTGCTGGAAAGGACTATGAGGTCGGGTTGGCGTAGGCGGACGCCGTCGATGCCGATGTCATCAAAATCGATACGGCGCACTCCTTCGGTCATTTGCCAGCGTGGCAGGTAGGTCCACGATTGATAGACCTCGACCTGCTTGCCGGCCGCCAGCCGGTCCTTCATCCAGGCCTCGGCGCGGTATCTTGTGTCGCCGGCAAGCATGACCAGCGTCTCTCCCGAATAGATGAGTCCCAGTCCGAGGACGCCCGCGACGACGACCCGACCCAGACGACGGCGTGCCCAAAGCTCGGCCAGTAGTATGCCGGCCGGAATGGCCAGCAGGGACGAAAGCGCCATCGTGTAACGTATTTCGACCTGTTTGAGCAGTCTGAGCGAGACCAGGTAGTAGCCGGCCGCGGCGGCGGCGACGAACAACAGGCCGCGTGGGTTGCGGCGCGCCAGGACGATGAGTCCGGCCAGACCGGTCACCAGTGCCGGCCATCCGACCGAGGCGATGACGCCGGAACCGGCCTTGCTGAGATGGACCAGTTCGTCGGCCAGTGTCCAGTCGGTCGAGAAGTCGATGGGCATTTCGTAACCGGCGTAGGTCTGGCGGGTGGCGGTATCGAGGGTGTGGGTGAGATAGCGAATGCGGTTGATGGCACCGGCCGGGTTGAAGAAGGCGGCGTTGGCGGCTGCGTATGTGCCCACACTGGCCAATATCCCGCTTGCCCATCCTCTAGGGAGCAGCCGCGCTTCCGGCTCGCCCGCACGTAGGCGCGCGTAGTTCGATATGACGAGCGCGACCGGCAACAGGACCAGGAAACCGACTATCTGCTCCTTGGTCGATACCGCCATAGCTGCGGCCAGACCGAACAACCACATCCAACGCGGGCTGGCCCCGGACTCGGAAGCGCGTACGACCGAGTAGAGGGCCAGGAAGGCCCAGAACAGGTAGGGCAACTCCACGTTGGTGGTGTGCTGATAGAAAAGAAAAGGGTAGCTCCCCAGGGCCGCTACCGCTGCAAGCAGCCCGGCCCGCGGTGAGGCAAGCCGCCTGGCCGTGCCGGCTACCGCGGCCACGAGCCCGAGTGAGAGCAGCACAGAGAGCAACCGCATGGCTATCTGCAGCGTGGCCAGCACCGGTTCCGGGTCTTCCATGCCGAAGGGGTAATCGGTGGAGACCGAGCGAAGGTTTCCCGTCAGTGCCGCCCAGGCCAGGACCGGCGAACCGACCGCGGCCAGCAACAACTGGTGGCCGACCGGGTATTTGAAATAGAAGTAGCCAGAGTTCGGACCGTGTTCGGCGAACACATGATAGGCGACCGAGTAGGGGGTCATGGGGGCCACCGAATCGGCGGCCCAGGTCCGGTTGCCGTTGGGCAGGCCCCAGGCGAGCGCGGTCAGCCCAGCGAGCAGGGTTGTGATGAGGACCAGGGACAGGCCACGACGGTAGAAGGTCTCGCTCATAGAGGAAGCGGGCGGCCACTATCGCCCGGTCACGGCAGCGCAGTCTACAACGGGGGAGTTCGGCTGGGCAATACGGCGGGTCGTTGCCAGGCCGGCCCGCGTCGTGCTAGGTCAAGGGGGTATGGCGCGAGGCGCTAACGAGCCTGCCCCTTCGCAAGCCGGCAACATTCGCGAGTTCTTCTGGATAGCTGAGCCCGATTTCAGTGATGTCCTGTATGCCAGCCCGGTGTTCGAGGAGATATACGGCAGACCTTTTGCCAAGATGTCGGTCGAAGAGCGGGTCGTCGAGTTCATACATCCGGACGACCAAGCCGCGGCCATGGAGGCCCTCCTGGCCGCGCGTGAGGCGACCGAGCCGACCCAGGCGCTGTGCCGGGTGGTGCACCAGGACGGTACGGTCGTCTGGGTGTCGACGCGGGTCTTTCCGATGTGTGACGAGCAGGGCCGGGTGTATCGTCTGGTCGGGATAAGTGAGGACGTGACCAGGCGCGAGGAGACCGAAGCCGCGTTGCACGAACAGCGGGCCGAACTTGCCAGGGTGCTCCGTCTCAATACGGTAGGTGAGATGGCGGCCGGACTGGCGCACGAGATAAACCAGCCGCTCTCGGCCATCCTCAGCTTCGCTCGCGGCTGCGAACGGCGGCTGCGAGCCGGCGACGCTCGCATGGACGATATCCTCGAGGCCCTCGGCGCTATCGGCGAGCAGGCTGAGCGTAGCAGCAACGTTATTCGCCGGCTGCGCCGATTCTTGGCCAGAGGTGAGGTCAAGCTCAAGCCGGCCGATCTTAACGAGTTGGTGCGTGAGTCGGTGGCGCTGGTGGGGTTGGACAGCTCGGCCCGCGCGGTGAGGATAGTGGTCGAGCTGGACCCGTCTTTGCCGCGGGTAGCCGTCGATGTCGTTCAAATCGAACAGGTGCTGATCAACCTGTTGCGCAACGCTCTCGACGCGACAGCGGGAAACCGGGGGTCGAGCGCGGTGGTAACCGTACGCAGCGTGACGGGCGATGGTGGCTCGGCCGAAATCAGCGTCAGCGATTTGGGTGAAGGAATCAACGGCGCGGCGGTCGAAGAGCTTTTCGAACCCTTCTTCACCACCAAGAAGGACGGTCTCGGCATGGGACTGGCGATAAGCCGGTCGATAGTCGAATCTCATGGTGGCCGGATATGGGCCGACGAGGTAACGGGAGGCGGCCTGAAGGTCAGCTTCTCGCTACGGTCCGAGTTCGACACGGCGGAGCGGCGCGATGGCAACTGAGGCAACGGTATTTGTCGTAGACGACGATGCGGCCATGCGCGAATCCCTGCGTTTCCTTGTCGAGTCGGTTGGCCTCGACGTCGAGACCTTCGAGCGGGCCGAGGACTTCCTCGAGCGCTATGATTCCGAACGCCCCGGCTGTCTCATTCTCGACGTGCGCATGCCCGAGGTCAGCGGACTCGAACTGCAGGAGCGTCTGGCCGAATGCGGCTCGGGTCTGCCGATCATCATGGTCACCGGCTACGGTGATGTTCCGATGGCCGTCCGCGCGATGCGCAACGGCGCGGTAGATTTCATTGAGAAGCCGTTTTCGGACCAACATCTCATCGACCGGGTCCAGGAGGCAATTGCCAGGGACCGCCTGCGTCGCACCGAACGCAAGGGCCGCGAGAGCGTGGCGCGCCGGGTGTCGACCTTGAGCGCGCGAGAGAGGGAGGTCCTCGACCTGGTGGTTACGGGCAAGGCCAACAAGGTCATTGCCAATGAGCTCGGGCTGAGCCCCAAGACCGTCGAAGTGCATCGCGCACGCTTGATGAAAAAGTTGAATGTCTCGTCGGTCGCCGAACTGGTACGACTGTCGCTCGAGCACAAGCAGTTGGTCCGCGATAGGTTTGCCGGGTAAGCTTGCGCACCCGGCCCGCTCGGATATAAATCCATAGTTTCCCCGAGCCGATTCCTTGCCCGTGGGGGAGTTCGAGCGGAACCTTCGGCATGCGCTTCTACGAGTTCGAGGCCAAACAATTGTTTGCAAGGCACGCTGTGCCGGTGGCCCAGGGCCGCTGCGTCGACAGCGCCGGGGAAGCGGCGCGGGTAGCCGAAGAGATTGGCGGACCGGTCATGGTCAAAAGCCAAGTGCTATCTGGCGGTCGTATGAAGGCCGGGGCGGTGCGCGCGGCCAAGACCCCCGAGGAGGCCGCTAGCCACTACGATGCCATCTTGCCGATTGTGGTAAGCGGGCAGGAGGCGCGCACCATCCTGGTCGAGAAGATGAGCCCGATCGCGCAAGAGTATTACGCCGGTGTTACCTGGGACGGACGCCGCAAGCTCCCCGTCCTGATTTTCAGCGACATGGGTGGCATCGACATCGAGGAGGTTGCCGAGAAACACCCCGGCCATGTCTCCAAGACCCATATTTCGACCATACTTCCGGTGACCCCGCGGCTGGCCAAGGAGGCCGTGTCCGGTGTCGGTGTGAGCGGCCAGGCGCTCAATCGGCTCACTCCGATAGTCTCGGCATTGGTCGATATCTTCTTGGCATACGACCTCACCCTGGCCGAGATCAACCCTTTGGCTCGTCTTGAGGATGGAAGCTTTCTGGTGCTCGACGGCCATATTGATATGGAGGCCGAGGCCCGCGGCATCCACAAGGCCTTGCTCGACGAGCTCGGCATCCGCCCCGAGGAGACCCGACAGGCCAGGCCGCCGACAGATTTCGAGATTCGCGGGGCCAAGGTCGATTCTTCCGACCACCGGGGAGTTGCCGGCAATGTGGTGGAGTTCGACGGCGACCTCGGACTTGTTGTCGGTGCAGGCGGAGGCTCCCTGACGTTGTTCGACGCGGTCCGCAAGCATGGCGGCAAACCGGCCAACTACTGCGAGATAGGCGGCAACCCGAGCGTCAAGAAGGCTTGCGAGCTTACCAAGTTGATACTTTCCAAGCCGGGCGTCGAGAAGATTGCCGTCATGATGAACGTGGTCTCCAACACCCGTGTCGATATCGTCGCCCGCGGTGTCATCAAGGGTTGCATCGAATCCGGCGTCGATCCCAAAGAGGCCATCACGATATTCCGTATTCCCGGTTCCTGGGAGGACGAAGGCTTCAAAATTCTCGAGAAATACGGGGTCGAGTACTGCGACCGTAGCGTTTCGATGCATGAGGCCGCGGGCCGCGCGGTCAGGAAGATGCAGGACTAGGCGATGCCGGTACTGATCAGCAAGGACACGACCTTCATCGTACAAGGGATAACCGGGCGCGAGGCCGTCAACCTTACCCGCGAGAATCTCGATTACGGTGCCCGCATAGTCGGCGGGGTGACCCCCGGACGTGCGGGCAGGGATGTCTACGGCGTTCCGGTCTACGACTGCGTTCGCGACGTTACCGCCGAGCAGCATGTCGATGGTTCGGTCGTGTGCGTGCCGCCGCGTTTTACCAAGGACGCGGTGGTCGAAGCACTGGAGAACGGCATAAAGCTGATAGTAATCGTCACAGAACGCATACCCCGGCGCGAGGTTGCGCAGATGGTCGAACTGGCCTCGCTGCGCGGAGCGCGCATCATCGGGCCCAACTGCCTCGGCATCATCTCGCCGGGCGAGGCCAAGATGGGCGGGGTCGGCGGCCCGGCGGCAAACACCAAACAGGCTTACAGCAAGGGGCCCATAGGCGTGATGTCGCGTTCGGGCGGGATGACCACCGAGATTGCCAGCACGCTCACTGCGGCCGGGCTCGGCCAGTCCACGGCCGTGTCGATCGGCGGCGATGCGATTATCGGTTCGACATACGCCGAGCTAATGCCCCTGTTCGAGGCCGATTCCGCGACCAAGGCCATTGTCATATATTCAGAACCGGGCGGCCGTATGGAGGCCGAACTGGCCGAGTGGGTCAAGGACAATAATTCGCGGCTTCCGATAGTCGCTTTCATGGCCGGCCGGTTCATGGACGAGATGCCAGGTATGCGGTTTGGTCACGCGGGAACCATCGTCGAGGGTGTTGCCGACACCACGGCAGAGAAGATTGATCGTATGCGCGCGGCCGGCATCGAGGTGGCCGAACGAATAGAGGAGATTCCCGGCCTTATCCGGCAGCGGCTCGAGGGGCTCAACTGATGGCCGGAATCTTCATCAACGTAGAGGTCGATGCAGAGGTCGCCGGCGACCCTGAACTTGCCAAGAAGCTTACCGAGGTGTGTCCGGTGTCGATCTTCGAGCAGGCAGGCGATGGCAAGCTCAACATACTCGATGAGAACCTCGACGAATGCGTCCTGTGTAATCTGTGCCTCGAGGCGGTACCGGACGATAGGGTGCGCATCGTAAAGCTCTACGAGGACTGAGCGAGGTTTCCAGGAACAGCGATGCGTAGTCCCAAGGACTTCTTCCAACCCTTAGCCATTGGTGCCCCCGAGCCCGTGCGCGAGATTCCCGTGCGGCCCTCGCGAATGATTCACTTCTTCGATCCCTCCAACCCTAAGATGGCGTCCAAGGTCCCCGAGCTGGCCACCCAGTCCGACGTGCTGCTCGGCAATCTCGAGGATGCGATTTCGGTGGACAACAAGGTCGCCGCTCGCCAGGGGCTCATCGATATCGCGGGTTCGGCCGACCTCGGTAACGCGCAGCTCTGGGTGCGGGTCAACAGTCTCGATTCCCCGTGGGCGCTCGACGATATCACCGAGCTGGTTCCCGCCATTGGTGACAAACTTGATGTGGTCATGGTCCCCAAGGTCGAGGGCGCTTCCGACATACACTACGTTGACCGTCTATTGGCCCAACTCGAGGCCAGGGCCGGGCTCGAGCGCCCCTTGTTGGTGCACGCTATCCTGGAGACGGCCACCGGTGTGGCCAATGTGGAGGAGATTTGTCTGGCCAGTCCCCGCATGCAGGGTCTCTCGCTGGGACCGGCCGACCTGGCCGCTTCGCGCCGTATGAAGACCACGCGGGTCGGCGGTGGCCATCCTGGCTATGTGGTCCGCTCCGACCCCGACCCCGACAATCCGGAGGCACCGCGCCCGAGCGCGCAACAGGACCTGTGGCATTACACCATGGCCCGTATGGTCGACGCCTGTGTCGCGGCCGGGATACTGCCCTACTACGGTCCTTTCGGCGATATAAAGGACACGGTGGCCTGCGAAGACCAGTTCCGCAACGCGTTCCTTATGGGCTGCGTGGGAGCTTGGTCGCTGCACCCGGTGCAGATCGGGATTGCCAAGAAGGTCTTCACCCCGCCGGTCGACGAGGTGCTGTGGGCCCGCCGGGTCATCGAAGAGATGGGCGACGGAAGCGGGGCGGTGATGATCGACGGCAAGATGCAGGACGATGCGACCTACAAACAGTGCCAGGTCATGGTCGGGCTTGCCCGGGTACTGGCCGAAGCCGACCCGGAACTCAAGACCGCCTACGGTTTCTAGCTAAATAAGGCCACCTTCGCCGAGCGCGTCGAGCGCGGCCTCGGCAAGGGCGGGGACGACCAGGTCGAGGCTCGCGAACATCTCATCATCGCTATTGCCAGAGAGGTGGCGCATGAAGCTGGCCTCCATGATGATGGCAATCTTCCACATACCGAAGGCCTCGTACCAGGGCACATCGGTAACGTCACGGCCGCTGCGTTCGGCCCAACGCGAGACTATCTCGTCGCGGCTTATGAATCCGCCTTGGCGCGGCAAGGCATCGCCCATCGTCATGAAGCCGCGGGTGTCGCCCGCATCGCACCAGAAACCGCGCAACCAACCGACATCGACGAGGGGGTCGGCTATCGTTGATATCTCCCAGTCGATGACGGCATTGAGGTCGGCAAGGCCGTCGCGGCCCCACATGACGTTGTCGAGCTTGTAGTCGCCGTGGACTATGCCGGGCTCGGCGGTTGCCGGGGGGTGGGACTCCAGGTAGGCGCCGACCGTCTCGATGGCTTCGATGGGGCGCTGGCGCACCGCCTCCCATTGCTGGCGCATCAGCTTCAGGTTCCGTTCGAGAAAGCTTTCCGGGCGTCCGTGCTTCTCGAGTCCGACCGCCTTCCAGTCAACGGCGTGGATATCGGCCAGGGTATCGACGAGCTGGCGGCCAAGCGCCATGCGGCGCTCGGGGCTATCATCATAGCCCTCGGGGAACTCGTGGCGCAGGACCACCCCGTCTATCTCCTCCATGATGAAGAACGGGGAACCGATGATGTCGTCGTCCTCGCACAGAGCGATGGTCCGTGGGACGGGCACCGGAGTGTCGTAGAGTGCCGATATGACCCGGTGTTCGCGGGCCATATTGCTGGCTCCCTTCTGGACATTGGCCCGCGGCGGGCGCCTGAGTATCCACCGCTGGCCGTTGGCACGCAGCGACCAGGTCTCGCAGGAGTGGCCGCCTGGGTGCCGTTCGACCTCCAGGTCGCAGGTCGAAAAGCCGGCGACCTCTTGTTCGATGAACGAGCGGAGCTTGGTGTCGTTGAGGCTGAAGTCGGTCGCCATCCCGGCCGAAAGATACGGAGCCCGCGCTCCGATGCAAGGCAGCGGAGGGCCGGTCAGTGGCCCGTGGTTATGATGCGTACGGTGACGTCGCGGCCGGATACGGTTCGAAAACGCCGACGCAGCTGGGCCAGCGTGCTGGCACTGCAGGGCGCGCCTATCTCGAGCGTCAGTTCCAGCGACCTGCAGGCCTTGCGTGACTCGCCCCTCAGCGTGTCGACCAGGGACTCGATCGCGTAGGGGGAGAAGTCGCCCGCGTCATAGAGGGTGCTACGGTCACCCGATTCAGCGACGAAGCTGAAGGCGGCCTTGTAAGTAGGACTGTTCGGTGAGCGTGTCGCCATACGAGCGCGTTGAGACTGTATAGGCCCGGCCGGCGTCAACCGCTCCCGGCCCTTACTTTCTTTTGATCGATTCGATGACCACCTGATCGGCCGGGGCGTCGGTGAAGGCCGCGCCACGGTTGGTCGTTGGGGCGTTCTCGATGCTGCGGACGATATCGAGCCCGGCGACCACACGGCCGAACACGGCATATCCGTAGCCCGAGGTAGAGGTGTCCTTGTGGTCGAGGAAAGGATTGTCTTTGGCGTTGATGAAAAACTGCGCGGTCGCTGAATTGACCGCGTTCGTGCGTGCCATGGCGATTGTTCCGGAGAGGTTGGTCAGACCGTTGTCGGCCTCGTTCTTGATTGCCTCGCGGGTGTCCTTCTGTTTGTAGCCCGTGTCAAAACCGCCGCCCTGTATCATAAAGGCCGGGATTACGCGGTGGAAGATGGTGTCGTCGTAGAAGCCTTCATCGACGTAGGCCAGAAAATTGGCAACGGTCGTAGGCGCGGCTTTTTCGTCGAGTTCGATCTCCACTACCCCCTTGCTGGTGGACATGACCACGGTGAGGCTGTCGGTGGCGGCATTCACTGTTTGTTTCTCTTCCTTGCTATCAGAGGCGCCGCTGCATCCCGGTGCTGTGGCGAGTAAGACCAGCAACGCGGTGGCCAGCCGGAGCCCGGGCCTGCGAGTGGTACGAATGTTGGTCGGTCGGTTTGTCGGCATCGCGAAGGCGAGTGTCGTATCATGGCCACCCCCGTGGTCAAAGTACCGATGGTCGATTTGCGCGCCCGACCCGGGTCGAATAAAGGCAGTGCGCCGAGCGCATGAGCGAAGCCGCAAGTATCCAACCCTCCAGCCCCGGGGCCTGCTTTGAACTGACAGAACTGCTCGAAGAGAGCGTGCTGGCCGCGGTTGCGGCCGCCTCGCGCCTGACCGATGGCGGACGGGCAATCGACGAGCACCAGGTCGTGTGCGAACGCGTCGCCTATGCCGCCACCGAGCTCGAGGCCGTTCGTACGATGGCCGGTTTCGCCGAGGCCGCCGCCGATGCGGGCCACTCCGATGCCGCTCTGTACGCAGAACAGGCCGCGGTGGTCATTGGCGAGGTCGCCGGCAGAGTGCGTGCCGAACTGTCGCTGTCGGCACCTGATCTCGGGCTCGACGATGCTTCGCTCGCGAGCGGGGTCGGGTCCGACCGGGCTCTCGAACTGCTACGCGATATGACCCGCGAGGAGAGGGTCCGGGCCATCGGCCGGCAGACGGCCGCGACCGCGGGGGCCAACAACGCCTGGTTGCCCGATGAGGATGCGGTGATGGTCCGCGATTCGGTGCGCTCTTTTGCGGCCCAGGAGGTCGCCCCGTTGGCCGAGCGCATCCACCGCCACGACGAGTTGGTGAGCGACGACATCATCTCGTCGATGGCCGAGATGGGGTATTTCGGTATGGCCGCGCCCGAGCCCTACGGCGGCCTGGGTATGGGCAACCTCCCCATGATAATAACCACCGAGGAGCTGTCGCGGGCATCCTTGGCTGCAGCCGGAAGTCTCATTACCAGGCCCGAGATTCTGACAAAGGCCTTGCTCAAGGGCGGGACCGAGGAGCAGAAGCTCAAATGGTTGCCGCAGGTATGTTCTGGCGAGCTGATGGTGGCGGTCTCGGTGACCGAACCCGACATCGGCTCGGATGTGGCCTCGGTGGCATGCCGTGCCGAGCCCGGTCAGCTAGATGGGCAAGACGGCTACTTGATCAACGGTGCCAAGGCCTGGTGTACCTTTGCCGGCCGGGCCAATGTGTTGGCGCTGCTGGCACGCACCGACCCCGACCCGGGGGCCGGGGCCCGCGGGCTGTCGCTGTTCATCGTTGAAAAGGACGCCTTCGGCGGCCACGAGTTCGAGATGCGTCAGGCCGGTGGCGGCGTACTTACGGGCAAGGCCGATGCCACTCCGGGCTATCGCGGCATGCATTCCTACACTTTGGGTTTCGAGAACTATTTCGTGCCCGCCGAGAACCTGGTCGGCGAGGAGGCGGGCAAGGGCAAGGGCTTCTATCTTCAGATGGGCGGGTTTGCGGCCGGGCGCCTTCAGACCGGTGGGCGCGCCAGCGGTCTGGCACAGGCGGCGCTCGAGGCCAGCGCGTCCTATGCCGGCGAACGCAAGCAGTTCGGCAAGCCCCTAATCGACTTCCATCTTACCCAGCACAAGCTCGGCCGCATGGCCAGTTGGCTCGAGGCTGCCCGCCGTCTGACCTACCGGGCGGCCCTGGCCATGGACGAGGACGAGTCCAACTCGCTGGAGCCGGCCATGGCCAAACTCCTGGCCTGCGATATTGCCGTATGGCTGACCCAGGAAGGCCAGCTTCTCCACGGCGGCTGGGGTTATGCCGAGGAGTATCCAATCTCTCGCTATGTCATAGATGCCCAGGTCCTGCCTATCTTCGAAGGCGTCAAACCCGTTCTCGAACTCAAGGTTATCGCCCGGCAGCTATTGGCCGCCTGAGCCTGCGGGCGCTTGGAAAGCGTCCAGAAAACCCCTTGCAAAAAGGCACGGCTTAGAGTTATCCTGTCGCGCCGATGCAATCCGCCCCGCCGCCTGTCCATTGCAGATGCGCGGGCTTTGGCATCCGGGGCAGGGCCAGGAGGGCTCCGTGGCCGATACCAGCAGGGAAGAACTAGACAAGGTTCTGGGGGCCTACGGGCGCTTGCAGGACCGTTTCGATAAGGCCGGAGGTCTGCGCGAGGTGCTCTCGCTGTACGAGGGGCTGAAGTCGGAGCTGGCCAAGGTCTCCGAGGCCGAGATCGAGGGGCTTACCGCCGAGATCAAGGAACTGGTCGAGTCCCTGCTCGAGATCGATTACCAGCTCCGCAAGGTGCAGAACCTCAAACTTCTTTTCGATGAGCCGGCTGCCGCCGGCAACGGCGCCGCCAAAGAGGACTGACCGAGGTCGGCCGGTGTTACGCAAGGACGACGAACATGCGCTTGCTGAGATACGCCACGAGCTCGGCAACCGTTTTCAGCGTCTCTACTTCTGGGCCGACCAGGGCGGTGGCGAACCGGCCGACGGCGAGGACCCCCGGGCCAAACTGGCCGGGGAACTGGTCTCGTTGGAGGCCTATTTCAGGTCGGTACTCGAATACTTCTCCGAGCCCGGGCTTAATACCGTCGAGGTCCCGGTCGCCGATCTGGTCGAGCGGCTGCGCTCGACGGTCCCGGACCGTGAGGTCGAGGTCGATGGTATCGAGTCGCTGGCCGGAATGGCGGCCTCTGTCGACCCGGGCCTCCTGTCGGGCGCGCTTGAGTTGGTCGGCCGCAGAGTGGACTCGGTCGCTAGCCGGGAAGCCGGCCTATCCTTGGTCGTGCGTGTGGAGCGCCGGGGCGAGCGTGTCGAGCTCGAGCTTTCCGGTCAGCCCGGCGGCGATGGCCCGGGAGGGCTTCTCGGGGATCTCGAGGCCATGATTGCCAGGCGTTGCCTGCTCCTCCATGGGGGCGACCTGACGCAAGGCAGCGGCCCGGCATCCGTCGTCGTAACGCTTCCGCTGGACTGAGGGGGGAATCTGAGTGCCCGACCGTTTACTAGTAGTCGACGACGATCCGCTCATACGCAGGCAGCTCGAAGACCTGTACCGCGAGCGTAAATATGAGGTCGATAGCGTGGGCGGGGCCGACGATGCACTCGGCCTGCTAGAGGAGTTCGATTACGCGCTTGCGGTGGTCGATCTCAAGATACCCGGTACCGACGGCATCAGTCTGACCAAGCAGGTGCGCGAGCGCTGGCCGCACCTCGACGTGATAATCATCACCGGTTACGCCTCCATCAAGGGAGCGGTCGAGGCTATCCGGCACGGTGCCTACGACTACATCACCAAACCCTTCGAGCGTGAAGAAATACTCCTGGCCACCGAGAAGGTCCTGGAAAAGCGGCAGTTGCTCGACGAGATAACCTATCTTCGAAGCCAGCTGTCCGACCGCTACTCCTTTGCCAATATGGTGAGCCGCAACCGGCGAATGCACGAGATCTTCTCGACGATTGAGGCCCTGGCCCAGAACGACGCGACCGTTCTGATTCAAGGCGAGTCTGGTACCGGCAAGGAGTTGGCCGCACGCGCGATACACTTTCAGGGTCGCCGCAAGAGCGGGCGTTTTGTGGCGATTAACTGCGCGGCCTTTCCCGACACCCTGCTCGAGAGCGAACTGTTCGGTTACGAGCGCGGCGCCTTTACCGGGGCCGTTCATGACCGTATCGGCAAGATAGAACTGGCAAGCGGCGGGACCCTGTTCCTCGATGAGATTGAGAGCATCTCTGCGGCGATGCAGCTCAAGCTCTTGCGCGTGCTCGAACAGCGAGAGATCGAGAAGCTGGGCGGCAACAAGCTGGTCAAGGTCAATATGCGCATAATCACGGCGACCAACCAGAATCTCGAACAGATGGTCGAGAGGGGCGATATGCGCGAGGATTTCTTCTACCGAATCAATGTCGTGCCAATCGATATTCCCCCCTTGCGTGACCGGATCGATGACATCCCTTTGCTGATGGCCGATATCTTGCGCAGTAATTCGATGGCGCGTGAGCGCAACATCAGCCGCCTGTCGAGCAAGGGGCTGGAGAAGCTGATGTCCTACCACTGGCCCGGCAATATCCGCGAGCTTCGAAACGTTGCCGAGAGAGCGATACTCAAGACCACCGGGCCGATGATTCGCGATATCGATTTGCCCGGTACCGCACGGCCTGCAGAGGCCGAGGGGCGAAGGGGGGCTCGCGGCCTCGATTTTGAGATTCCGATCAAGGAGTACCTCCGGCGGGCCGAGCGCGACTATCTGATATCTCTGCTCCGCAGGAACCGGGGCGCGATCTCGGCCAGCGCCGGCCAGGCCCTGATCGATGCCGCCACCCTCCATCGGAAAATGAAGTTGCACGGTCTCAAGCGGGCGGATTTTCGCTCGAACGGGACCGACAAAAAAGAGGACTGAGACGTCAAATGCTTGATATTACAGGACAAAGGTCCTGGTCTGTTAATTGGGCTTGCACCCCGGCCGGGGGGGTATGCTATGGACAAGCCCCGCTCGGCCTTGTAACCAAGATAGAGAAGGTGGCCGACTGCGGGGTTCCCGGCGGGTCCGGGCTCCCCGCTTGAGGGCTGGGAAAGATGTACGCGCACTTTTATCAACTTGCAGAAGACCCCTTCAATCTGACCCCGGATCCCAAGTACCACTACATCAACGAATCGACCCGCGAGGCCATGGCCGGGATTCTCCATGGGATACGGTCGCGAAAGGGCTTTATCACGCTCATTGGCGAGGCGGGTACCGGCAAGACCACGCTGCTCAAGCGTGTCGTCGACGAGATTGAAGGCGAGACCAGCGTTGTCTTTGTCTTCAATCCGGGCGTCAGCTTCGACGAACTCCTCGAGTTCATATGCATGGAACTCGGGATTGCGACCGAGGGTTGCCGCCGTCTCCAGCTTCTAGAGAGGCTCAACGAATATCTCCTCGAGGAGCTCACCGCCGGGCGCAACGTCGTGGTCATGATTGACGAGGCTCAGACGCTGGACGGCAGTGTGCTCGAGGAGCTTCGGATGCTCTCCAACCTCGAGACCTCCAAGGAGAAGATTCTGCAGATTCTTCTGTCGGGGCAAACCGAGTTGGAGGACACGTTAAGACGGCCGGCGCTCAGACAGCTCCGCCAGCGCATAGCCGTGCGCACCGTTCTCAAGCCAGTGCGTCCCAGTGAGGTCGGCGAGTACGTTGCCACGCGTCTTCGGTCGGCAGGGGCGGCGCGCGGCGACTTCTTTACACCGGCAGCGCTGCGCAAGGTCTGGCGGGCTTCCCAGGGCATTCCGCGTGTTGTCAACGTCATATGCGACAACGCGATGATGCTTGCCTTTGCCGATGGCAAGCAACGCATAAGCGGCGCGGTGATGTCAGACGCCATCCGCGACCTCGACGGCCGTACCGTCTCTCAGGACTGGGCCCAGGCCCTGCGCGAACGGTTCTCGAGCCCGGTCTTGCGCTACGTGGGGGCTGTCGTGGTGGCGGTGGCGATAATCGCACCCTTTGCCCTGTCGATGTTCCCCTTGCTCGGAGGTATCGACCTTGCCCTGATGGACCTGCCTGAAGACCAAGAGACCACCGCCGGTGGCCGGTCACGTGATGCCCTAAAGCGTAGCGGTATCCCCAGGTCCGAACGCCTGCGGCCCGACTCCGGCCCACTCGCGCTTCGCCGGACCATGCCGGGTCAGACCGCCGAGCGTTTTCCGGGTACTTCGGGCGAGACCTATTCGGGCCGACAGCCCGCACCGTCGGCCGGGCCTGGTGGTTCCGACTTGGCCGCCGGCGGCAACCCGCCCGACGCAGGGCTCGGAATTCCCAGCGTCGTCGATACCATACGCAGGGCCGAGATACTGGCGCGGTCCACCGCTGCAAGGCTCTACGAGAGCAAGGTCCGGCAGGGCGTTCCCACAATAGCCCCGATGCCGGTGCCGGTTCCGAGGTCGATGGCCGTCGGCAAGCCCAGCGTGCCGGTGTCGGTGCCCGATCGCGTGGCCGAGACAGACATTCCTCCGGCACCTGCCGGTCTATTCCGGACGCGCAACGAAGCCGCCGATGCCACCCAGGGCCTGGCAGTGGCGGCCGAGACTCTTGCCGACGCGTTGGGGACATTGGCCGATGCGGCCCAACCGATCGCCCGATTCTCAGGCCGCAGACGGTATTTGGGTCCCGCCACCGGCCGGCCCGCGCTAGGCGAAATGGCCAAGGTAAGGGCCGGCCAGTCGGTGTGGACCATAGCGGTGGAGCATTATGGTACCGGCGGCCCGAAGACGCTGGAAATGATATTCTCGGCCAATCCACGGCTTACTAACCCCTACCGCCTCGAGGTCGGAGCCTACCTGTTCCTGCCCTTCAGACATCCGGAGCGCATGGTCAGCCCCGACCGCGATGGCGGGTATCATGTGTTGGTCAGCGCCTGTCCCCAACGGGGCATGCTGGCCGCCACGGAGACCTGGCTAAGGGGCGTCATCCCGGGCGCGGAGTTTGAGACTGAGGCATCGGGTGGACCCGAGCCCCGCTACCGTCTGTTCTTGACCGGCTTGGGCAGCCGGGAGGCCGCCCTAGCCCAGGCCGGCCGTGTTATCGGTGCCTATACCAGCCCCCGTCTTGGGGGTATCTGGGCCCCGCCCAGGGCGCATCGAACCACGGCCAGAGGCGACCTAGACGGCTCACGCTAAGGCAGGATTGCAGTCTTGCAATCGGCGTTTCGGGCGATAGTGCCCTGTTTCAGATAACTTAGCGAAATTTTAGGACTATCGACGTAGTTGGGCTGCGCAACCGTGCACGCCCCCAGGGCATAAGGGAAATCCCCTAAAGTCACTAAAACCCCTTTAACGACGGTGAGTTCCGTGCCTATTGTCGTGGTCCGTGGTGGCACCGAACTTGCTGCTTAGGACGCGGGATTGGTAGGGCTGCTAGGCTGACGCGTTCTGGGGCCGTTTGAGGGTCCGGAAGCCATAGCCAGGCGACACTGACATGCTAGTGACCAGGAACAGAGTGACAAGGGCCGGCTCGATGCTGGCTGTGTTCGTGTTGTTGCTCAGCAGCGGCTGTGCGGCTCGTAGCCCGATTCCGCGCTACACTGCGCCCGCGGCCGGAACCACCCCGCTGGCATCGACAGCCTCATTCCTCGGTCCGGCCTACAAACTCGATACCGGCGACCGCCTCCAGATTCGCTTTCCCTACCACGGCGAGCTCGACAGCCTGACCATCGTGCGGCCCGACGGGCGGCTGACCGTGACCGGGCTCGGTGAGTTCCAGGCCTTCGGTCTCACCACCGACGAACTCGAGCGGGACATCTACCGACGCGCTTCGCTGACCCATCGCAATCCCGAGACCTACGTGCTCCTCGCCGAGGCCCGGGAGGTCAAGGCCTATGTCGGCGGCGAGGTGCAGCGGCCCGGCTATGTCGCGGTAAGGCCCGGCCTTACCTCCTTGCGTGCGGTCCTGGAGCGCGGCGGGTTCCTGTCCTCGGCCAAGGTCGGTAGCGTGCTTCACATCCGTTGGGACGCCAATGGCGCGTACACCGCCAAGCTCGTTGACCTGAAACATGTGCTCGAGACCGGCGACACCAGCCAGGACATCGTGGTGGCCGCCAATGACGTCGTCTACGTACCGGCAACCGCCATCGCCAATGCCAATCTCTGGGTACGCCAGTACATAACAGACCTGCTCCCGGTCAGGGCGCCGGGCACCCCCGACATCGGGGGGAGCAAGTAGGGATTATGGATCAGCGGTCCCTATACCTCATCCGGCAGGCCCTCAACGCGGTCTTCAAACGCCGCAACATGGTCGTGTTGCTGTTCCTGTTGATTTTCGTGCCGAGCAACGTCGGCAACCTCGTCCGCGACCCTGTCTTCAAGGCCTCTGCCAAGGTGCTCATCTCGCGGGCACGCGCTTACCCCGAGGTTTCACCCTTGGCGAAGCAAGAGAAGTCCAACGGCATTCCCAACGAGTCGATGATCAACTCGGAGCTGCAATTGCTTCGTAGTTACGACCTGTATCGCCGCGTGCATGCCGAGTTGGTCGCCCAAGTCGGTGAGCAAGACATGGTCGGCGAGGATTCCGAGGAGCACATGGTACCGTCGGTGCGGACCTTGGCCAGCCGGCTGGGCGTGGTACGCAAACCGAACTCGAACGTCGTCGAGGTCACGTACGCCAACGGTGATCCGGAAGAGGCCGTCAACATCGTCAACACTTTGATTCGGCTCTACGTCGACTACCACATCGAGATGCACCGTTCGCCGGGCGCCTACAGCTTCTTCCAGCGCGAGGCCGAGAACGCCAAGGCGTCCTACGTGCAGGCCGATATGAACCTAGAGCGCTTCGACGCGACGCATGGCCTGACCTCGATAGCCGCCGAGAAGGAACATCTGTTGCGCCAGCGTGCCCAGCTCGAGGCCGACCTCAGGCGTACCGAGCTCGAGGTTACCGAACTGACCACCAAGGCCGCTTCGTTAGAGGCCGAACTCGAGTTCATACCGGCCCAAGAGGCTATGGCGATCGAGGTCATTCCCAACCCCTTGGTCAACTATCTCAGTCAGAACCTGGCCCGCCTTGAGATGGAGCGCGACCGCTTGCTTCAGCTCTACACCCCGCAGCATCGCCTGCTGCGCGACGTAGAAGGCGAGATTATCGCGCTCAGGCGGCAGATTGCGGCCCAGGATCAGACCATCATCGGCAGGCAGCGAATGGGCGCCACCCCCGTGCGCCAGAACTTGGAAGAAGGCTTGCTCAGCACCCAGGCCGATCTTGGCGCGTTAGAGGCCCGGCGTGCGCTGCTGGCCGAGCGTATAACCGACTACGAAGCCAACATCCGCGTCATGCACACCAAACATTATCAGGTGATGAGGCTCAGGCGTGAGCGCCAGGAGGCCAAGGATCTCTATTCGTTGCTCAACCAGAAGCTGCACCAGGTCAGGGTGTCCGATGCCATGGACGCGGCCGGCATCTCGAGCGTGAGCATTGTCGAGGCCGCAGCCGGCCCGCTCAATCGACAGCCCGATTTCAAGGGCGTTACCCTGGTACTATCGTTCTTTGCGGCCCTGCTCATAAGCGTGGGGTCGGCGGTCGTGACCGAGATGCTCAACCCGGTCATGAACAGCGAACTCGATGTCCGCCATCATCTGGGTCTGCCGACCCTGGCCGAGATACCGATTAACGGCAACGGCAACGGCAACGGCAACGGCAACGGCAACGGCAACGGTAACGGCAACGGCAATGGTAACGGCAACGGCCACTACGGCATTAGGGTGCCCAAGGCGGAGGCCTGATGAGCAAGACCTATGAAGCGTTGAAGCGGGCCGAGTCCTTGCGCGCTCGTGATGTGGGTGAGGCCGTCGGCATTCCCAACCCACCGCTGCCGGTCAACGGCACCGACGACTACTACGAGCTCAGGCGTCGTCTGTTCGGGTCGGCCGTAGGCGACACCATAAAAAGCATCCTGGTGGTAAGCGCCCTGCACGGCGAAGGGACTTCGGGCGTGGCCTGTCTGCTGGCCAAGGCGATGGCCGACCGTGGGCGTTCGCACGTAATGCTGGTGGACCTCAACCTCAGGACGCCCTCGCTGTGGCGGCAGATGCAGGTCAAGGGCCGCGAGGGTTTCGTCAATATGGTCGCCGAGGGCAAGGATGTCTCCGAGGTCATTCAAGAGAGCAGCGTGCCGGGCGTCAGCGTTGTCACCGCCGGAAGCGGCCGTCTCAACGCGATTGACGTTATCGACAACGAACGCACCCTCGAGGTCGTCAGCACGATGGCCGAGTACGCCGAGATTACCTTCCTCGATGCCCCGCCGGTCACGCTCTACCCCGACGCTCGCGCATTGGCCCCGCTCATGGATGGTGTGGTGTTGGTCATCGAGGCCGACGTGACCCCGGTAAGCGTGGCGTCACGCGCCTCCCAGATGATTCGCGAGACCGGTGCCAACCTCATCGGCGTGGTCCTCAACAAGCGACGCGACTACATTCCCGAGAGGGTTTCCCGTCTAATCGGATAGCGGCTCGCCGCTAGGAGACACAAATGGATACCGCCGGCACAGCGCTGTCACTGCAAGGCCGCGGAAGGCGGAGTTGGGTGCTGGTATCAGTTCTGGCCTTTGGGGCCGGTGCGCTGTGGCTGGCGTTCTCGGGCGCGGGTCCTTTCGTACTGCTCGCCGCGTTCGCCGCGTTGGCCGGCGTCATGGTCTTGCGGATGCCGATAATCGGCATCCTCGTATATCTAGTTACCTTCCTCTTTAGTTACCCTGCCGTGCTTCAAGGTTCGGGAAACTTCACAATCAACAACATGTTGGGTCTCATGTACCTGCCGCTGGTGCTTGTCGGGTTGCTGCGCGAGGGGGATTTCTGGTTGGTCAAGATTAGGCCTCTGGTGCTGCTTGCCTTCGTGGCGGTGGTGTCCATTGCGGCATCATGGATGTACCAACCGATGGACCTTTCGGGCGGCGTGGTGACCGAGGAGGTACAAAAGATTCGCGCGAGCCAGGGCGCGACCATGGTAGAGATGAGGGACGCGCGAACCAAGTTCGTGACCCGCTTGGCCTTCCTGGTCTTTTTCGTCTTTTTTGTTCGTAGCCCGCGCGATCTCAAGTTGGTGGCCGCCACCATTGTCGGGTGTCTGCTGCTGACCTATCTACAGGTGAGTGCTTCCGAAGGGGTGTTCGGTTGGGGTACCGGCCGCTTGCGCGTACAGGGCGAGGCCGGCACCGGGCTCTATTCGGGGCGGAATCCGAACAAGCTTGCCTACTTTGCGCTGCTCTGCCTGACGTTGCTGTGGTACTCGCGCAAAGCGATACGCTGGAAGCTCCTCTATCCCTTCTGGGCCATCGCTGTCGCGATTGCGGCCAGTATCATACCGCTTACGGCCTCGCGTAGCGGGATGATTAACTTGGTCATCTTTCTGTCGATCATAACCTTCGAGGGGAGATTCGGGGCCCGCAAAGTGGTGGGCGCATTTCTCCTCTTGATGTTCTTCACCGTGCAAGTCGGATTCCAGGTTAACGTTCTCGATGCTGTTTTGCCCGACGTCGTTGCCGAACGTCTGCAAAAGGTCGATGTGCGCACCGAGGCGCTGTCCTCCGGACAGGTCGCTGGTGGTTCCTTGGGACGACGCTTTCACAACGTGCAGGTTGCGGCCACAATGGCGCTCAGGCATCCCATATTCGGGGTGGGGCTCGGCAACTTCACTTCCGAGCGGGCGCTCGTCGACCCCACGGGCATGACCGCCCCCCCGCACAACTCCTATCTCATGGCCTGGGTGGAAGGGGGGATAATATCCCTGGCCCTGTACCTGGCGGTGTTCTTCGGTCTGTTCGCCGCACTCAGGAATCTCGAGCGTGACTATGAGGCCCGCTTTGGGCCGGTGGGCATGGGCTGGATGGTCAGCTGCATGCGCACGATTCTAATCGGGTTCCTGGTCTTTTCCTTCTTTGCCGACATGTGGATTCACATCCTGTTCTACATAATCGTCGGCATGTGCATCTCGGTGGTACGAATGCATCAGGTCTACGCTGAAACCGGCCGGCTCCCCAACCCTCCGATGCAGCCGGCACCGGCCTGAGCCAAGCCCCACCCGTGCGCCGCCTCGCATACCTGTTCCCGGCCTTTCCGGTCCTGCACCAGACCTTCACCCTCGGGGAAGTTCTGGGTCTCCAGCGCAAGGGATATGACCTTCGCCTGATATCGCTCAAACCGGCACTCAGAGACCGGCAGCAGCCCGAGGCTTTGGACCTGATAGACCAGACCCACTACTGCCCGCGGCTGTGGCAGCCGGCCGTCCTCGGGGCCTTGGCCCGGGCCGCCCTCAGGCGTCCCGGCGACCTGGCCCGGTTGTTCGCCTTCGTGTTTTCGGCCTGGCGCGGCGGGCGCAGCGAGGGCGCACGCCGCTCCTTGCCGCCGGCCGCCACTTTCGGCTTGGTCGAGCGCATCGACATCTTCTACAGCTCCAACTCGTTGATGTACCTGCTAAAGTCGCTGTTGCTGGTGCCCACGGCCCTATACCTGGCCGAGCACCTCGAGCGAGAGGGCATACGTCACGTTCATTCCCACTGGGCGACATACCCGACCACCGTGGCAATGCTCATGAAGCGGTGGTCGGGGATGCCGTACAGCTTCAGTGCGCACGCCTACGACATATATATGATAGGTCGTATGCTGCCGGCCAAGATTGCCAATGCCACTTTCGTCGTCACCTGCGCCGAGGCCAACCGCCGCCATCTCGGGTCATACTGTAGCGACGGCGAAGCCGGCCGTGTTCATGTCAACTACCATGGTGCCGACATCGACCGCTTTGTACCGGTCGAGCGTGTCCGGGGTGCCCGCTTTTGCATCATGAGCTGTGGTTGGTTGAAGGAATACAAGGGGTTTCACTATCTGCTCGATGCTTTGGCGTTGCTCACCGGCCGTGGCATTGACGCGGTTGTCGAACTGGCCGGCGACGGGCCACAGCGCGACTATCTCGAGCGGCAGGCCCGCAGGCTCGGCATCTCCGATCGTCTCGTGATTCACGGCTATGTCGACCATTCTCGCTTGATAGACCTGTATCGGGGGGCAGATGCGGTGGCCCTGCCGAGCGTGATTATGGGCAGGTACGGGCGCCAGGACGTAATTCCGAACGTGTTGGCCGAGGCCATGGCCGCGGGCGTGCCGGTGGTGGCCAGTAACGTGGCCGGAATTCCCGAGCTGATCGACGACGGTGATAGCGGGCTACTGGTGCCCGAACGAAACGCCGGGGCTTTGGCCGATGCTCTGGAGAGTCTATGGCGGAGCCCCGAGGATGCCGAGCGAATGGCCGTGGCGGCCCGTGCCAAGATTGAGAGGATATGGGACCGGGACAAGAATCTTGACGACCTTGCCCGCATAATCGATGCGCACGTTCCGGCCGCAGCCGAAGGAGGCCCCTGAGGTGACCTCAGAAGTGAACACGGCGGCGGCAACCGGTACGCGACTCGACGAGTTTCTCCCTTTTCACCGGCCGCATCTAGGCGAAGAGGAGATTGCCGAGGTTGTTGATACGCTACGCTCGGGTTGGCTCACTATGGGGCCCAAGACCGCCCTGTTCGAGGAAAAGTTCGCGGCCAAGGTCGGTGCGAGTCATGCGGTCGCGGTGGCATCGTGCACGGCCGCCCTTCACCTTGCCCTTGACGCGCTTGAGCTTGGGCCCGGCGACGAGGTCGTGACGAGCACCTACACCTTCACTTCGACGGTCGCGTCCATCCTTTACACGGGCGCCACGCCGGTTCTTGTCGATACCGAGGCCTCCTATCCCAACATGGACCCGGGGGCTGTCGAGAAAGCCATCACCGAGCGGACCCGGGTCATCCTGCCGGTCCATTTTGCCGGGGCACCCTGTAATCTGACGCGCCTGGGGCAGTTGGCCGACGATTGCGGCGCGGTCCTGCTCGAGGATGCGGCTCACGCGCTTCCGGCCAGCTATGCGGGTCGTTCCATCGGCTCGATAGGCCATGCGACGGCCTTCAGCTTCTATGCCGGCAAGAATATTACCACCGGCGAGGGTGGCATGCTGACCACCGATGACGACGAGCTGGCCGCCTCCGTACGCATGAAGCGGTTACACGGGATAAGCCGTGACGCATGGAAGCGCTACACCGCCGAGGGGAGCTGGTATTACGAGGTAGAGACCCGCGGGTTCAAGTATAATATGACCGATATTCAGGCGGCCATCGGCATACACCAGCTCGACCGCATCGACGGGTTTGACGAGAGGCGTCGGCGAATCGTATCTATATATGACGAACTGCTCGGAGGCGTCCCCGGCCTAGTCGTCCCCGACCCACCGGACCGAGACGCTTGCGCGTGGCACCTGTACGTCGTTCGCGTGGAGGAGGACAGGCTGGCCTGCACGAGATCGGACATCATAGAGATGCTCAAGGCCGATAACATAGGCACCAGTGTGCACTTTATCCCCATCCACATGCACCCCTTCTATGCCGAGCGGCTCGGATGCGTCCGGGGTGACTTCCCCAACGCCACCTCGGCATATCATGGCGCAATCTCACTACCGTTGTTCCCGGCTATGACCGATGCCGACGCCACGGCGGTGTGCGCCAGTCTGCGGCGCATAATGGAGGAGCAGGCGCGCTGAACGCCCCGTGATTGTATGAAGCGTTTCCTCGACCTCCTGCTGTCGCTTCTTGCCATGTTGCCGCTGACGGCGGTCTTCCTTGTGATAGCTGTTGTCGTAAAGCTCGATTCCAGGGGGCCCGTATTCTACCGCCAGGAGCGGGTCGGCAAAGATGGAGTGCGGTTCAGGATCTTCAAGTTCCGCACCATGATTGTCGGTGCTTACCGGGGCGGGGCCAGACTTACGGTAAAGCGCGACCCGCGCATCACAACGGTGGGCCAGGTCCTGCGTTGGACCAAGATGGACGAACTTCCCCAGTTCTTGAACGTGCTGGCCGGCGACATGTCATTGGTCGGACCGCGGCCGGAAGACCCGTACTTCGTCAACTTCTACGACGACAGGCACAAGCGGGTCCTGTCGGTGAGGCCCGGTGTGATAGGGCCAAGTCAAATCGACGGCCGTGACGAACTGGAAAAGTATCCCGAGGGGACCGAGGACACCGAGCAGTACTACATCGACCACATACTCCCGGGTAAGCTCGACCGGGACCTCGACTATGTCGACAAGGCCAACGCGTGGAAGGACCTGGGGTTTCTCGTAATCGGTGCGTTCCAGGTTCTCCTGAGCCAGTTCAAGGGTGGTTTTATCGCACGTTCGCGCTCCCGCCTGGCCATGCTGAGCCTCGACCTTGGCCTCATCGTGGTGTCGTACGTCGTGGCCAACCTCGTTCACTTCGATTGGCAGATCTCCGAGCGGACATGGTCCTACATCTACAAGACGCTGTTATGGATTGTCATCATAAGGCCGCCGGTGTTCATCTATTACGGTCTCTACCAACGGACCACGCGTTGGGTGGGGCGCCACGACCTGGCGGCCATCGTCAAGGCCGTCAGCGTCAGCACCGCGCTGGTCGTGGGGGCCACATACTTCACCAACCTCCGGGCCCATTCGCGCGCAGTGTTCATCGAGGATTGGGCCATGCTCATCTTCCTCATGGTCGGGGGCCGCTTTATTGTTCGTCACGTAATCAGCGGTGCCAGTAGGGTGGTCGACAACGGCCAGATGACCAAGGTTCTGGTCGCCGGTTCGGGGCACGGCGGTGAGGTTATTCTGCGCTCTCTGCTGGAGGACCCCAAGTCGCGCTTTCTGCCCGTGGGTATAATAGACCACGAGCCAAGCCGTTGGGGGGCGCTTATCCACGGTGTCCGGGTGATGGGCGGGGCCACGGATATCGCCCTGGCGGCTTCCACCCACGGGGTGGCCATGGTGCTGGTTTCGCTGGCCGACCTCGCCCCGGCCGTGGTCAGGGATATCACCGAGGCTTGTGGGAAGTTGAGCCTCAAGTACCGCCTGATACCGGCGCTGTCCGACTCTCTGGCCCAAGAAGGCAGCGAGCCGGCGGGCAGCACATCTGCGTTGTCGTCAGAGGAGGGCAGGCCATGAGCGGTTCGGTACTGTCGGAGGGCGACACGGTACTGGTCACCGGCGGGGCCGGTTATGTCGGTTCCCATCTGGTCCGCATGCTGATCGAGCGTGGTTACCGTGTCCGTGTGCTGGACACCTTTTTATACGGTGCCAGCGGCTTGAACGGATGTATGACCGACCCGCGGCTCGAGCTTATGCACGGCGACATCTGCAACATCCGCGACATGATCAGGGCGACGAAAGGGGTAAAGGCGGTTGTAGCTTTGGCCGCCCTGGTCGGGGATGCCGCCTGCGACCTCGATCACGACGAGACCGTTGCGATTAACATCGAGTCGACCAAGTTGTTGTGCCAGGTTGTAAGTCTCAACACGGATATAGAAAGGGTGGTCTTCGCGAGTTCGTGCAGCGTCTATGGCGCTACCGAAGATCTCGTTCTCAACGAAGGTTCGCAGCTCAGTCCGGTGTCGTTCTATGCCCGCAGCCGTATCGTGTCGGAGGGCATCTTGGCCCGCGAGCTAGAGGGCCGGTCGGTGGTCACTCTCCGGCTCGGCACCGTTTTTGGAGCTTCCGAGCGAATGCGTCTGGACCTCATGGTCAACACCATGACCTGGAATGCCGTTACCAAGGGAAAGGTCAGGGTGATGGGCGGCGACAGCTGGCGTCCGCATGTTCACGTGTGCGACGTTGCAGAGGCATTCGCGACCGCGACCGAGGCGCCCCATGACAAGGTTGGTGGAGAAACTTTCAATGTCGGCGCGGACCATAACAATCTTACGATTTCGGAGACGGCGGTCGCGGTGGCCAACGAGGTCGGGGATACTGAGATTGAGTATGTCGCCGGGAACGACGACGCGAGAAGTTACCGGGTCAGTTTTGCCAAGATTAACCATGTGCTCAGTTTCGTTGCCCGCCACCGTATCGAGGACGGGGTCCGCGAGATGGTCGATCTGTTCAAGAGCGGCCGTATTGACGGTGAGGACCCGCGATATTCGAACTTGCAGTATCTGCGCGACTTCGGCTTCACCGGGCAGTATGTGCCCGAACGTCAGGCCGAGCCTTCGGGTGAGCGCGGGGCCTAGCTGGGTCGAGAGTGCGCCGAAGGGCCGGTTCGGACCTTGTTCGGCAGTATCTCCACTATGGCCGGAGAAGCCTAGAGCATATGCCGCCTGAAACGCAGCTCAAGGTCGGGGTCGCTGGTTGCGGGGTGATTGCCGATGCGCATTTGCCCTACATCCGTGCCGCTGGCGCCGATATAGTGGGCGTGGCCGACCTGTCCCTGGCCGCGGTCAACGATTTGGCCGACCGCCACCAGATCCAGAGGGTATACGATGGCATCGGCGCTTTGCTCGACGCCGAGGCACCCGATGTGGTCCACGTGCTGACCCCGCCGCACACCCATGCCCGTGTTGCCATCGAGGCACTCGAGCGCGGCGTCCATGTCCTGGTCGAAAAACCCATGGCCACCGACCCGGCCGAAGCCGATTCGATGGTCGAAGCGGCACGCCGGGGCGGGGCGATGTTGGCCGTTGATCATAACCGGCTGTTCGACCCGGTTATGCTCGACGCACGCAGGGTGTTGGAAAGCGGCGAGATGGGCGAACTCGTAGCCGTCGAGAGCTATCAGTCCGGGGCCGCCAGCGAGCGTGCCTGGCTCGACGACCTGACCGGCGGTGGTCTCGGCGACCTCGTACCCCACCCGCTATATTTGCTGCTCGCCTTTACCGGCCCCGCCTCCGAGGTTGCTGCTCAGGCCTCCGGCACGCGCGGCGGACCGGCCGGTCAACTCGACGAGATTCGTGCGCTGGTTCGTGGCGAGCGTGCGGTAGGGACATTGGTTGTGACCACCTCGGTCAGACCCCACTTCAATCTGCTGCGCCTGTGCGGGACCAAGATGACGCTCGAGGTGAACCTCAACACGATGACCATGCTCAAGCGCCGTGAATACAGTGCGCCCAAGGCGATTGGCAAGTCGTTACCCAGCCTCGACGATGCCACCCAGCTCGTGCTGCAGACCGTGCGCAACACGACCAGGTTCCTGACCGGCCGGCTGCGTTACTATCCGGGCATGGGCAACTTGATAGCCTCCTACTACGATGCGATTCGCAACGGTTCGGCGGTACCCGCGAGCGGGGCAGAGGGCGCCGAGGTCGTGCGGGTGACCTCGCGTCTATGGGATGCCGTGTCCACGCCCGCACGGCTACACGAGGCCGGTTGAGGTGCGTGCGTTCCTTACAGGGGCGACGGGTTTTCTGGGCTCACGCGTTCTTGAGCGCATGCTCGCTCGTGGTTACCAGGTACGTGCGTTGGTGCGCCAGACAAGTGACAGTTTCGGCCTGACCCGGCCCGGCGTCGAGCTTGTTCACGGCGAACTCGGGTCCTTCGACCGCGAAGGTGACGGGGTGCTGGCCGAAGCCCTCGAGGGTTGCGCCATAGTGGTGCATGCGGGGGCCCGGGTGGAGACCAGCGGACAGTGGGATCTGTTCCACAAGGCCAATGTCGAAGGCACCCACCAGTTACTGGCCACGGCCCGAAAGGTCGGCGTGGGCAGGTTCGTTCACGTCAGCTCGCTTGGCATCTTCGATATTCCGGCCTCCGGGGTGCGGGTGGGCGTGGATACGGATTACGACCACGAGCCGCGTCTGCGCGGCCATTACACGCGCTCCAAGATACACGCCGACCGTGTCGTCGCAGCCGCCATACGTTTGGGCGCACCGGCCGTCATAGTCCGGCCGGGCATACTCTACGGCCCGGGTAGGCCGCTTTACCGCGGACGCGTCAGCCGTGGTCTGGGCTCGATCCTTTTGGTCGTGGTGGGTAGTGCCGATTACAGACCTCCATTGTGCTATGTTGATAATGCCGCTGACGCCGTCATGCAGGCGGCCGAGCAGCCCGGTGCCAACGGCGGGATGTTCAACGTGGTCGACGACCCGGATCTCACCCATGAACGTTATTTCAGGCTGCTCGCGGCCCGCTCGGGCATGGCATCGCGGGTACTGTTCGTCCCCGTGTCCATGCTTGCGCCCGCGCTAAAGGCCGTCGAGACGGCCTTTAAACTGCTCGGCCGGCGTCGTTGGGCACCGGCCTACCAACTGCGCCGTGCCGGCCGTAACGCCATCTACGAAACGGACGCTGCGACCGGGACTCTGGCGTGGCATCCGGCGGTCGGTCTCGATGAAGCGCTCGAGCGGAGCGTGGAGGGGGCCGCGTGAAGGTTCTCTATGTCGAGGCGTCCTCGGGCCAGGTGGTCGGCGGCTCGCTGACCGGCATGCTGGAATTGGTCGCCGGCCTGGACCGTTCGGTCTACGAGCCCGCAGTGCTGTTATACGAGGACAAGCCCGTCATAAAGGACCTGGTCTCCCAGGGAATCCCGGTCCGCGTGTTCAGCAAGCGGCGGCTTCCCAAGGAGCACGTTTTGCAGGACAGGGCGGGCTATGTGCGGGCCAAACGGGCTCCCGGTGTGACCCGCGCCCTAAAGAACCTGCGCGCAGCATTGACCTTCCTCTTCGAGACCTTTCCGGCGGCCTTGCGCCTGTCTCGCTTTCTCGGCGAGGAAGCGCCCGACATCATCCACGTGTGCAACGGGTTTCGTGGGAACATGGACGCAATCGTGGCCGCCCGTCTGCGAGGGATACCCTGCGTGGTCCACTCCAAGGGGTTCGACAAGCACGGTTTCATCGAACGTTTCTTCGCGCCGGGGGTGGCCGCGTCCGTGTGCATGACCAAGGCGATTGAGGACCACTGCCGTCGCCAGGGGATACGGCCGCCCGAGTATAACGTGGTCTACGACGGGCTCGACCTGGACGCCTTCCGTCCTACCCGAAGCGAGGCCGATGTGCGCGAAGAGCTTGGCATCGCTCTGTCGGCGCTGGTGGTCGGCGTGGTCGGGAACATCCAGGAATGGAAGGGCCAGCTGGTTCTGCTGCAGGCCATGGTCGAGGTTCGCAAACGCCACCCGGCAGCCGTTGCCCTCATAGTAGGGGGGGTGCACCGCAGCGGTCTCAACTACTCCAGGCGCTTGCATGCTTTCGTGGCCGAGAACGATCTCGAGGACAATGTCATCATGACCGGCGCGCGCGACGACGTTAGCGACCTGATGCGCAGCATGGACGTTATCGCCCACACCTCGGTTCGTCGGGAGCCCTTTGGCCGGGTGATTATCGAGGGAATGTCGGTCGGCCGTCCGGTGCTGGCCACCCGGGCCGGGGGTGTGCCCGAGCTAATCACCGATGGGACCGACGGTATTCTGGTGCCCGCAGGTGATCCGGCCGCATTGGCCGAGGTCCTTATCGGTCTGTTCGACGACCGTGAGCTTCGCGACAAGCTGGGGCGCGGCGCGCTCGAGAAGGTGAAGACCTTCAGTGTGGAACACCATGTTTCCGAGATGGCCCGTATCTATGAGCGCGTGGCCAACCGCTTCGGCATAGTCGTGGATGAGGGCGGTTCCGGTATGGTGGCCGGTCCCGGGGGCGGCGCGTGAAGGTCGACGGGCGCGCGGTCCACCTCCAAGTTCACGGACAACGTCTCGCCATCAGTTCGGAGATTCCGGGCTTCGCCGACTATGTTGAGACGGCCATGCAGGCATTTGTCTGCCCCGCCGGTGGGCGGCCCGATGTCGAAAGTCATCTCGAATGGGTGGAAGGACCGCGTGCCCGTTCTCTCCCCGAGGCCTTCGGCACGAATAGCTGGCAGCGGCGTCCGGACCGCGACCTCTATATAGACGGGAACACCGCGTTCTGGCTTCGCATCGACGACTTCCTCGACCTGCACATAAAAGCCGTTTGGGAAGATGGCGTCGTACGGCTGACCGGGCGTTATTATTTTAGTATCGGGACATCCCCACGGACCGAGTGGCTGCGCCGCCTACGCCACCGCGGCCGTCTTGATATCTTGCGGGCGCATCGCTTCAGCACCTTGCTCTATTATCTCGTCTACCACCCGTTGTTGTGGCGCTTGAGCCGTTTTGAAGGCTGGCACGTTGTCCACGGCGGGGCGGTGAGCGATGGCCACCGCGCAGTCGTGCTGGCGGGCATGCCCGGCTGCGGCAAGTCTACTCTCGCCGTGGCTCTGGCGGGCCGGCCGGGCTGGAAGATGCTTTCGGACAACCTTCTTCTGTTCAACGCCAGTTCGGTCATGGCTTGCCCCGAGTTGTTGCTCCTTGACCCGGGGAGCATTGCACGGGCCGGACAAGGCGCGGCCCGGCTGACGCCTACCGGCGAAAGCCGGGTGTTCGGCCGTCACGCCTACCGTCCGGCCGAGATGGAACTGTTCCCCGTCGAACCGGGCACAATCTTGGTCGTCGAAAGAGGCCGTCGAAGTTCGGTCCGCGAGCTGACCCCCGAGCTTTGCCGGGACCGTATGCGGGCGGGCAGCACGATGGCCAAGGAGGTACGCCGAATCGCAATAATGGGGCAGGTCCTCGACGAGATTGCGGGCACCTCGGCGCCGGATGAACTTGCCGACCTGGGCCGTCTGACCGCGGGTCCGCTCTGTTATTCCTTGTCGATTGGTCCCGGCGAGGATGCGGCGGCCGAGCTCGGGTCTTGTTTGCCCCAACTTTTGGCCGACAGGCCGGACCGATGAGCGAGGGCGGGGGGCGCCCGCGACGCTCCTCTTTGCTCCGCTTCGCTGAGGACGTTACCGGGACCCTGGCCACCCGGGTCCTCACCATGGGCTTTGGCCTGTTCACCGGCGTTATCACGGCGCGTGCGCTGGGACCCGAGAACAGGGGGGTGTTCGCTTTGGCCGCCCTGTTCCCGGCCAGTCTCGTGACCCTGTCCAAGCTCGGCCAGTCACAGGCCACCATATATTTCATTAGAAAAGAGAAGGCCGACGTCTCCCAGGTCGTCTCCAACGTTGTCTACATAGCTTTGACCGTCGGTGTGCTCTTGGTGTTGAGCGCCCTGCTGCTGCGCGAGACCATCCTGGCGACCGTACTTCGTGGAGTGCCTCTGTGGTGTCTGACGGTGGTGCTCCCGCTTGTCCCCATCCTCCTGCTCGAGAGCTATCTGTACGGATTGCTGCAGGCCACCGACCGTTTCCGCGTCTACAACACCCGCTTGTTGCTCGAGGCCATGGGCACCTTGAGCTTCATGGCCGTGGCCCTTCTGTGGCTCAAGCTTGGCCTGGCCGGAGCGCTCGGTGTGGCCGTGGGCGTACGGACCGTGATGACCGGTTGGGTTCTGTGGACGGTCCACCGGGGAACGCCGCTGCGTTTGCGATTCGATACCGAGTTGTTCGGGCGGATGATTCGCTACGGGCTCAAGTCGCATGTGCAGATCATTGCCTCGCATTTTCACTTCAAAGCGGGGGTGTATCTGGTCGCCTACTTCATGACCCCGGTGCAGGTCGCGTTCTTCGCCATCGCCGAACGGCTTGCCGAACACATCATGTATGTGCCCCAAGCTCTGGGCGTGGCGCTGTTCCCGCGCTTGGCCGGCAGCAAGGTCGAACGTGTCCACGAGCTGACCGCCCAGGCCTGCCGCCAGAATCTGGTGGTCACCGGTGCAATCGCGTTCTCACTGGCGGTGCTCGGGCGCTGGCTCATTCCCGCCTGGTACGGTGTCGACTACGCACCGGCCGCCGGGCCTTTGCCATATGTGGCCTGGGGTATCGTCATGATGTCCCTTTACGTGCTCCTCTCGCGTAATTTCACCAGCCGCAACAAGCAGCAGGTCAACATATTTGCCGGCTATGTGGCCCTCGGGGGCAACATAGTGCTCAACATCCTGCTCATTCCGCGCTACGGGATAATCGGTGCGGCCACGGCCACGGCCATCTCCTACACGGTCTCGGCTGCTATACTACTGTTGTTCTTTCTGAGGGAGTCGGGGCTGCGATGGCACGAACCGTTAATCCTTCGGCCGAGCGACGTGGCGATGTGGGTGCGGGCGTTTAGGGAGTTTATCGGCGAGCGGCGGGTCGGCAAAACGCCGCCAGGGCCGCTGGGCCCGGCAAACGAGCGTTGATGGTATCCGTGTTGATGACATCGCCGCTATAATTCACACTGGTAGGGATGGGGAGGGTCCGCTCCGTGCCCTGGGCCCGGCCTCTCCAGAGACGGGAATATTGATGGCCGTATGTTCATTTCGTTTGGGGCCTGCACTGGTGACCCTGGCTGCCGGTCTCATCCTGGCCCTGATGCCCATCCAGGCCGCGGCCGTACAGCTGACCTGTTCGGTGGTGGGCGACGGTATGGGCTGGTCTATCGCGACAGGTCACGATTTCGACGGCGACGGCATAGAGGACCTGGCCGCCTCGGGTCCCTGCGCCTACCTCAGGGGCGTGCGGCTGGCCGGACGCGTGCTGGTCTATTCGGGGACCGATGGGTCGAAGCTTCTCAAGGTCAAGGGGGGCGTGGAGAATCAGCGGCTCGGCTCCTCCGTTTCCTTTATAGATGACGTGAGCGGCGACGGCCTTCCCGACCTCATCGTCGGTTCCTACGGTTGGAACGTGAACGACACCACGAGCAGCGGGGCAACCATCAGCTGTACCAAGGACAGCAATTGTTCGCAGGGCGGGTGCGAGAGCGGCATATGCCAGGTCTCAAAGGCCGGCAAGGTCGAGGTCATCGACGGGTCGGG
Source organism: Deltaproteobacteria bacterium (assembly GCA_046583395.1). Classification (GTDB taxonomy): domain Bacteria; phylum Desulfobacterota; class Binatia; order UBA1149; family CAYXZP01; genus CAYXZP01. The sequence continues at coordinate 41,783 of JAYGCK010000017.1, forward strand.
CGATGTGGTCGTCAGCCGCCTCGGGCAGGACAAGACAGGTCATCTGGGAGAGACCGTTGTCGGTCTTGCGGATCTCAACGCCGACTCGGTGCCGGACTTCCTGGTGGGGGCGGGAGGGGACGATGATTCAACCGGCAAGGCCGTGGGCGCCACCTATCTGCTTTCGGGCGCAGACGGCAGCGTCATCGACCAAAGCTACGGCACCTACAGCGCAGACTATTGGGGCAGTGTGCTGGCCGCCATGCCGGACCTGAACAATGATGGCATCGGGGATATCCTCATTGCTTCAGGGCCGGCGGATAGTTGGGCGTGGTGTCTCAACACCTCGACCGAGATCCTCACGGATACCGTGCTGCCCTGTCCGGATGCCGGCGTCGCGAAGGTCGTCTCGGGCACCGACATGGGCGTGGTCTTCGGAACGGTGAACGGCGACAATATGGACGACAAGCTCGGCAAGGCCGTGGCACCCTTGGCTGCGGTCGATAGCAACGGGACGGCCGGCTTCGTAGCCGGCATCCCGGCAGCCGGCGTGGAGCCGATGACCAAGGCCGGTGCCGTGCGTATCTACCTCTGGAACGGCAACTACATACGGGAGATCATCGAGACGACGCCCACCAAGAACGCCAAGTTCGGAAAGGCGCTGGCCGCCGTCGGCGATGTCGACGGCGATGGCATCACCGACTTCGTGGCTGGCGCGCCCAATGCGAAGGTGGACGATATTACCGACGCCGGCAGGGTGACGCTCATTTCGACGGCCGATGGCAGCGTGCTGTGGACGGCCGAAGGGAGCATTCCCGATATGAACCTCGGGGCCGCCTTGGCGCTGACGAGAGATTGGGACGGCGACGGCCTCCGGGACATTGCAGTCGGGGCTCCCGGCGACAATCCGCGTGGCCGCTTGGGTGCCGGCTCGGTTCGTATCCTCTCGGCGGCGGACGGTTCCCTCATCCGGCGCTTCGCCGGCCGGCGGGGCGTCGAAACGCGCATCTTCACGGCCGGTCGGGACAGGGGTGGCCGCGCCGCCATACGTGCCTTCGGTTACGGCGGCCGCCGCAAGGCCTTACGTTACAGGCCGGACCGGCCCTCGCGGAACGGGCGGCTGTCGATAGGCCTGCTGGGCAACGTCCTGAGCGATGACCCGACCCCTGGCAGCACCATCCTGGTGGTCGGCAAGGGGCCGGGGTCGACCGACCCGACCGTGGAGTTCCGCTACGCCGGCCGTCGCAACCGCCGTGTAAAGAGCTATAGCATCACGACCACGGCCAACTTCACGGCAGGTGTGAACGTGGCCGCCGGCAACCTTGATGCAGCGACCGGCCTGGAAATAGTGGCGGTCGACGCCAATTCGGCCGAGGGCAGCGTTGGCGGGGTCGTGTATAAACAGGACGTGGACCCCTCCACCCTGGTGACAAGCTGGTCGTTGTCCAGCACTTTCGTTGCCTTCGATGCCAACGAGTTCCCGTCGCTCTTCTCCGGCGCCGGCGACCCGGGCGGGGGCAACGTAGCCGTCGGTCGTGTCAAATCCGGCGACTATCAGGAGATCGTAGTGGGCTCGCTTCAGGGGCCGGCTTTGGTGCGGGCCTTCGACAGCGACGGTATAGAACTCGAAGACGGCCTGCTCGAGGCATACCCGCCCGGAGCCTCGTACAGCGGCGTGAACGTTGCCGTGGGGGATCTCGGCGGTGATGTCAAACATTGGGTGTTGGTCACCGGGCCGGTATCGGGGCCTGCGCGGGTCCGTACCTGGCAGTACACCGCAAGTAACGGGTTTCAGGGCTTTGACATCGACTCGGAAACGGAGGGGGTGCAGCAACTCGACTTCGTGGTCTTCGACAGTTGCGTCGGTGGTTCAAAGGAGGGCGCCTGCTGCACCGAGGATGCGGATTGTTCCGGCGGCGGCTCCTGTCAGGGCGACGACGATTACGACGCCGGTGCCGAGGTCGCAGTGGCCGACGTGGACGC
>JAYGCK010000048.1:0-11340 GCA_046583395.1 Deltaproteobacteria bacterium
CGTCTGTGGCCAGCCGGCCAGCGGTGGTATTTCCGTCGACCCGGTCGCGTCCGACGCTCTGCAGGTCTTGAGGCGGGCGGTTCAGTTGGTCGGCGACAGTGGTTGTCCGGTCTGTCTCTGTGACGTGACTGGCGACGGCCAGGTCATGGCAACGGACTCGTTGAACGTCCTCAGGCGAGTGGTGGGCATCTACGACGACGACGACCTGACCTGTTTGGATTGCGGAGGTAGCGTGTCTGTCTCGGATATCACTGACGGGATCTGGCCCTTGCCGGGCGTGACGTGCACGCTGGTGCCCTAGGGGCATAGCTCGGGCTCGGCGAAGCCGGCCTTTTCGATCTGCACGGTGATGTGCCCAATCGAGAAGCGCTCGTGCAGGAGCGTGCGGACCTCGGCCAGTACCGCCTGGTCCTCCGAGCCTTCTTCGGTCACGACATGGCCCGACAGGGCTTCCATGCCGCTGGTGATGGTCCAGATATGCAAGTCGTGGACCTCGAGGACCGCAGGCAGCGAGAGAATGGCATCGCGCACCCGGTCGGCGTTTATATGTCCTGGGCTGCCTTCCATGAGCACCGCCACGGCCTCCTTGATCAGGTTCCATGCCGAGTGCACGACCAGTATGGCAATTAGCACCGAGGCGACCGGGTCGGCCCATTGCCAGCCGTAGGCCCACACCAAAAGACCGGCTGTGATTACCCCCAGACTGCCCAGGGCGTCGCTGGCCAGGTGCAGCCAGGCCCCGCGTAGGTTGAGGCTTTCGTTGCGGCTGCGGCCGAGTATGGCCATGCCGGCAAGATTAACGGCCAGACCGCCGACCGCCACCGTGAGCATCGTTCCGGCAAGGACCTGGGGGGGAGAGGCGATACGACCGGCGGCTTCGACGAGCACGAACACGGCGATGGCGACCAGGGCCGAGCCGTTGACCAGCGCCGCGAGTATCTCGGCGCGGTAGTAACCATAGGTTCGCTGGGCGGTGGCCGGCCGTGCGGCCATCCTTATGGCGAACATCGACAGGGCCAGCGCGCCGACATCGGCCAGCATATGGCCGGCGTCGGCCAGCAGCGCCAGTGAGCCGGACAACAGGCCACCGATGACCTCGGCGACCATGTAAGAGGCCAGTAGTACGAGCGTCAGTCCGAGGCCGCGGCCGCTGTTACGGTGACGGTGCATGGGGCCCTACCAACTATACGCTCTGCTTGCTTGCCGGCAACAGCGGGCCAGCTTGTCCTATGGCCGGGCGCTGTGATACGGCCACCCGTTCGAGCATGCGAGCAGCCCTCAAACTCAGTGCCTATCTGGTCTTGTTGGCTACGATGGTCTTTGCCCTGGTCACCGTTGGCGGACACCTCAGCGCCCGCCGCGACCTTCCACCCCTGCCGTCGGCGGCCGACATCATGGGATTGTCGGGGGGCGGGCTGCCGGTGCGGGTCAGCTTTCTCAACACGGCCTCACAGCGCATGGCGCGTAGCGCGGTCCTCGACCCGCGCCGCGACCCTCGGGCCGGAGGCGTCCATATGATGAGCCACCCGGCCATTGCCGTGGAGTGGGCCGACGGGCGCGTTCTTCTCATCGACACGGGCATGGTCCCTGCCGACGCGCTCGCCTTTGGCCGCCGTCTCGAGCTTATCAGCGACGCCGATCCCATCGTTGTTCACGGTTCTCCGTCATACCTTATGGCCGAAGACGCCTGGCGAGTACGGGCCTTGCTGTTCACCCATCTGCACGAGGACCATGTCGGAGCTGCCCAAGACCTTTGCGGGTCCGGCGCACGCGAGGTCCGTGCGTTCATGACTCGCGCGCAGGCCGAGCGGCCGACCTTGCTCACCCGCGCCGGCCTGCAGACCGTCAAGGAAAGTTCCTGTGCACGCTTGGAACTACTGGCCGACCAGCCTCTGCTCAAACCGGTTCCGGGTTTCGACGGCGTATGGGTGTTCCAGAGCGGCGGTCATACGCCGGGCAGCCAGTTGGTCGTGGTCAAGGTCCTCGGCGGTGACCGCGTGCGGACCTATGTCGCGGCCGGCGACGCCGTCAACAACCATGACGGCATTCGCCACGATGTGAGCAAGCCCTTGTTGTATAGGACACTGGCGGTTCCCGAGTTCGAGGGGCGCCTGGGCCAGGTGCGCGCTCTCCTGGCCGGCGTCGAGCGTGAGGGGGCCGTCATTCTCGTCGCCCACGATCAGAATTGGCTGGAGCGGACGGTTCTGCCTTGGAGCCGGCGCTTCGATAACTGAACCTGGCCGTGAACCGGCAGTCGATAGCGGAGCGGCCGGGGAGGGCCGGGGGGCCGGTCTTGGGCTGGCTGTTCGCGGCCTCACTTGAAAATTTCGCGAGCGCTCGGGAAAAGTGGCAGCGAGCGCTCGGCCTCGGCCCCGCACTGGACGGGCTGGGCAAGCTGGACGAAGCAATGAGATGAGCAGGTCCGGGCATGTCTATCACGACCTTGAGGTCGCCAGCGTGCTGCGCGAGACCGATGACGCGGTCTCGCTGGTATTGGAGATTCCCGACAAGCTCAGCGCCGATTACAGGTACGAGGCCGGCCAGTTCCTGACCTTCAAGGTTCCATACGAAGACGGGGAGCTGGTCCGTTGCTATTCGCTTTCGAGCTCGCCCGATGCCGACCAGGAACACAAGGTCACCATCAAGCGGGTCGAGGACGGCAGGGTGTCCAATTGGATCAACGACAGCGTGGGTCCGGGCGACACGCTGAGCGTTCTGCCGCCGGGCGGGTTGTTTACGCTCGACGGGTCGGAGCGCGGCCTGCTGATGTTCGCGGGTGGAAGCGGGATAACCCCGGTCATCTCCATCATCAAGACCGCGATGCTGACCGGTTCGCGGCCGGTGCATCTGGTCTATGCCAACCGCGACCGGTCCTCCGTCATCTTCGAGAAAGAGCTGGAAGAGCTTGCCGCGGCCAACCCCGGACGCTTGGAGATTAGCTATCATCTCGACGACCGCGACGGTTACCTGACCGTTGACGGAGCCGGAGCTTTCGTGTCGGCGCACGCGCAGCCCGAGGTTTATATGTGCGGGCCGGCGCCCTTCATGGAGGTTGTGGGTGCTGCGTTCGAAACACTGGCCGTCCCCCCCGAGCGCGTTCATATAGAAGTGTTCGTCTCGCCCGAAGAGGACGCGGCCGAGCAAGAGGCCGAGGGCAAGGCCGCCGCACTACAGACGGGCTTGGAGGTGCCGCCAGAACTTACCGTCCATCTCGACGGCGAACGTCACGAGGTTCCCTACGAGCGCGGGCACACGGTGTTGGCCACGCTTCGCGCGGCCGGCTTCGAGCCGCCGTTTTCTTGCACCGACGGTTACTGCGGTTGCTGCATGGCCAAAGTGGAGCAGGGTGAGGTCCGGATGCTCAACAACGATTTCCTCGATGCCGACGACGTGGCCGCCGGCTGGGTGCTGACCTGTCAATCCTGTCCGGTCGGCCCCAGTTGCGAAATAAGTTATCCCGACTGAGGCTAGTTCGGTGGGGCCGTTAGAGGGAATCCGGATACTCGAGATCGCCGGCATAGGGCCCTTGCCGCATGCCTGCATGCTGCTGGCCGATCTCGGTGCCGATGTTGTCCGTATCGACCGGGTCGGTGGGCACCCTATGGAGACCTGGTCCGAACCGCGCTTCGACATCATGGCGCGGGGGCGCCGCCGCTTGGGCGTAGATCTCAAGAGCGAGGCTGGTGTGGCCGTGCTCATGCGCTTGGTCGAGGGCGCCGACGCGATGCTCGAAGGTTTCAGACCCGGCGTGGCCGAACGTCTGGGCATCGGTCCGGAGCCCTGCATGGCCAGGAACGGCCGCTTGGTCTACGGGCGTATGACCGGTTGGGGGCAGGATGGCCCGCTGGCCGGTGCCGCCGGGCACGACCTTAACTACATAGCGCTAACCGGAGCCTTGGCCGCGATAGGAACGGCCGAGGGCGGACCGGTACTGCCCTTGAACCTGGTCGGTGATTTCGGCGGCGGCTCCATGTTCCTCGTTCTCGGTGTGTTGGCTGCGCTGCTTGAGGCCTCGCGCTCGGGCAAGGGACAGGTAGTGGATGCCGCGATGGTCGACGGCGCCTCCGCGTTGATGTCGGTCTTTCACGGTACCCGGGCGGTGGGTTTCTGGAACGACGAGCGTGGGTCGAACGTGCTCGACGGCGGTGCGCACTTCTACAATGTCTACGAGACCAAGGACGGCGGGTATGTGTCCATCGGTTCCATCGAGCCGCAGTTCTATGCCGAGCTTATCGATAGGCTAGGATTGGCGGGTGAAGAGATTCCCGAGCAGCTCGACATGGGCCAGTGGGCGACGATGAAGAAACGGTTTGCCGAACTGTTCCGGACCAAAACACGGGACCAGTGGTGTGAGCTGTTAGAGGGCACCGACGTATGTTTCGCTCCGGTGCTGACCATGGGGGAGGCCGCCTCTCACCCCCACATGAAGGAACGCGGGACGTTGGTGGACCTCGACGGTGTCGTTCAACCGGCCCCGGCACCGCGCTTCAGTCGAACCAGCGCCCAACTCGAGCGCCCGCCGGTTGCTGCGGGTGCCGATACCCAAGACGTTCTTCTGGAAGCCGGGTTCTCGTCCGAAGAGGTCGCCGGGCTGCGCGACGGTGGGACGGTGGGCTAGGCCGTGGCCTCGTGGCTGCGTGCGAGCGCCCGGCGGTATACCGGCAGATGGCGCAACTGTGACGGCAGTATTCTCAGTATCTGTTTGAGCGCCGGCAGCGAGGCCCAGGCCAAGAGCTTCTCGAACCGTCCGTAACGCAATCCGAACTGTATCCGGATGGCCGGCGGCAATAGACGGGCGGTGACCGCGCGGTACCAGTAGGCTGCCGGCGTTAACAAGGGGTGCGGCGGGGTCAGTAGAAAGCGCGCGGTCTCGCGTGCCCGGCTTCCGACCCGCACGGTATCGGAGGCGTACATCTGGGCCAGATAGGCGACGAAGTCCTCCCAGCGCTGCGGGACGATGTCTTGCGGAATGCCGAACAGATGGGCGAACCGTTTCGACCCTTGGTAGTACTGCTCTTTTTCGGCCAGGCTCAGCCGCCTGACCATCAGTTCGTAGACCAGCAGGGCCGAATCGACCAGGGTGGCGTAGACCCACAGAAGCGCTGCCGGGTCGGCCGCGCTGTAGGGTGTCCCGGCGGCGAAGCGGCCGACCTCCTCGTCGATTATGCCGTTTATCCGTGAGTGGACCGCATGAACACGCCTGGCCGACTCGAGCGCTTCGTCCAGGGGGCCGAAGACCATGGCCCAGATGTTTTCGAAGGTTCGTATGAAGCGCCCCTGCGGGTCGGTGCGGGTGGTCGAATGGTCGTCAATCCCGTGCCCTACGAAGGGATGGGCGAGCTGGAGCAGGGCCGCGCGTCCGCCGCCGAGGAAGAGTATCGCTTCGCGGTCTATCTCCCAGTTCTTGGAACCGGGACCGTGGATACCGGAGGCAGGGTCGTTGACCAGCGTGCGTAGTCCGGCCAGACCCTGTTCGAGCTGCTCTCGGCCGACCGTACCCACTGCCCTGCTAATCGATGTCGGTGAGGCCGGCCGCGGGCTCGAGGCGGCGTAGCTCTCGGGGCAGCGCAAAGGTTACGCGCTCGCGTGCGGTCTCCAGCTCGGTCACCGCAGTGCAGCCCAGTGACTCGAGGTGGGCGACGGCCTCGCGGACTAGGGACTCGGGGGTCGATGCTCCAGCCGTCAAGCCGACGTTGTCGGCACCTTCGAGCCATGTAGCGTCGATGTCGGAGGCCGATTCAATCAGCCACGCGCCGCTGCCGGCGTTGCGCGCGACCTCGACCAGCCGGTTGGCGTTGCTCGATGTTGGCGAGCCCATCACAAGGACCAGCTCGCAGTCGGCGGCCAGGGCCTTTACGGCCTCTTGGCGGTTCTGGGTCGCATAGCAAATGTCGTCCTTGCCCGGTGTATGTACGGCCGGGAAACGCTGACGGATGGCCTCGACGATGTTATGGGTGTCGTCGACCGACAGAGTGGTCTGGGTCACCACTGCGACACGTTCGGGGTCGCGTACGTTGACCCCGGCCACATCGGCGACCGTCTCGACCAACTGCATGCGTTCGGAGGCTTGGCCAAGCGTGCCCTCGACCTCGACGTGGCCGCGGTGCCCTATCAGAAGGATGTCGTAGTTCTCCGAGGCGAAACGTCTGGCCTCCAGGTGGACCTTGGTCACCAAGGGGCAGGTGGCGTCTATTACCTCGAGCTTGCGCTCGTTGGCCTCGCGACGGACCTTCGGGGAGACGCCGTGTGCGCTGAAGATGAGCAGGCTTCCCTCGGGCACCTCGGCAACGTCGTCGATGAATATGGCTCCGCGTGAGCGGAGGTCATCGCAGACATGGCGGTTGTGAACTATCTCGTGACGCACGTAGACGGGCGGTCCGTGATGCTCGAGCACGAGATTGACGATGTCGATGGCGTAGGAGACGCCCGCACAGAACCCGCGCGGACTGGCGACCACTGCAGATTTTGGCCCGTGCTGTTGTCCTGCTAGCGTCATGGTTCCCAGGGGCGGGAGTATGGCAGAGCTACCGGCATACGACGAATCGGCGACGGTCGGTCAGGCGCGCGAACTGTACTTTGCCGCCAACGACCTGGGCGAATCGGGTTACTCGGACCGCTGGGGAAGGCTCCGGTTGGCCGGCCACACCATTATCATGTTTCCCAACAGCGCGGCGCGCGTACGTTCGGTCAGGTTGCACGACATTCATCACGTTGTTGCCGACTACGATACCAGTTGGACCGGCGAGGCCGAGGTCGCGGCCTGGGAGATAGGGGGTGGCTGCGCCGACCACGGTGCTGCCTGGCTGCTCAACATGTACGCCCTGGCCATAGGCGCGGTCATCGCGCCGGTCCGTACGCTTGCCGCCTTCGCGCGCGGGCGCAGGAGCCGGACGCTTTATTCGGGGGAGTTTGTCCCGGCCTTGCTTGCCGAAAGCCTCGGCGAGTTGCGGCGCCGGCTCGAACTGCCGCCCAAGGGTTCGTCTCCGGCCGCGACCGACCTTGCGCTGTTCGGTCTGTGGGTCCCGGTCTCCATGGCCGCGCTTGTCGGTAGCTATGCGCTGTTGCTGTGGCCGCTGGTCGCGTTGCTTGGCTGAAATATGGCTCCCCGGGCCGGACTCGAACCAGCGACAAGACGGTTAACAGCCGTCTGCTCTACCAACTGAGCTACCGGGGAGTAGCGATGGACACCATTAGATAGCCGAGCCTCGGGGCGCGGGCAACGCGGTTTACTCTACATAACCGAGCGAGCGTAGCTCTTCGGCGAGTTTCTCGCGCTTCTGCTTTTTCTGGGCGCGTTCGTCTCCCGGCCGCGGTGCGGGACGCGGCAGTTCTATCAGCGCGTTCGACCATGCCAGCAGTTCGCCGGCCCGGCCGTAGACTGGGTGCTCGACGGGCAAGGAGCTTTGCTCGGCCGGGTCCACGCCCCTGTCGTAGGCTTCGAGCGTGTCCTCGTCGGTGTAGCTGATGAGCTTTAGCGGCCCGGCATACATCGCCAGCGTGCCTCCCCGGCTGCCGAAGTGGCCTTGACGGCTGTCGGCCTGGCTAAAGATTCGTTCGAAGCTCTGGACCTGGCCTGCCACGGTGGGGGCAAGCGACACGCCCGGCATTTCCTTGCCGATACCGACAAGATCGAGCAGCGTTCTTGCTACCGATACCGAGGCGGGCACCGTCCCCGGGACCCGGGCCGCTTGCCGGCCGGGAACGTGTATCAGATACGGGACCCGCACGGTCTCGTCGTAGACAAACCGAACATGGTCGCAGTTTCCGTGTTCGAAGAATTCCTCCCCGTGGTCGGCGGTGACCAGCACCACCGTCTTTTCGGAAAGCCCGAGCCGCGCCAGTTCTTCGAGCAGGTACCCGAGAAAGCGGTCGCCGTGGCGAACCGATGCGTCGTAGTGGTCGACGACCCGTGCCAGGTCGGCGGGGTACTGGCGGTTCTCACCCAGACAGTACCCACGGCGGTTGTGAGGCATGTCGATGTCCAGGCCGAGGGCCTCGCGATCGACCTGGTCCGAATAGTATGGCCGGTGAGCGTCGTAGCCGTGAAAGAAAAGAAAGAAACGGCGTTTTTTGACGCTCTCGAGCCAGTCGAAGGCCTCGTCGATGTTGTGTTCGAAGCGGCGTCCGTCGCTCACATAGCTGTCGAAGCCACGGTCGAAACCGAAGTGCTTGGAAACGAAACCGCCGCCGACAAAGCCCGCGGTCGCGTAGCCGGCCGACGAGAAGCGCTCGGCCAGTGTCGGGTTCATATCGGGCAGGCGGCGAAGTGCCGGGTAATGGGTAACCCCAAGTTCGTCGGGGTAAAGCCCGCTCATCATCGAACCGTGCGCCGGCAAGGTCCAGGCCGCCTGGCTGATAGCGTCCTCGAACAGGAGCGAGCGCTCGGCGAGGCGGTCGAAGGCGGGCGAGGTGGGTCGCATATAACCGTAGGCGCCGAGGTGGTCCGCGCGCACCGTGTCGAGTGAGACCAGGACCACGTTGCAACCGGGACACATGGAGTCGCCCGCTGGTTTTGAACAAGAGGCCAGCGCCAGGCAGGCTAGCGCGGCCATGCCGATGCGGATGCTCTTCAGAGTAGCGCCGCGGTCACGCATTGGCGGTTAAGCTAGGGGCGGAGCCCCAGAAAGTCCATGCGGATAATAAGTTCGGTCCTTGTTGCTGCGGCGCTGTTGTCGGCCACCATCTATCTGGCCGGACCGCAGGCACCGGGCAAGGCCGCAGGCCGCCGTGTGATGGTCTTCGGAATCGATGGTGGGACCTGGAAGGTCATGGAGCCGATGTTCGAACGGGGCGAGTTGCCCGTTCTGCACGGACTCTACAAGCGCGGCATACACGGGGTCCTCCGGTCGCGTCCCCCGGTTCTTTCTCCGGTGGTGTGGACGACCATCTTTACCGGCCACGACAAGGAGCGCCACGGCGTCGTCAACTGGAAGACCTCTCAGTCGACCCACCGCCGTGTGAGGTCCCTCTGGCAGATAAGTTCTCAGGCCGGCCTGGTCACCGATGTCTTCAACGTTCCATCGACCTGGCCGCCCGAACCCGTCAGCGGCGTGATGCTGTCGGGGTTCCCGCTGAGCGGCTCGCACGTCGGTGGCAATACCGGCCATGTCTACGAGTCGCGGCAGATGCAGGGCCGTTCCCTGCCTCCGGTCTACCGTGATAATCGCACCGTTCTCACCAGCGCAATGGGGGAACTTGCCCTAGGGGCCTGGTCACCCTGGGTGGCCGCCCGTTTGGGCTCGCATCCCTCTTATAGGGGGATGGTGCGGATCAAGCGGCTCGGGACCGATGCCTTCTACTTGAGCCCCTTCTACCGTGTCGATCCCGGTTTGGTCGTCAGCCATCCCGGCGATGTCACAGAGCGCATCGCGGTTGGCCTTGCCGGGCCCTATATCCCGGAGGGCCCCGGCTGGAGCCGTTGGGCGGAGCCGGACACGCCGAAGTACCTCTATGAACACCTCGTTGACGTGTCGCGGATACAGACCGATGCCGTCGGCATGTTCGTGGGCGGACGTTGGGACCTGCTCATTTACGTCAATACGCTGGTCGACCGTGTTTCGCATCCCTATTGGGCCTATATGCGGCCCGAGGATTACGAGGACCTCCCGCCGGAAAAGGCCGCTCTATACTCGGAGGCGGTGCGTGACAGTTATCGCGAGACCGACCGGCAACTTGGCCGCCTCCTCGACCAAGTACAGGGAGAGTTCTATGTGGTCCTGGCTTCCGACCACGGCTTCAAGTCCAACCGCAACCGCAACCATCAGATAGGGACCCACGACTTTGACGGTATCTATCTGGTCGCCGGGCCCGGTCTCGGGAAGGCGGCGGGCAGCAGGGGCGGTGAGGTGTTCATCGAGAGCATAGCGCCGACCGTCCTCCATCTTCTCGGTCTACCAGTGGCCAAGGATATGACCGGAAAGGTAATGCCCGACCTTGCTGCCGCGCTTGGACGCCCGGTCGCCGAAATCGATAGTTACGAGAGCGGCGGCCAGGATGCCGGTTCGACGCTCCCGGTGGACGCGGCCACCTGGGAACAGTTGCGCGGTCTCGGTTATGTGGAGTGAGGCGCCGGAGCTACGTTAGTGGGCGATGACCGGGTCGGCCTCCTCGTCCTCGTAGGCGACCTCGCCATCGATGATCAGCGCGTTGAGCACTTCGTTGACGTTGAACAGCTGCTGGCCCAACATCGAGTAATAGTAAACACCCCGGCGAATCGCGTCCGACAGTTCGGCGATCAGGAAGATCGTTTCGTGCGAAGACTCGCGGATCTCGCGTCGGGTGAGCGGTACGCGCACGGTGGCCGTTCGGTCCTGTTCGTAAGAGTTCATCGTGGGGTCGCCCGGCCGGCCGCGGCGAGGGCATCCTTGAGCTCGCCGGTGATACCGTCGAGGGTCGGGAAGACCAGGCTCGCCCGGTAGTAGGAGGTGCGCGAGGTGGCTTTGAGCCGGCCCTCGCTGCGCAGCTGGCCACCGCCGCGCGAGCAGCCCGGGCAGGCCAGTTTGCTGGCCAGCGCGCTAAGATCATCGCGGGTGACCGTGATGTTCCAGCTATGCCCGCAGCCGGGGTTGGTGCAGTTGGTTTTGTAGACCACCCGCATGCTGGCCGGCCGCCTGGCACTGTCCGCTTTGTTCCGTCTTGCCATGGTCCTTTGGACGTTCCTGGCCAAGGAGACAATCAAAATACGTGCCACTTTCAGCCCCCCCCCGTTCGGGGGGGGGGCTGTGCGTGCAGCGGCCGCAGGGGTCTGGGTTGTCGCTGTCCGGGAGGAGGCTGCTGGGCCCTGAGGCAGGCCGCCAGCTATGCCGCAGCCCTGCGATGCAGAAGAAAGTCTTGCACTACTGCAGTGCAGTGTGGAGGCAGAGGGCGGCCTTGTTTCGGGGGTCTGCCGGCCCGCTGACCGTCTAGACGTGACCGCAATACATCGGCCTTGAGGGTCGCGATTGAGCGGTTCTATGAGGGTGCCAGTCGGCTGCCCAGAGACCGTAACCAAGAGCCAGGCTTGGCATAAGGCTTGCTTGCTAGTTTGCTGGGCTCCGGCCCATGCTCGTGACGATGCGGACCGAAAAGAAAGCGGCTGGTGCGGAGTTCCCCGGCGTGGGCCGCCGTGAGGCCGCTACCGTCCCGGCGTTTGCGACCCACCTAGGGGAGATGGCAGGATGACCAGCATGAGTCTCTTCGTCGTGGTTCCGGCTGGCCTGCTCATTCTAGGGGCCGCCGCCGCCGAGCTTCGCGGGCGCGGGCTGGCGACCAAGACCGGGGTCTGGACCGTGGTCGCGGCATTGTGGATACAGTTCGTGCTATTCGGTGTTAGCGGTCTTGGCGTGGGTTTTCTCGGTATCG
>JAYGCK010000064.1:0-7115 GCA_046583395.1 Deltaproteobacteria bacterium
AGGTCTTCTCGGCGACATCGGCCAGCTCGCAGATCTCGGCCACCGTGGTCTCGGCAAGGCCGTGCTGGTCGAACAATCCGATGGCCGCCTCGACTATGGATTCACGCACCGCGATCTTGCGTCGCTCACGCCGGTTGAGCCCGTTGCTGGCTCCCATGACCACGGCCGCTTCCACTGATTTAAATCAACTTACAGCCAACTGTAAGCTTACTGATTCATGTACTTAGTGGCCGAGGCGACCCTCGTCAAGCCCGCCTGCTCTCAGACCGGCAGTTCAACTCCCAGCATCGTTCGGGCGTTATCGCGCATCACTAGGCGGACTTCTTCATCCGAAAACCCCGCAAGTTCACCGAGGTAGTCGAGAGGGGTCGACAAACCCTCGGCATGCGGGAAATCCGAGCCGAAGATCACGTGTTCGACACCAATCAGATCGGCCAGTTCACGTGCGTCATCTTCGAAGAACGGCGCCACCCACACATGCCGGCGGAAGGTCTCGCGGGGATCTTCGGAAAACTCACCCGGCATCTGGCCGTAGGATTTTGCAAAGTTCTTGAACAGCCACGGAACCCAGAAAGAACCGTTCTCGATGCTCGCAACCTTAAGTCCGGGAAAACGAGCGAACACGCCATGGACGATAAGACTTGCCATGGTATCCATGATTGCTCTCCCAATCGTGGTCGACATCGCAAAGGCATAGCCACCGCGAAAGCCCTCCATCTGTCGCTTTCCCTCCCACGCCGCAGTGAACCGTCCATAGCCAGAGTCGGCCGTGTGGAACGCAACGACCACACCAGACTCTTCGGCCAGCGCCCAGAAGGGATCGTGTTCGGGTACTCCGAAGTGAGAACTGCCCGATGTCTTGGGAACCGGAGCCGGTCGTAGATACACGATGCGCGCCCCCTCCTTAATTGCCCATTGCAACTCCTCGGTAGCACGCTCGGGATCAGCCAGAGACATCATTGGCGCCGTGTAGATACGATTCTTGTAGTTGAATCCCCAGTCCTCTAGCAGCCAACGGTTGAAGCTTGATAGCGCCGCATGAGTCGCCTCCACATCCGAACGAAGGGGCTCCTCAATGCCACAACCGAGTGTGGGGTAAAGGATGCACGCCGCTAGCCCCTGTTCATCCATGACGGTGAGCCTGGCGTCACGGTCACGGTACTCGGGACGTATGGGCTCGATGTTGTCCATGAACAGCTCGGCCATGGTCTTGCCCTCGGGATTGACACCCCGGAAATAGTCGCCCAGCACCCCCGGCTTGGTCACCGGATCGAAGGTCGGGTTGGGGATGAAGCTATCGAGTCGGCCGCCAACAAGGATGCGCTTGCGGCCACCCACCTCTACCCAACGGACCGCGCGCTTTTGCATGCGCCGGTCGATATGCCGGGTAAAGGCGTCCTCGGCCTCGTAGTAATGATTGTCGGCGTCGAAGGCCTTGTAGTCGAGAGCGGCCACCCGTGGGGCCTACACGGCCGTTACGCCTGAGAAAAGCGCGGTGTGCATCAAAGGCCGGAGGGACGGGTGCCAATGATGCCCGCCGACTCGAGTTCGGCGAGTTCGCCGGCCGAAACACCGAGCCGGCCCGAGAGTATCTCGCGGTTGTGCTGGCCCAGCGTCGGCGCCGGGCTGTGTAGCCAACTCGGAACCGAGGCATAGCGAAAGGGCGGACCGGGAACCGGGTTGGTGCCCGTGACCGGATGCTCGAGCTGTTCGAAGAAAGCTCGGAAGCGGTTCTGCTCGAGCCCGCTCACGGCACGCGGGTCTACCACCGGCGCGGCCGGAACGCCGGCGTTCCACAGCGCGGCGACAATTTCCTCGCGGTCGCGCCCGGCAAAGAAGGCGCGAAGCCGCCCGTCCAACTCGTCCTGCGCTGCGGTGCGTCCGGCCTGACCGTCAAAGCCGGACCCACCGGCCCAGGCCGGATGTCCGAGCACGCTCTTTAGCCCCTGCCACTGCTCGTCGTTTGTCACCGACAGGGCCAACCAGCGTTCGCTGCCGGGCCCACCGCCGCGGCAAGGGTAGAGCCCCTGCGGTGCCGCAGCGGGCGAACGGTTGCCGTCGCGTGACAACAGCGCGCCGTAAGCGGTGAACTCGATCAGTTGTTCGGCCGCGGCGTTTAGCGCCCCTTCGACCATCGCACATTCGATGTGCTGGAAGCCCGCTCCCGCGGCCTTCCTTCTTAGAGCGACCAGGAATGCGAAGGCCGCGTGCATCCCGGCCAGCGGGTCGCATGGCCCACGCTGAATGCGCGGCTGGTCGTCCGCATGACCCGTCACCCAGGCCAAGCCGACGAGTTGCTCCATGGTCTGGGCAAAACCGGTGTGGTCACGCCAGGGACCGTCGAGACCGAAGGCCGGCATTCTGAGTAAAATGAGGTTCGGGTTGATCGCGGCCAGTCGCTGTTCGTCCAACCCAAAGTTGTCGAGTACCCGCGGGGTGAAGTTCTCGACGAGAGAATCCGAGCTAGCGAGGATTCTCTCAAATAGCTCCATGCCCCGTTCCGTTGCGAGGTCCAAGCTGAGTCCAAGCTTGTTGGCATTGGCGGCCTGATAGAAACCGCTGGCCTCCCACCATTCGTCGTAACTGCCACGGGCCATTCCGCCGATCATCCGCATACCGTCGGGGTGGGCGGCGGACTCGAGATGGATGACCTCGGCTCCGAGCAGGGCCAGCATTCCGGTGGCAGAAGGCCCGGCCCACCAGGCCGTCATATCGACCACCCGCAACCCGGCAAACGGCAACGCCGCGCCGCGTTCGGAATCGCCCGGTGCCCGCTCTTGCCCGGCCCATTCGACCAGCCCCTCGTGTTGGCCCAAGGTCGGAGCCGGGCGCATCGCGGGCGGGTCCTGGTGGTCGATACGGTAAGGAGGCCTCGGCGCCTCGAAGCTTCCGTCGGGAGAAGGGCCAATGACCCCGCGCGCAGCGAGGTGTTCGTGACTGCGAACGGTGTCACCGTTCAGGACCGGGGCCACCGGGATTCGAAGGGCCGCGGCGCGCTCGATAATCTCGTCGGTCGTGAAGCGCTCGGTAAACTCGTGAACGAACCCGTTCCACTCATCCCAACGCCCGAGCCTGCCGATGAACTGGGCCAGTTCCTCGTCATCGACCAGGTCGGGCCGTTCAATGAGCCGCATGAAATCGGCCACCTGCTGGCGCGAGTTGGTACAGAACCCGACATAACCGTCGGCCGTCGGTTCGATGGAAGGGGTCTCGACGGTCTGCGGCAGGCGGTCGCCGGCGCCGAACCCCGTGATGCGCGCCATGAGGTCCATGTAGTTGGTACCGGCCACGGTCATGACCTCGAGGAGCGAGAAATCGACAAGTTCCCCCTGTCCCGTGACCTCCGCACGCAGCAAGGCCGCAAGGGCGGCCACGGCCGCATAGGTGCCACCCACCCATTCGCTGATACGGCCACCGGCCTGGAAAGGTTCGGCATCGAGCAGACCGCGTGTGCCCAAAGAGCCCGAAAGCGCCTGGATTATCAGATCGCTGGCCGGGCGGTCCTTCCAAGGACCGGTCAGGCCGAAGGGTGTTATCGAAAGCAGGACCAGACCCTCACGCTCGTGCATGGGCCCGTCGGGCCCGACCACCAGAAGGTCACAGCGTTCGAGCAACTCTTCGGTCTGGCCCAGGTCTCCGGCTAATGTGAGCGAACGTTTGCCCGCAGCCAGAAAACGGAACAGAGCGCCGTCCCGGCCACCGAGGTCGGCGCCCGAGGCCGACCAACGGCGCAGCGGGTCACCGGCGGCCGGCTCTATCTTCACGACATCGGCGCCGGCATCGACGAAGAGCTTGGTGGTGTAGGCACCGGCAATCCCGGTGGACATGTCGACCACCCGCAGACCGCTCAATCCGGACACGCCGCTCAACCCGCCTCGGTCACTCTGTTCTGGAGTTTTACGTTGAGCCGCCGGCAAAGCCCCGGAAAGAGCCGCATACCGTAGTACATCAGCCAGGCCTCGGGGCTCACGGGCGCCACCGCCCGGTTCCGGCCAACGGCCTTTAGGATGTTGCGCGCGACCCGTTCGGGCCCGTAGTCGCGCTTCACGTAAGAGTCGATGGTCCGCTGGCGGGAGGCCTCGGTGGCCAGTTCACCATGCACGCGCGAGGCCCGAACTATATCGGTGTTGATGACACCGGGACACACGGCCGTCACGCCTATCTGGGTACCGGTCAGTTCCATGCGTAAGGCCTGGCTAAGGCCCAGCACCGCGAACTTGGTCGCTCCGTAAGTGGAAAGACCGGGCACGGGCGTATAGCCGGCGGCCGAAGCCAGATTGATGACATGCCCGGGCCGGCCGCTTGCGACCATGGCTGGCACGAACAAGCGGCAACCGTTGACCACGCCGAGGATGTTTATGCCGATGGCCCAGTTCCAGTCCTCTATAGGCGTCTCTACCAAGCTACCGGCCACCCCGACCCCGGCGTTGTTCATCAGTATGTCGAGCGAGCCTATGTCAGCGCTTACCTCGGCGGCAAAAGCTTCCATGGCCTCGGCCGATGAGACATCGACCCTGCGGGCCGTCACCTTGCGGCCGAGCGCACGCAGTTCATCGGCCGCGCGCCCGACCCGTCCCTCGTCTATGTCGCAAATGATGAGGTCGGCACCGCGACGGGCCAGCAGCTCGGCCGTGGCACGCCCGATGCCGCTACCGGCGCCGGTGATTAACGCGGTTTGTCCGGAAAGATTGTCGGTACGCATCGCGGGCGCCTATATCATTCGTCCGGCCGAGAAGCCGAGCCATACCGCGGCAAGACCTGGAACCACTTGGGCGGCAACGTTGAGAGCGGCCAGCCCGGCATAGCCCCCGCGCACAAGTTCGGCGGTTTGCAGGCCGAAGGCCGAAAAGGTCGTAAATCCTCCAAGCAGGCCGACCATGACGAAAAGGGCCAGGCCGTCGCCTAGCACGCCGCGGCCTTCCGACCAGCCGGCCAGCAGTCCAATGGCCAAACAGCCGGCCACGTTCACGATGATGGTCGCCCAAGGCATCAGCCTCGGGTCTGGGCCCGAATCGACGGCCAAGGATACAAGATAGCGCAGGACCGAGCCGAGAAAGCCGCCTAGGCCGACGTAAAAGAGCTTGGTCATCAGAGTCCGGGCTCGGCGTTGCCGCAGGAGGAGATTTCTTCTACACGATGCCCCTTGCCTAGGACAAACAGAGAGCCAAGGAGCGCATACGAGTGGACGACCAACCCATAGCCATCGAAGCAGACCTTACCGTACGCGCCCAGATACAGGCGCGTGCCGAACACCCGACGCTGGCCAGCAAGACCTTCGTCACACAGCACGAGCGTTCCTGGACCTATGGCCAGTTCCGCAACGAGTCGGCACGCATGTCGCACTTCATGCTCTCGCGGTTGGGCAGCATCGACGACAACAGACCGGGCCATGTGGCCATGTTGCTCGACAACCACCTCGAACTGCTCTCGCTCTACGGCGGCTGCGCGATGGGCGGCCTGACCTTGTTCGGCATCAATACCGGCCTTCGTGGCGACACCCTGGCCGGCGTACTCAACCACTCGCGCTCGCGGGTGCTGGTGGCCGACGAACGCTACCGCGACGAGATAGAGAAGGTGCGCGAAAAGTTCGAGACGGTGGCCGCCGAAAACATCCTCTATCTCCCCACCGCCGGCAAAGTAGAGGCCAACCAGGACCTGCTCGCCTGTCTCGAGTCAGAGGGCCCCGCGGCCGACTCGGACACGCCTTTGCCCGACATCAACGTCGCACCCGAAGACAACCTGATGATTATCTACACCTCGGGCACCACCGGACTGCCCAAGGGGATAAACAACAACCATGTGAAGCTCTGCATGACCGGCATGGTAGTCTCGGCCACGGTGGGGCTGGGCACCGGCGACATGGTCTACGTGTCAATGCCGCTCTTTCATTCCAACTCGATGTTCGTCGGCCTGATGCCCGCCTTTTGGGTGGGTGGCAGCGCGGGGCTTCGCGAGCGCTTCAGCGGCAGCAACTTCGTTCCCGACGTCTTCAAGTACGGGGCCACCTACTGGAACTACGTCGGAGAGCCCTGCCACTACGTACTGGCCGCCATCGAAAAGCAGTATGGCGATGACGAAGAGGCCATCCGCCGCGAGGTGACCGAGAACCCCGCCAACAAGTTACGCTGGGCCGTCGGCAACGGTGCCTCGCCGCCCGACATAGACCGCTTCATGAAATGGCTGGGACTAGAAGACATGTTCGAACTTTATGGTTCTACCGAGGCCGCCATCAGCACCTTCCGCCGCAAGGTCGATCCGCGCGGCAGCGTCGGCGAGGTGACCGACCCGGCCGTGCAGATAATCGGCGAGGACGGCCGGCCCAAAGCCGGTGCCGAACTCGACGCCGACGGCAAGATAACCAACTACGACAAAGCCGTGGGCGAGATATGCCGGGTGGCCGAGGACACCGGGCTGT
This sequence comes from Deltaproteobacteria bacterium, assembly GCA_046583395.1. GTDB lineage: Bacteria > Desulfobacterota > Binatia > UBA1149 > CAYXZP01 > CAYXZP01. The sequence continues at coordinate 6,416 of JAYGCK010000064.1, forward strand.
TCCAGGGCTACTTCGACAACAAGGACGCCAACAGTTCAAAGTATCGCGATGGGGTCTACCATTCGGGCGACCTCGGACACATTCTCGAACGGGACGGCAAGCGATATCTGTTCTTCGACGGCCGTACCGACGACTGGATACGCAAGGACGGCGAGAATTTCTCGGCCCTGCAGGTCGCCCGCCTGATAGGCGAACACGGCGACATACAGCTGGCCGCGGCCTACGGGGTGCCCTGCGTGGTGTCCGACGAACTGGTGATGGTGGCCCTCAAGATGGCCGACGGGACCGGTTTCGACCCGCAGACCTTCTTTGATTTCTGCGAGGAACAAATCGAGCACGGCGGCATGGACCGCAAATGGATGCCCGATTTCATCAGGGTCGTAGACGACTTCGACTACACCGGTACACAAAAGGTGCTGGTCAGGCACTTGAAGAAGGCCAATTTCAACCCGGTAAAGGTCAGCGACCCGCTCTACTGGCGCGAGCGTGGCGACAAGAGCTTCCGGCAGTTCAGCCCCGATGATTACTCGGCCTTACGCCAGAGCTTCGAAGCGGCCGAGCGCGCCGAACTTCTAGACCGTTAGTTCGGCATGTGACCTAGCTACCGTATTAGTTCAGGTCCTCGCGAGATATTTCGTCACTATCGACAGGTAGCCGGAAATGCATTCCGTCGTTCCCCAGTATTAAATTCCCACCCCAA
>JAYGCK010000100.1:0-3435 GCA_046583395.1 Deltaproteobacteria bacterium
GGATTGCGCCAGATCCAATAAGCGGCATTGCCAAGCAGCTTTGTCGTAGTCTCGTTACCAGCGATGATCATCAAGAACGTAAAAGACAGCACCTCATCATCCGAAAGTCTTTGGCCGTCTAGTTCAGCTGCCAAAAGTGACGAGATGAGGTCCTCGCCCGGATTACAATGGCGATCGGCTATGAGGTCGTTGAAATACTCGACCAACTTGGCGGCTGCCTCAGTCCCAGCCGAAGGCACGTCAAACATGCCCTCCTCTCGGTGAACCACAGTATCAGCCCAACTACGCAAGCTATCGCGGTCGGCCTCAGCTACGCCGAGCATCTCACTTATAACGTCCATCGGGATACGACCGGCAAGATCGGCTATGAAATCGCACCGCCCACTTGCGATAAACCCCTCTATGTAGGCAACGGTCTGTTCCCTAATGCTCACCTCTAGATCGGCGATACGCCGAGGTGAGAATCCACGCGAAACCAACGCCCGCATATGATCGTGGCGTGGTGGATCCATCGCTAGGAAAGACATCATCTGATGTGCCTCAGGATGGGAGGCCGACGGCTCTAGTGAAACACCATAAGAACTCGACAGTCCCTCGGTGTCCTTGAAGCCGGCCAAGACGTCACGGTGCCGGGCAAGAGCCCAGAACCCGAGCTCCTCGTTCCACAGCACGGGGCTCTCGCGGCGCATGCGCTCGTATATTGGGTACGGATCCTCGTGGAGTTCGTACGCGTAGGGGTTGTACTCGACCATGCGCGGCGGGGGGAAGAGGAGCAATCTACACCATTTACATATTGTGTCGAGACGGGTTAGGGCTATGCCGCACATGCGAGCGGGCTTCATAGGACTAGGCAACATCGGCCAGCCGATGGCCCTGCAACTGCTCAAGGCTGGCCTTGAAACGACAGTATACGACATCTCAGCCATCGCCGTGGATGTCCTAGTCGCCGCCGGCGCAAAAGGGTCTTCCTCGCCGGCCGAACTGGCCCGCATCAGTGACATCATCGGCGTCTGCGTCAGGAACGACGATGAGGTGCGTGAGGTCGTCACTGGAGTTAACGGGATACTCGAGGGTGCAACCCCCGGAACCATAATCGCCGTTCACAGCACCGTCCTACCGGCAACCATAATGGAGTTGGCCGAGGCCGCTACATCCACGGGCGTGAGCCTGATCGATGCCTGCATGACCGGCGGACGCATGGGTGCTGAGGCCGGGACGCTCACCTACATGGTCGGCGGAGATAAAGATGTGCTTGAGAAGGCGCGGCCCATGCTCGAGGCCGCGGCTTCATCTATCGTCCATACTGGTGCGCTCGGGACCGGAGCCACGGTCAAGCTCTGTAACAACGTCATGACCTACCTTGAGTTTCTCGCCGCCTCCGAGGCCTTTCGCTTGGCCGAAGCCGCAGGACTGCCCATAGAAACGTTAGAGGAAATCACCCGTTCTAACGGGAATCTCACCGATCAGATGCAGGCCTTTCTCGGTCTCCACAAGCTTGACGACCAGACACGCCAAAACCTAAGTGACATGCTCGAAGGCCTGGCCGCGGTCGCTGACAAAGACCTCGCCTCAGCGCTTGAGCTAGCGGAGGGATTAGACCTGGATCTTCCGGGGGCGCAGACATGCCGCCGCCTCATGCGCCGGACCTACGGGCTAGATGACTAAGCTTTAGAGCTTGGCGATAACACCGTCGGCAAAGCGGCTGAGCGCAGCGAGCTTGTCCTCCAGGGGCTCGCGGTCGGGCCCCATCTCATAAGCGTTACGGAACCCTACTATCGCATCGGTCACGCCGAGGTCCTCCAAGCGTTTGACGCCGTCGGGGCTGTAGGCCTCCATCGAGATGACGTGTACCTCGAAGGGCAGCTCCGAGCGCCCGTACTCGGCTCGCAGCTCGGAAAGCCGGTCGATCATCACTCCGAGTTCTGAAGGGTCGCCGCCGGCATGCATCCACCCGTCACCGATACGAGCGGCGCGCTTTAACGCCGCCTCCGAATGGCCGCCGATGAGGATGGGAATAGGCCGCTCCGACACGGGGGATATCTTGATGCTCTCGATATCGTAGAACTCGCCGTGAAACTCGTAATAACCACCGGCCGTAAGACCTCGGATGATTTCCAGCATCTCATCCATGCGTTTACCACGACGTTTCCATGGCTGATCAAGTATCCGATAGTCGTCAGGCCAAGGGCTTGAACCAACACCGAACAAGAAACGATCTTGGCTCATCACGGCAACCGATGAGGCCTGCTTTGCGACCAGCACGGGATTGCGAATCGGCAGCTTCACGACAAAGGTCGAGAACAGCAGCTTCTCGGTCACTGCCGCCATCGCCGGTATGACAGAAAAGGGCTCTACAAAGGGCTTGTCCTCAAGGAAGCGACGATCGCCGTCAGGGGTATAAGGGTACTTAGAATCTGAGACTTCCGGGTAGCAGATGCTGTCGGGGACGACGAAGCCATCATATCCGGCCTCCTCGGCTGCACGTGCAAGCGGTAGATAGAAGGCCGGGTCACACATCGACTCTGCATATGAAAAACGCATTGTTCGTTGTCCAGATAAAAGAAGGCCCCGGTATCACCGATACCGGGGCCTGAGTCTAGCTAGTTAAGACCAAGTCCTTACTGACAAACCGACGGCTCGCCTGTGCAGGTATACCCGTCCTCTATCTCACAGAACGTCGAGCACCCGTCGCCATCATCGTTGCCGCCGTCGTCACACTCCTCGGGCCAATCGACGCCGGAACCTTGATTCAGATTCCCGTTGCCACACTTTTGGATGTAGTAGAATCCGAGCATGAGGAACATCTCGTCCTCAGTCGTGAGACCTCCTGTCGCAGGACAGGCATCGCACTCGGACTGCGGACAATTGAAATCATTACCGTAACAGTTGTTCCCCTTGTTGGGTCCGTCCATGCACGCAACCGTGGTATCCGAACAAGGTCCACCCACTTGGAGCGGACCAGGCGCAGGCGTAGGACTGGTCGACTGGCGCTTTACCTCACTGGGGTTGTCATAACCGTTGTCGTAGAGCGCGCAATACTTGATCGTCCGGCTCTCCTTGTCCCCGTTACCCATATCCCAGGGCTCATCATGGTACCGGATATAGCGAGCATCTTCGTAGGTGAGACTCTCGTAGAAAAGATCATCATCGTCGCCGGGTAAACAGTCTGGATCAGCGCTGAAGCCGGCGCCCCCATCGCACTCCTCCTGCGGGGGAAGCCACATCCTAAACCTCTTTCCGTGACGATGCGTGTGGGAACTGATCTCGGTCCAGTTTGTATATTTGGGCATTGTCAGCGTTGCGCAATACTCGCGCTGCTCGAAAGGCGGCACGTTCTGTACGAAGATCGTGTCGATCCCCAGTATGCCGCCCTGCGCCCTGTAGATCGCCTCGTCGGTCCAGTGCAAATTGATGAACGCATCCAGCCACAGCGGA
>JAYGCK010000006.1:0-3067 GCA_046583395.1 Deltaproteobacteria bacterium
GATGGCCCGTAGTTATGAACTTCTGAAGGGTTTTGGAGGTGAGCTTTCATGAACACCCGTGGGCCATGGCTTACAAGTTGTGCGATTTTATTCGGGATGCTGGCCATATCTAATTTTCTCAAGCCGCTTCATTTGGGCGGGGCCGAGACCGGCTTTGTGCTCTTCGGTGTCCGTCTCGAAGGAACGGCCAACCTGATCGCCGGTCCGCTCTTCGGTATCTATCTGGCAGTCTATGCCTGGAGCATCTGGAAGATGAAGAAGCGGGCCCTCTACATGGGCGCCGCCTACGTCGTCTATGTGGCCGCCAACCTCGTGCTCTTCGGCCTGCTCAACGAGACGCCGGACACCAGCGGTTATTCGTTCTTCATGTTCGTCTACACGGCCATTGCGCTCGGTGTCTCGGGCGGCGCGGCCGTTACGCTCTACTTCAAGCGCGACGAGCTTGGTTGATGACGCGCCTAGTCCTGCCGTTGGCGGGGCCGGTCAGCGTACGGTCGGGATGACCTCTTCGGCGAAGCCTTGGATCTGTTCGTGGTCGAAGGGGGCGATCAGCATGAAGATGAAGTGGGTGACGCCGGCCGCCTGGTAGGCCGCGACCTTGTCCAGGCATTCCTGCTTCTGGCCTATCATGGCGCGCGCCCGCGACTCTTCGGGACTGAGCTCGAAGGCCCCGGCCAGCAAGGAGACGACGAGTTCCTGCAGTTCGGTATCGGGGGTGTAGCAGAGCGGCAGCATGACCGTCTTTTCTATCTCGTCGGTGTCGCGGCCGACCTCGTCACCGTGCCGGCGTATTACCGAGATGAGATCGGCCATCACCTCGGGGCTCCCTGGTGCGTTCCACATGTCGGCCCACTTGGCAGCAATCTTGAGCAGGACCTTGCGTCCGACACCGCCTATCATCAGCGGAGGGCCACCGTCTTGTATCGGCAGCGGCCGGCACTGGGCTTCGTTTACCTGGTAATGCTCGCCGGCCAGCGTGACCTTGTCTCCGGCCAGCATGCCCTTGATTATGGAGCAGGCCTCGTCGAGCGCGGCCAGACGGCCCAGCGTGGTCTTGAAGTCGAAACCGAGGCTTTGGTGCTCCAGCTCAAACCAACCCGCGCCAAGCCCCAGGTTGAGTCGCCCCTCGGAGATTATGTCGAGCGTTGCCGCCGACTTAGCCGTCAGACTGGGGTGGCGGTAGGTGTTGCCGTTTACCAGATGTCCGATGCGGGTCTTGCTGGTGGCCTGGGCCAGAGCGGCAAGCGTCGTCCAGCCTTCCATGCAGGGACCGTTGGGGTCGCTGTATATGGGGTAGAGGTGGTCGAATATCCACATGCTGTCGTAGCCCCAATCATCGGCTGCTTGCCAGAGACCGAGCAGGTCGGTCCATTCGAGGTTCTGTTGTCCGGTCTGTATCCCGAACCGGAGAGGATGTTTGTTCGCCATATGCGCGTCCTAAGGGCAGCGCGCGGTTGTTTCAATCAGGTGTGTGGTTAGTGTGGCCGCCCCCGGAGGTAAGAGATGGAGTTTGCGATAGTTCTCGGCGGTGGCCAGGTCGGCCAGGTCATAAGCAAAGGCATCGACAACATTGTCGAGCAGGCACAGTTGGCGGAAAGTCTCGGCTTTACGGCCGTCTTCGTGCCCGACCACTATGTGTTCGAGGAGATGGGCGACTTCAAGAAGGGCCAGCCCGCCTACGAGATATTCTTTCTGATGACCATGTTAGCCCAGACCACCGGGCTGACCATCGGCAGCCATGTAGCCTGCACCATCTTTCGCCACCCGGCCATGCTGGCGCGCCTGTTCGCCCACGTCGACGAGGTCGCCGGGGGCAGGGTCATCGCCGGTGTGGGTGCCGGGTGGACCAAGGCCGAGTTCGATATGCTGGGCATCGATTTTCCGCATGTTAGCGAGCGTCTCAGGATGATGGACGAAGCGGTCACCGTCATGCGCGGGCTCTGGCGCGAAGAGCCCTTCAGTTTCGAGGGCGAATACTACAAGCTTACCGACGCCCAGATTCGTCCGCTTCCCACCCGTGTGGGCGGACCGCCGATAATGCTCGGTGGTAGCGGCAAGGGCATCCTCAGGCGCGCCGGCCAGTGGGCCGACATAGTTCACCTGGTCCCTGAGACCGGCGGTCCAGGCACCACTACCATGGAAAAGGTCGCCGAGTTCACCGATGCGGCCGTCGCCGACAAGCTTTCTTTGGTGCGAGAGTCCGCCCTTGCCGCCGGGCGTTCGGCCGATGCGGTCTCATATGCAACGACCATCTTCTCCTATAACCCGGCCGCAACTCCGGCCCAGGCCCAGGAGACGGCCGAAGGGATGGGGGCGCTCTTCGGCGTGGCGACCGACGATATCATCAAATATCCCTGCGCCTTGGTGGGTACCCCCGATCAGATGGAGGAAGAACTGCGGCGGCGCCAGGAGGCTCACGGCCTATCGTTGGTCGCAGTGGGCGCCGCCGGTCCCGACGGCATCCGCAACTTTGCCGACAACCTGATTTCGCGCTTTGCCTGAGCGCGCGGTCTAGATGCTTTCGCGGACCACCGCGAAGTAACTGTCCATCTCGCGGTCCTTCTTGGTCGCAGAGCCGATGAACACGTTGGCGGCGACCCGGCGCATGTAGTCTAGCATGCCGCTATAGACCAACCGTGAGACGCCCCGTTCGTTTGGCCGGGGCTCGGGCCATCCTGGGCAGCCGCGCTCGGGGATACGGGTGTAATCGAACACCGTGCCGCCAAGCTCAGCCTCGGGGCTGTCGTGGGTGATGTAGTAGCCCGGACCTATCCACGAACGCGTGGGGCCCTCGTTGTATCCCCACAGTTCGCCTGAGGTCGCGCCGTTGGGCGGGCGGCAGCATATCTTCTCGAACTCGGTGAACAGCGGCAACGAGTTCTTCCCGTGGAACACCACCGGCCGCATCGGCGCGTAGTCGGGGGGCACCAGGTCGGCGGTCGTTATCCTGGGGTTGGCCGCCGAGGCGGTCCAAAGCCGTTTCTGCAGGCGGCGTCCCGAGAGCGCGCGGACCGCGGCTATCGCCTCGGCGGTCCCGAGCCCGTCGAGGTGCTCGGCTATGAGGGCA
>JAYGCK010000002.1:0-3700 GCA_046583395.1 Deltaproteobacteria bacterium
GGGGCCCATGAAGCACGGTACCACTGTAATCGCCTTTGTCGAGGACCCCGATGGCTACAAGCTGGAACTGATAGAGGAATCTAGCCGGGCGCGCTGAGCGGTCTCAGTGTGTTTCGGCCAGGCGCGCGCGGTTGTAAGCACCGTCGCCGAAGGCGGCACGGCTGTGCTGCTGCCGCTTGAAGTAAATGTGCAGGTCGCATTCCCAGGTAAAGCCTATGCCGCCGTGCAGCTGCACCGAGCGTCCCGAACAGAACCCGGCGGCATCGGACGCAGCGGCCTTGGCCATGCGTGCCAACCGTTCGGCGTCATCGGGGTGTGTGTCGAGTGCGCACGCGGCCGCGTAGACCAGGGACCGGGCACGGTCGATGTCGACCATCATGTCGACGATGGGGTGTTTTACGGCTTGGAAGAAACCTATGGGACGATTGAACTGAGTTCGGATCTTGGCGTATTCCGTGGTCGTCTGTAGCTGCCATTCGGCCGCGCCGGAGATGTCGGCAGCCAGGAAGGTAAGGATGGCCGGCATCGCCCGGGCCATCACATCGCGGGCGCTGCCGGGCGCTGCGAGCAAGTCGGTGTCGGCGACCTTGACGTTCTCGAATCTAAGGCGTGCCTGGTCGCGGGTCAGATCGACGATACGGTCGGGAACGATAGTGACGCCGGCCTGACCGGCCTCGACCACGACCAGCGCCGGGCCCTCCTCGCTTTCGGCCGCGACGATGAAGCGCTCGGCCTTGCGGGCGTCTTGCACGAAGGAGGCTCCACCCTCCAAGGTCCACCCGGTGCCCCGGTGGCCAAGGGTGGCGTCGCTACGCTCGAGCTCCCATCCACCGCTTGCGTCGCTCGTGGCCAGGGTCGCGCTCCGGCCTGCCGCAATTTCGCCTAGCAGCGGGTGGGCCGGCTCGCCGCAGGCCCTTAGCACCGCGGTGGCTGACAGGGTGGCCCCGAGAGGCGAGGGCAGCGCGGCGCGTCCCAGTTCTTCTAGCACCGAGACCGCGGCCACGGCCTTCATGCCCGCACCACCTGTCTCGGCCGGTACCCAGAGCGCGCTCAGTCCCAGCTCGACCATCTCGTGCCAGAGTTCCTTGTCGTAATCGGCCGGCGGTATCTCCGATTCGTATGCGCGTTTATGGTCGCCGGCGACCATCGTGCGCACGGTCTCGATGGGCGCGCGCTCGCGCAAAAGCTTGCGCACGGAATCGCGAACCATCGTTTCCTCTTCGCCGAAACCGAAATCTTTAGGGATGGCCATGACTTGTTACTTCGACTTGGGTAGGCCGAGGACCCGCTCACCGAGGATGTTCTTTTGCACCTCGCTGGTGCCGGCCGCGATGGTGAACCCGTAAGAGTTGAGGTAGGCCAGCGGCCAGTCGGCCCCGTCGGGAGCGTTCTCGTCGCCGAGATAGAGGCTCGAATGCACCCCCTCGACCTCAAGCGCCACCGCCGCCATGTCCTGCATCAGTTCGCTCGCCACTAGTTTGCCCTGAAGCGGTATGCGCATCGGGTGTTCGGTAAGCGTATCGATACGCCCACGTTTGGCGCTTTGTCTCAGTCCTTCGGCGCGCACGGATATGTCCATGATCTTGTCGCGAAGCACGGGGTCCTCCCAGGCCGCCCGCCCGCTGCGCTTCATACGCTTGGCCAGCGCCACCAGGTCGGCGACGCGTTTCTCCAAGGAGCGTCCACCGCCACCCCCGGCCCCCTCGGCCGCGCCACGCTCGTAGAGAAGGGTGGTCATGGCCACCGTCCAACCCTTGCCGACCTCGTCGACCCTCAGGCTGTCGGGTATTTCGAGGTCCTCAAACAGGACCTCGTTGAAGCCGGTCTCGCCGGTCATCTTTATGAGAGGACGGACCGTTACCGCTTCGTCACCTGCGATGGGAACGATGAAGTAGGTAAGCCCGTTGTACTTATCGTCGCTGCTGGTCCGACAGAGGATGATCATCCAGCTGGCGAAATGCGCCAGGCTGGTCCACACCTTGTGGCCGTTGATGACCCAATTCTCGCCGCTGCGTTTGGCTGAGGCTTGGACGCTGGCCAGGTCGCTGCCCGCTCCGGGTTCGGAGAAGCCCTGGCACCATACCTCCTCGCAAGAGAACAAGGGGGCTAGGTACCGCTTCTTTTGTTCCTCGGTGCCGTGATTGAGCATCGTCGGGGCCGCCATGTTGAGCCCGATGACGTTTAGCATGTAGGGTGTGCTGGCCTTGGCCATTTCCTGACTGGCCACCGATTGGAAACCCTCGTGGCCGCCGCCGCCGTACTCTACCGGGTAATCGCAGGCGACGAGTCCGGCCTCGTAACAGGCCTTCTGCCATGCCCCCAGATAATCGCGCTGGCGGTCGGTCATGACCTCGATGGCCATCTGCGGGAGACGGAACGCGGGCGGCTCGGGACGGTTTTCTTCGAGCCAGTTGCGGCAGTAGTCTCTGAACTCGGTCTGTTGGGGTGTATCCTTCTTCTGCGTGCTCACGGGCCCGACTCAATGGCACAGTGACCGATACCCGGCAAACACGTGGAGGCAGATGGTCACGCGGGATGTGTGCCGGCATCTTGTTGCTGATGTCGGTGGTGGTGCCGCGGTCCATGGCCGGGGTGCCGCTTGCGGCCCGCATCGTCAACGGAGACCTGACCTCCGATTATCTCACCACTGTGGCCGTTCTGTCCGGGTCGGTCAGCGACAGCGCCTATAGTCGTTGCACGGGCACTTTGGTCGGTTGTTCGACCGTGCTCACGGCCGCGCACTGCGTGTGCAGCATTCTGATGGCACCCTGCCAGGGCACGAAAAAACCGAGCGCGAGCGATTATATGGTCTTCTTGCAGCACTACGGTTTTGTCGGAGTCTCCGACATTACGGTCAACGACAGTTACAACGGCTTTACGCTCGTGGGTGACCTCGCGCTTATAACGCTTGACGAGGCGGTGACCGGCATCACGCCCACTTCGCTGGTCACCACGGCCCCGGCACTCGGCACGCGCGCGACCATTGTCGGTTTTGGGAGGTCTGGAGGCAGCGCGACCGACTACGGGTTAAAACGCTTCGGACAGGTGACCACTTCCATGTGCAACAACGGTTCGGATGAATCCCTGTGCTGGGACTTCACCTGCAGCGATCTCGACAGCTGCGCCGACGCCAACACCTGTAACGGCGATTCGGGTGGACCGCTGTTCGTTACGGCAGACGAAGTCGAGCAGTTGGCCGGAGTGACCTCGAGCGGTCTAAATGCCGAGTGTCTGGCCGACGACCATAGCTATGACACCAGCGTGGCCTACTGGAGCGGCTGGATAACGGCGAACGCGAGCGAAACACTTGGCGCTGATAGTTGCGGCGATGTTCCCCATTTTGGTGTTAGTGCGCGCGTCGAGACCTCTTCGACCTCCGGTGCGCTGACGAGCGAAGACCTATACGACGTCCCCGAGGTCGTCGTTGCCGCAGGTACCGGCGAGCTTCGCCTTGCGGTCAATGCCACCGACAGCGGGGCGGAGAATTTCAGTGTCCACGTCAAACAGGGCGCCACACCGACGACCTCGGATTACGACTGCCGAATGACGGGAACATCGCAGTATGCCTATTGCGAGTTTGCAGACCCAACGCCGGGCACCTGGTACGTCGACATTAGGGCCGTGTCGGGAAGCGGCCAGTGGCAGCTCACATCGACACAGATAAACTCCGGAAGCGGCACGGGTTGTGGCGACCCGAGCG
>JAYGCK010000068.1:0-37638 GCA_046583395.1 Deltaproteobacteria bacterium
ACTGGTGCGCCGGGGCCGGCCGCGACTACAACTCACACCGTGGTGACGCGCTATCGCGGGTACGCTTGGCCCGCGACCTGGAAGGCGTCGAGATTGAGATAGAGGCCGACACCGGAAAACTGCCCGAACTAGTCGTTACCAGCGCGCGCGGTCTAGCCGACCCCATCAGCTTCGAGGCCCTGGGAAACGAGCTGCGGCACAGCTCCGACCCCCACCTCATCATGATGGGAACCGGCTGGGGACTGACCGAAGAGGTAATCGCGAGGGCCGGCAAGAGGCTCGAACCAATCGCCGGCGCGGACGACTACAACCACCTGTCGGTCAGGGCGGCCACCGCCATCGTCCTTGACCGGCTCCTGGGGACCCGCTAAACAGTCCCGTTCCCGAGGACACCGGCCCCTCCCTGGAAGCCATGAACGTCATCGATCGCATAGAAGCCGAGCAGGCCACAGCCAAGCTCCCGGACTTCCGGCCGGGAGACACCATCCTCGTGCACGCCAAGATCGTCGAAGGCGATAAAGAGCGGGTCCAGATCTTCGAAGGGGTATGCATACGCCGCAGATCCGGGGGCAGCCGCGCCAGCTTCACTGTCCGCAAGACCTCCTACGGTGTCGGGGTCGAACGCACCTTTCCCACACACTCCCCGCGTATCGACAAGGTCGAGGTGAAAAGCCGCGGCAAGGTTCGCCGCGCCCGTCTCTACTATCTCCGCGAGCGCTCGGGTAAGGCCGCGCGCATCAAAAGCCGCGACAACTAGACGGCCGGTGTCCGGGCCCGTGCGTCAGGCCAGATGACAGGCCACTTCATGACCCGCTACCCGGCGTAGCTCCGGGGTCTGCTCGCTGCATCGCTCCTCGGCCAGGGGGCAGCGCGGGTGAAAGGCGCAACCGCTCGGTGGAGCCAGTGGGCTCGGCACATCACCCGACAGACGCACGGGCCGCGGCGCGTCGCCCGGTTCGAGACTGGGAACGGAAGCGAGCAACGCTTGGGTGTATGGGTGCCTCGGAGATGCATAGATGTCGGCGGCTGAGGCCAGCTCCACGATACGCCCCAAGTACATGACGGCCACCCGGTCGCTCACGTGCTCGACGACCCTGAGGTCGTGCGAGATGAAAGCGAAGGTCAGCGACATCTCCGCCTTGAGGTCCGCCAACAGGTTGAGAATCTGCGCCTGTATCGAAACGTCGAGCGCCGAGACCGGTTCGTCGGCCACTATGAACTTTGGGCGCAGAACCAGCGCACGCGCAATACCGATTCTCTGTCGCTGTCCGCCACTGAACTCGTGAGGGTAACGGTCGTAGGTGTCCGCCGACAGACCCACACGCTCCATCATCTCGAGGACGGCCCGCCGCTTGGCCTGGCCTCTGGCTATACCGTGTATCTCGATACCCTCGCCGATGATGTTTCCCACACGCATGCGCGGGTTGAGAGAAGCGTAGGGGTCTTGGAACACTATCTGCATATCACGGCGAAGCCTGCGCAGCTCGGCACGCGACAGACTGGCCAGGTCGGTACCATCGAACTCGACGCTGCCCGAGCTCGGGGCCAACAATGCCAACAACAGGCGGCCGAGCGTCGATTTGCCGCATCCGGATTCCCCGACGATTCCGAGGGTCTCGCCGCCGAGTATATCCAAATCGACGCCGTCGACCGCGCGCAGTTGCCGGCGCCCGCCCGCCAGTCCGCCACCACTGGTGAAAGTGCGGCCGATCTCACGTGCCCGTACCAGAGGCCCGTTCACGAGCCCTCCCCGACCAACACACAGGCGGCCTGGTGGTCCGGCCGGTAACCGGTCAAGCGTGGGTCGGTCGTCGCACAGTCGGAACGGGCGACATCGCAACGATTACGAAAACGGCAACCGCTCGGGAGCTCGGTCAGCCGCGGTACGACACCGGCAATGGCCTCGAGACGGCCGCCCGCGGTTCCAAAACTAGGTTGCGAAGCCAAAAGTCCACGCGTGTAGGGGTGGGCCGGATCCCTGAACACCGCCGCAACGGGCCCCTGTTCCACGATGCGGCCCGCGTACATAACGATGATACGGGCCGCGCGGCTGGCCACCACACCGAGGTCGTGGGTTATCAACATCATCGCCATACCAAACTTGTCCTGGAGCCCGGATAATAGGTCGAGTATCTGCGACTCTATCGTCACATCGAGCGCCGTGGTCGGTTCGTCGGCTATCAACAGCTTGGGATCGCAGGACAACGCCATCGCAATCATCACCCGCTGGCGCATCCCGCCGCTGAGTTGATGCGGATAGTCCTTGGCACGTATAGCTGGGTCGGGTATCTCGACAAGCTCGAGCATTCGCACGGCCTCTTGCCAGGCCTCGCGACGGGAAACGTCCTTGTGGAGACGAACCGCTTCGGCAATTTGCCAACCCACTGAGAACACCGGGTTGAGCGAGGTCATCGGCTCCTGGAAGATCATCGCTATCTCGTTACCGCGTACCCGGCGCAGTTCGCGCTCGTCAAGGGCAAGCAGGTCGCGGCCACCGAACTTGATAGCTCCAGCGGCTATACGGCCCGGTGGGCTCTGGACCAGGCGGAGTATGGACAGGGCGGTTACGCTCTTGCCGCAGCCCGATTCGCCGACGATGCCAACGGTCTCGCCCTGCTCGACCGACAAGCTTATCCCATCGACCGCGGCGGCCTCACCGTCATCGGTGTCAAAGACCGTCCTCAGCCCCTCTATTTCGAGCAGCGCAGCCACCGTCTATCGTAACCTCGGGTCGAGCACGTCACGCAGCCCCTCGCCCAACAGATTGTAGCCCATGACGGTGATGAGGATGGCCAGACCCGGGCACACGGACAACCACCAGGCCACTTCGATGGCATTCTTGCCCTCGGTGAGAATATTGCCCCAGCTGGGGTCCGGGGGCTGAACACCGATTCCGAGAAAGCTCAATGCGCTCTCGGTAAGTATCGCTCCGGCCACCCCAAGAATGAATGCCACGAACACGGGCGCCATCGCGTTGGGTAGCCCGTGACGCAGAATGACCCGCCAGGGACGCGCCCCCAACCCCTCGGCAGCAACCATGAAGTCGCGCTGGCGCAGGCTCAAGAACTCGGCCCTTACCAGCCGGCACACGCCCATCCAGGAGGTAAGCCCGATGACGACCATGATGTTCCAGATACTGGCGTCCAAGAACGCAATGACCGCGAGGATGAGAAAGAAGGACGGGAAGCAGAGCATGACATCGACGAATCGCATTATCGTCGAATCCAACAGCCCGCCGGAGTAACCGGCTATAGAGCCGAGCACAACGCCGATAAGGCACGCGATGCCGACAGCCACAAAACCGACCATCAGCGAGACACGTGCTCCGTAAATCATCCGGCTCAGAACGTCGCGGCCGATACCGTCGGTACCGAACGGGTGCGCGGCGCTGGGGGCTTCGAGCACAGCATAGGTATCAAGCGCGTGGGGGTCGTAGGGGGCCAACGCAGGCGCGAATACGGCAACTACGAAGAGCACGAACACAATCGCCGCGCCTACCGCCGTGAGCTTGTTGCCTAGCAGCGCACCCACCATCAACGACGCCTCAGTCGCGGGTCGGCAACCGCGTACATTATGTCGGCCAGCAGATTGCCGACCAGGGTCAGTAGCGCACCGATGACCAGCACCCCCATCACCACCGTATAATCCCGTGACATCACGGCTCCGTAGAAAAGACGCCCCATTCCGGGAATCGCGAATATGGTCTCAAATATTACCGAACCGCCGACCAGCCCGGGGATGGATAGGCCGAGGATGGTAATTACGGGCAGCAGCGCGTTGCGCATCGCATGCCGGTAGACCACCACGCGCTCGGTCAGTCCCTTGGCCCGCGCGGTGGTAACGTAGTCCTGCCTGAAAACCTCGAGCATGCTCGAACGCATGTAACGCGACATCCCCGCCAGGCTAGTCACAGCCGCCACTCCGACCGGCATTATCAAGTGCCGGGCCCGGTCCATCATACGCGCTCCCAGCCCCAGACTGTCGTGGTCTAGGGACTTGAGGCCCGATACCGGCAGCCAACCCAGCTCGACGCCGAAGAACATCATGCAAAGCAGCGCCAACCAGAAGGTCGGCATCGCAAAACCCAAAAACACGGCCACCGTGGTCACGCGGTCGGCGGTCGAATATTGGTGGGTGGCCGAGTACACGCCGATTGGTATGGCCATAGCCAGAATCAGGCACAGTGACATCGCGTTGAGTAGTAAGGTGACCGGGAGTGCTTCGGTAATCTTATCGAGCACCGGCCGCGCATCGCGCGACATCGACACACCGAGGTCACCGGTGGCCAGCTTTTTTAGCCACAACCCGTATTGCACCGGCAGCGGGCGGCCCAGGCCCCAGTGCGCCTCCAGGCGTTGGCGAAGTTCGGGGCTGGCATCCGGGTTCATATCGGTGAGCAGATCCATCGGAGACCCGGGTGCAAGGTGAATGACGATGAAAGAGACTAAGGTGATGCCGAGGAACAGCGGTCCGAGACCGGTCAGGCGGCGGGCGAGATAAACGAGCATGGGTATCAGTGGCCAGGGTCCATCGAGTAACGCTGCAGCGCCGATGGCACGTACCAGTCCTTGAAATTATACGAGATACCCGCCGGCGCAGGTTCTATTCCCCTGAACCTTCCGTTGAGGGCCGGCAGTGAGTTGGCCACATAGAGGAAGGTGTAGGGCTGCTGCTCTACCAGAATCTCCTGAAAACGGTCGTACACCCGCTTTCTCTCCCCGGCATCGAAGGTCCGCCGGCCCTGTTCGAGCAAGCGATCGACCTCGGGGTCGGCGAACGAGATGAAGTTGAATTCCTTCTCCGCGGTCTTCGACGAGTGCCAGATATCGTACTGATCGGGATCGAGCGACAGGCTCCAGCCGAGCAGTACCGCCTCGAACTTTCTCTTGTCGATGAAATTGTTGATGAAGGCCGACCATTCGACTACCCGCACCTCGGCCTTCACACCGACCTCGGCCAAACGCCGCTGTATAATCGTAGCGGTCTTTAGCCGGCTCTCGTTGCCCTGGTTGGTCAGTATCTTGAACTTGAAGGCCGCACCGTCCTTATCGACGACCCCGTCGCCGTCGGTGTCGGTCCACCCGGCCTCTGCAAGCAAGGCACGCGAACGGTCCGGGTCGAAGGCGGGGTCCTGGAGGGCATCGTTGACCCAAACCGTCCCCGGCTTATAGGGGCTCACGGCGGGCTGCCCGAGCCCCATCAACACCGCGCGTACAATCTCGTCCTTGTCGATGGCGTGGCTGAGCGCCCTGCGGACACGAACATCGGTGAACAGTTCGTTTTTTAGGTTGTAGCCCAGGTAGGTGTAGGAGTTGGTCAAATACTTGTACTTGCGAAATTGCTTTTTGAAATCCTTCGACGCGGTCTGGCGTGAGAACTGCAACGGGGTTAGCCCCATCATATCGAGCCCACCCGACTTCAGTTCGAGGAATTGTGTCTGCAGGTCCGGGATTATCCGATAAACGACCTTGCCGATATAAGGCCTCCCACGGTAATGGTCATGGTTGGCCAACAGGGAAATGCTGCGGCCACTTTCCCAAGACTCGAAACGATAGGCGCCAAGCCCGATGGGCGCACGGGCAAATTCGACGGCCTGGTTGATGTCTTGGCCTTCGAGCAGGTGGCGCGGCAACACCACTAGATTGCCCCAACTGGCCAGCGCGGGCGCGAAAGGCTCGCCATAGCTCACCCTAAAGCTGTAATCACCGAGCACCTCGAAGCGTTCCACCTGCCGGTAGTCCTCGGCATAGGCGGTCATGGTCTCGGGATTGGTGATGGTTCGCCAGCCAAACTCGACGTCACGTGCGGTGAACGGCTGGCCGTCCTGCCAACGAACGTCGTCGCGCAACTCGAAGGTGATACTGAGACCGTCCTCCGAGACCGCCCAACTGCGCGCAAGCCTGGATTCGAGATGGCTGAGCGTGGGATCGTAAGCCACCAGCCCGTCGAAGATAAGACCGGCAACGCTGTGCGAGGCACTGTCGCCCGCGAGCATGGGAATGAGATTGGAAGCGTCGCCTATCGAACCCTCGAGAATCGCATCCCCGTAGGCCGGCACATCGTCGTTAGTCTGGGGGACCGCCGCGGCCGGCTCAACGGACTTGGTGCAGGAAACCAGGCACAGCCCCGCCATCAAGGAGCCCGCAAGCGCATGCCTAGTAAAGACCGGGAACTGCATCCATCTCCTCCATATCCACACGACGGGCACCGTGGTGAACAGGGATTTCGAAGGCACTATCACCCGGGGCCACGCCGCGCCACACGCGCTCGTAGCTAAGCTCAATCTCTCCGTGCCCCTCGACACGGGCTTCCATGCGATGAGGAAAGCGCAGACCGCCAGCGTCACGATAATCATCGAAGGTCACAAGAAGGTCGGGCAGGGGCCGGTTGCCCTTCACTGTTAGCCCACGGAGCAACAGGGACCGTTTATCGACGGTCAGCGTCAGACGGCCGCCCCCGCTGAGCCCGCGCTCCCACGACCAGTTCCGTCCGCTGTCGTGCACCCGCCCCGAACCTTCTACCGCAAGACCGGGCGGAAGTCCGCGCACCAGTGAGGAAAGCACGGAAATCTCGAGCGGGACCCCGGTAAAACGAGCAAGGTTAGCCGCGTTGGCCGCCCCGCGGTAGACAACGGCCTCGGCCCGGTCGTACACTGCCAGCCGCTTCCCATCGCTGGCAAGAGTGTGGGTAGGGCCAAAAGGGCTCATCACGTCTATGCGTATACGGTCGGGGGCCTCGGCCAGGACCATTTGGGCCGACCGGACCGACCCCGACGGTCCACGTAGCTCCGCCCGTACTTGCGCACGCACAGACGCCAGGCCCGCCCGGCGGCTGGCCAGTGCCGCCTCTATGTCCCCGGCTGCAGGCAGCGAAGGTGCCGGTAGACCGAGGGTGCACGCGCCCAGCCCGGCAGTGGCCGTGAACGCGGCGACAACCGCCGCTCGCATGCCGCAAGGACTAGAGCGGTTCAACCGCCGGCTGACCGGTGAGGTCCTTTATCTTGCGCTGCACGCGGCTTCGTTGTTTGCCGTCATCGGTGCGCGCTTCGCAATCACGGTAGATGCGTAGCGCCTCCTCGTTCCTGTCCGTCTCACGATACGCGTCGGCCAGATGCTCGCTTATGACCGGATCGCTCCCGGCTAGGCTCGCGGCCCGTTCGAGTTCAGTGACCGCGGCCGGATAATCGCCACGCTGGTAGAAAATCCACCCGAGGCTGTCAATAAAGAACCCGTCGTTGGGATGGAGCACCAAGGCCTTTCTCACCAGGGCTTCGGCTTCGTCCAGGTTCTCTCCGAGCTCTGCGAACGTGTATCCGAGATAGTTGAGGGCCGCGCCGTTATCCGGATTGAGCGCAATCACGCGTCTGAGCAATACGACCGCCTCCGACTTGAGCTCGGCCTCGTCGTACAGGGCCGCTAGGCTGAACAAGTAGCGGTCGCTTTCGGGCTCCAACTCGACCAACCCTTTGGCGACTTCGATGGCGCGATCGAAACGTTTCTCTTCGCGATAGAGACCAACCAGCACTATGTGCACATCGGGGTTCTCGGGAAGAGCGTCAAGGAGATTCTCGGCCGTGCGCACCGCCTCACGCATGCTGCCGTTCTCTCTGAGCAACTGAACGAGCTGGAGTCTGGCCTCGGCAAAACGAGGCGAACTTGCGGGAATGCTCTTGAACTCGCGCTCGGCGCCGTCGATGTCGCCAAGCTCGTGATAGGTAGCGGCCAGGTAATACCTGACGGCATAGTCCTGCGGGCGGGCGCCCAGTACGATGTTGAACTCCATCGCGGCCCGGTCGAAGTCCCCCTTTTGAAGACTTATCAGCCCGATCTTGGTTTGGGTGTCGAGCGGGTCCTCTTCCAGACCGACCAAGCTCTCGTACTGGGCAATGGCGTCGTCGAGCTTGCCCTCGGCGACATATATCGCGCCAAGCCGCCGGCGAGCGGGAAGAGAATGACGGTTGAGCTCGAGGGCCTTCTGGTAGCTCTCGATAGCGCGGTCACGCCTCTCCTGCTGCTCGTACACAAAACCCATCTCCAGATGGATCTGGTCGGAGGACTGGTCAAGACGCAGCGCGCGCCGGTAAGCATCGAGCGACTGCTCATGCATTCGCGCCAGCGCATAGGAGCGGCCGAGATAGAAGTTGGCTATCAGCGAATCGGGCTGGACTTGGGCTGCTTGCTCCAGAGTGGAGACGGCCTTGGCATAGTCGCCCTTACGGTTGTAGAGCGAACCAAGCTGCACCAAGGCGTCCTCGCGGTTCGGAGAACGCGCGAGCACGTTGACGTACTCTTCTATCGCGCTGTCATGCCGGTCCAGGGATACGTAGAGACTGGCCAACAATACCCGGTGCTCGATATCTTCGGGTTCCAGACGGACCAGTTCGAGCGTCTCGGAAAGGGCGGCCTCGAGGCTGCCCGCGCGGATATGCAACTGGACCAGATGGGCGTGGGGACGGGGGTCATCGGGGTCGAGCGCAACGGCCCGGCTCATTTCGCCGGTCGCCCGCGCTATGTCGCCACGGTCGTGGGCGACCAAACCTTTGAGATAGTGCGCCGCGGCCAGGTCCTTGGCCGTCAGCTGCATGTCCGCGCTACTGGCCATGCGGACGTCTTGATAGCCCCTGTTCCCAGGCCCGCCCGCCGCGCAGGCCGACAACAGGACCATAAGCGAAACTATCGCTATTAGACGCATCATCGAGCCTCAAGATTAACACGCGTATGCTGTCTTGGGTACCATAGGAGTGTCATGTTCATACGTTGGCTCGTAACGGTGTTTCCCCGTGAGATGTCGCGCGCCTGGCAGACGATGCGCCCGGCGCTCGCGGTCTGGCTGGTACTGTCGGTTGCACTGGCCTTGCTGGCATCAGTAACGACCCGAACGGTGAGCACCGACCTGGCGCTGGCCCAGGCCGCGGCTTCTCTGTTGGTACTGGTGGCCATCGCTTGGGCGCTCGACTGTTCCGAGACCGGCCGTGCGCTCGACATGGGCGAGCTATTCTCTCTCTACCTCAGGCGTGCCCCCGCACTTCTCGGCTACGGTGCCCTCGCTTTCGGTCTGTGTACGGCCGCCAAAGCACTAACGCTTATAGCCGTGGTGATGATCCTTGGCGGCAGCGACGGCGGGCTAGTGGCCGCCCGCGGCCTGTCACTGGTGGTCTACCTCACCCTGCTCGTCAGGTTCTGCTTTTTCCCGTTCCTGGTGGTGCTGGCCGAGCGTGGGGACTTCGCCACGCTCATATCGGAGGCCGGGGGAGTGGCGCGGCCGGCGGCACAGCTGGCCTGGCCCTTGTTCGTAAGCGACCGGCTGGCCCAAGGCAGACGCTGGCGTCTGCTGCCCTATGTCATGCTGATATCCTTCGCCCCTGGCCTGGTGTGGTCGCTATCGGGGCAAGGAACGATACTGGTGCTGGCCGGAGCCGAGATGTTCGCTTTTATGTCCTACGCCGTCGTTTTCTCGTACTACCGCGAGCGGACAAGCGAACTGGCCGGCCAATGACCGGCCGGCGTTAATCACTCGTGTTCGCAATCGGCCAGTGAGCCGATCCAGACCTCGCCGCCCTCGAAGTGCTCCTTCTTGAAGATTGGGGCAACGTGCTTTAGCGAATCGATTAACCAAGCACAGGCTGCAAGCGCCTCGGCCCGGTGCTCGGCCGAGACGGCAATGGCCACGCTCAGTTCACCGACGGGCACGACCCCGCTGCGGTGCACTATCGCGGTACGCGCAAGCGGCCAACGTCCGGCGGCTTCCCCGGCCAACCGCCTGAATTCCGCGACGGCCATCTCATCGTAGGCCTCGTATTCGAGCCGAATCACCCGGCGCCCACGATTATGGGCACGGGTCATCCCGCCGAAGGTCGCCACCGCGCCTGCTTGTTCATCGGCCACCGCTTCGGTCACGGCAGCCATATCTATGGGCTCGGGACTGATGGCGAACACCCTAGCCTCCTGCCACCGGCGGGATGATGGCAACCTCATCACCTTCGGCCAGCACTCTGGAGGATTCGACATATTCGAGGTTGACCGCCACCCGGAGACTACCCGCGCCAAGGTCCTCTATGCCGTGCCGTTCGGCCAACTCACGCATTAGCTCGTCGACCCCGGTTCCGGCTGCAACCTCGAGCGTCTCGCGGTCCATCCCTAGCTTCTCCTTGACCAGCCCAAAATAAAGGACCGACACCGTAAGCACCGGGGTCGCACTCATCGACTGCCGTGGCCGCCGCCGGCAAGCAGGCCGGCCAGGTGGCCGAGTTCGGGGGCAATCAGTTTCTCGGTTCCCAGCCGGCACCCGGCTGTCGAACCGGGAAGCGCAAAGACCAGAGTTGTCCCCACCACGCCTCCCACCGCGCGCGAGGCCATCGCCGCCGAACCAATCTGACCGTAACTGAGCATTCGGAAAAGCTCACCAAAGCCGTCGAGCCGTTTATCGAGCAGACCGCAGACGGCCTCGTAGGTGTTATCGCGGGGCGCCACGCCGGTGCCACCGTTGATGATTACGGCCTGTACCACGGCTGCCCGGACAACGGCCTGGCGTACCCGCCCGGGGTCATCGGGAACTATCTCGTATAAGGCCAAACGGTGCCCGTGACCTTCGAGTATCTCGATGATTGCCGCGCCCGAGGAATCGTCGTCCCTGGTTCGAGTGTCCGAGACCGTAACAACGGCAAAATCGACCGCCCCCTCGTTATTCGAGTGTGCTCCCACAGGGTGGTCGTATAGGAAGAAAGTCCCGCTGTAACAAAGAACTTCACCTGAGGGTGGGTCCTCGCTATACAGACTGGATGGGGTCTGCCGCATGAGTTGGCTTTCGGGGTCGCAGGGGCCGGGTGTGCCCACCTTCTACATCGAGAGCTACGGCTGTCAGATGAACCTGGCCGACAGCGAGATAATCGGCGGTGCGTTGACCGAGCGCGGGTACCGGCCGGTGGCCGAACCGGAAACGGCCAGCGTCATCCTTCTCAACACCTGCGCCATCCGCGAGAACGCCGAACGACGTGTGGCCCAACGGGTCCGTCAACTGATAGCGGCGCGGAACGACCCCGGGCGCGTCCGCATAGGACTTGCCGGCTGCATGGCCCAGCACCATCGTGACCGGCTTCTCGAACGTATCCCCGGACTCGATTTCGTGGTCGGGCCCGACGGCTACCGCCGCCTCGGAGATCTCCTCGAGGCCGACGACCCGGTCGCTCACGTACGCTTGGACCCGCGCGAGACCTACGAGGGTATCGTACCCTTGCGCGGCGAGGGGCCGCGGGCATGGGTCACGATAATGCGCGGGTGTGACCGCTTCTGCACCTTCTGCGTCGTGCCCTATGTGCGCGGACGCGAGCGCAGCCTACCGGCCGAGGTCATAACCACCGAGGTCCGTCAGGCGGCCGCCGACGGTTACCGCGAGGTCGTGTTGCTCGGACAAACGGTCAACTCCTACCACGACGGCAGCACTGACTTCGGTGAGCTTCTACGCAACTGCGCCGCCGTCGAGGGCATCGAGCGCGTCCGCTTCACCTCGCCGCACCCGGCCGACATGACCGAGTCGGCCATAGCGGCCATGGCCGAGTGTCCCGAGGTTTGCCCATATATCCACCTGCCCCTGCAGAGCGGGTCGGACCGCATACTCGCCGACATGGAACGCGGCTATACGACCGGCCAATACCGCGCGCTGGTAGCCAAGCTGCGTTCTGCCATCGACGAGCTGGCAATCTCCACCGACATCATCGTTGGTTACCCCGGCGAGACCGAGAACGACTTCGAGGCCACCTCGACTCTCATGAACGAAATAGACTTCGACCACGCCTTCCTTTTCAAATACTCGCGCCGGGAGGCCACCAAGGCCTGGAATCTGGAGGAGACCGTCAGCGAGGAAGAGAAGGGGGTAAGGCTTACCCGCCTCATCGAAGAGCAAGAACGCCGCTCAGCGGCGTGGAACCAAGCCTTTGTCGGCCGCAAGGCCGAGGTCCTGATCGAAGGCAGCGCCAAACGCCAGACCGGCTGGCTGGCTGGCAAGAACCCCCAGTTCAAGACGGTGGTTTTTGAGCCCACCCGCCCGGGCCTACGTGTCGGTGAGACCGTGCCGGTAATTATAGAGGCCGCCGGATCCCACACGCTTCGCGGCCGAGAACTGGCTAGCGTTTAAGCGGCCAGGCTGGCGTCGAGAAAATCGCCGGCACGACCGGCCAGTCCCTCCGCCCATTCGAGATGGAGACCGTGGCCGCGTTCGGGGATTATCTCGAGCTCACTGCCGGCCACCGCGCGAGAAAGAATCACCGAGCCACCCACCCCGAGAAAGTCCTTCTCGCCTACCACGACGAGCGTGGGCGCGACGACTGACCTCATGGACTCGGTCAGCGGGTCCTCGTTGAGGGTGCTCATTGCCAGTGACACATGAGCCAATCCATTACCGTCAGGCACCGGTTGACCGGACCCGGACAAACGCATCTCCCGCATCGCGGCCAGGCCTCCCTCGACGCGCGCGGTCTCAGCGGTCTTACGATACCAACCGGCAGCGCGGTCGTTACATTCGCTGGCGGTACCCACCAGCACCAGCGCGCTGGTACGCCCGGGGTGGTCGACGGCAGTCTGCATCGCCACCACTCCACCGCCCGAATGACCAAAGAGGGCGGCACACTCGAGCCCCAGACCATCGAGAATAGCCACAAGGTCCGCGGCAAGGTCGGACCGCGTGCAGGACTCATCTACGGCCTCGGAGGCACCGTGAGACCTGAGGTCGTAGCGAATGACGTCGAAGCGGTCCTCGAGCAGGCCGGCAACCTGGTCCCAGCAGTCCAGCGAGGCGGCCAACCCGTGTATGAGCACGACCGCAGGAGCCCCCTCGGGCCCCGTCCTCTTTAGGTTGACGCCGTGGCCGCCGGCTAGCAGACGCACTATTTGAACTGGGTGAACCAGTTCAGTTGCGCCATCACCCGGCCGTTACTGTCCTTCTCGGCGTTGATGAACATCGGGACCCGCAGACCGAAACCCGAACTCTCGCCCGCCTGAAAACGCATTCCCGGGCCAAGGTAGTAGGCGTTACGTGTCTCGCCGAGTTCCAAGCCGGACACCCGCGCGCCGCCGAAGGCAAAGTATAGGGCAGCCGGGGCACCCGGGGTCAGCCAGGGATACCAACGCAGCCCAAGGTTGATGGTCTCAATCTTGCGCAGGTCCCCCTCGCCACGGTCACGCGCCTCGGCCTTGGTAAAACCGAGTTCGAAGTCGAGCCGTTCTGACAGCTCGCCGGCCACCCCAATTCCGTAGGACAAGCCCGGGTCGGTGGGACGATTGCTCCCGGATTCAAAGCCCATCAGGACACCAACCCCGAGCTCGCCGTCAACTCGTCCGGCCCACCCATCGCCGGCAAGGCCAAAAAGAAGCAAGGCGGTCAGCAGCGCCGTAAGGGTCCTGGTAGTCATAGCTGTCATCGGTTTCCCCCTTCTAAAGTCATGAAAGGCAGGGGATACACGCGCTTGGCGCCCGTCGCAAGCCAGCTCGCTCGCCGATGACGGCGGACCGGGCCCGTCATGCCTCGAGCGGAATCTCCAGATAGGTCTCCTGCTCGCCCGACCAGCGGAAGGCCTTGGTGTCGCAGGGCTCGCCGTCTACGACCGACACCACTATCTGCAAGACCTCGGGATAGGAGGGCTCGCCAAAGGGTGTGGCCTGGGCCACGTCCTCTTGCGAGAAGTAGGCCTCGTGATCGGGGTGTGAGTGGTAAAAGGCCAGCAACCGATTGCCGGGCATCTCCCACAGGTCGATGGCCCGTTTGTAGTCGGCCGAATCCCAAAGATACGCGGTCCGCGCGGTACGCGGGTAGTGCTCGGCGTCGGCCGCGTGCATCTCGTCCTGGATATTGCGAATCTTGAGGGTCTGCTGACCCCCATCGGACAAGGCCACGACGACCCCGCAGCATTCGTTCGGGTAATCGGCACGCGCGTGTTCGTACATTTCCTCGACGACGTTGGTGGCCAATTCCATAGCTATGCCCTAGCGCGCCTCCTCAATCTCTTTGACCGCAGCCATGAGCCGTTCGTTCTCAGGCGTTTCGATTCCGGCCTCGGCGCCCCGCCGACAAATCTGGCCGGTTATTGCGTCAATCTCGGTCGGCTTTCCATTCTCTATGTCCTGAAGCATCGACGAACGGTGGCCGGCCGTCCGGGGCACGAGACGTTCGTAGAAGACCTCAAGGTACTCGGCGGCACCCGTCCAAGGCATCTCAACGCCTTCGGCGCGCGCCACGGCAAAGGCCTCGCCTATGGCCCTGTCCATACGGTCGCGATAGCCGGAATCGGCGGCAAGTTCACCGTAGCTCAGACCGTGGATAGCGCCCAACGGGTTGAGCGCGGCGTTGTAGAACACCTTGCCCCACAAAGCCCCGGCCACCTGGCGGCTAGGCCGGCAGTTGATACCCGACGAATCGACGATGCCGGCCCAGGTATCTGCCCGAGGGTCCGTCCCGCCGGCCAGGTTCCCGAGTAACACCGGTTCGGCCTCCACGGTGACGCGCACCACCCCCCCGGACTCCCACGCGGCACCGAAGATTACACGGGCCGCCAGCACACGGCCGGCACCGTAGACCGCCTGGATGGCCTCTACGTTGCCGAGCCCGTTCTGAGTTGAAATGAGCAGCCTGGCCTCCACCCCGGCCCCTGCCAACTGGGCGGCAAGGACCGCCGTATCGAAGGATTTACACGCCACCAGTACCGCGTCGTAGGTGCCCCCAAGTTCTCCGGCCGAACTGGCCGCCACCAGCGGGGCACAACGGTGCCGGCCCCATATCCCGACCACCTCCAGGCCACGCCCGGCCGCCAGGACGGCTAGCTCCGGACGCGCCAGCACCGATACCCCGTGCCCGGCCTGTGCGAGCATGCAGGCAAAGACCGAACCTATAGCGCCGCAACCCGCGACAAGAACCCGCTGTGCCCCCTCGACCATCCGACCAAACCACCCACGCTTTGACGCATTGGGCGGCCTTTCATATATATCTACGGTTTAGCGGCCGCGCGACACCCCTATGACGAACGAGAACGACAACCTGGCGACCGAGATAGAGCGCTTCCTCAAGCCCAAGGCCGTATCCTCGCGCAAACTCGCGCGTAGTGCCGAGGGCCGGCTGCTGCTTGCCGAGGAAAGCGCCCTCGATATGGACCGGATCCGCGATTCGGGCATCACGCTCTCAGAACTCGGCCGGCGCGTGCGTGTGTACAACTCGGACATGACCAAACAGACGGCCTCCTACATCATCCCGGTGGAGGTAGCCGGTCTCGGCAAGCCAGAACGCAGGACCATCGAAGGGACCAAGATTCAGATCGGCCGGGTCATCGACCTTGGCGGACTCTACGTCCGCCACAATCCGGGTATGCGCGAGGTCGGCCTCAACGACCGCGGCGACGTCGTTCTCCGGCAAGACGCCGATACCGCCGAAGACCCGAGGATTGGCCCTATCCTGAATTCCTACAACACGACCCAATCGACCCTGACCGACCGGGTTGTCGCGCGCATCGACAAGAAGAATCACGACCGCGACGTCAAGGAAGCGCGCGCCTGGCTCGACGCGATGAACGCCATCAACGACGGTAAGACGCTGCGTGCCAGGTTCCTCAGTGGCGGCGTTCCCTGCGAGCACAGAGGCAACGTCCAGCAGCTTTACAAAACCATCCAGGTCAACTTCTACCAGATAAACGATCCATTGAACCTCGAGCTTTCCTCGGTGCTCGAGGAGCGATTCTCGATGCTCGAACGTCCGGTGCCCATGGTCCGTGTCATCTCGGTCGTCGGAATACCGCCCAACGAACGCTCCTATAAGGAATTCGTCGCCCAGCTAAAGAAAAAGAAACAGAACCCCATGGCGCTCGGCCTGCCGAGCCGCTTGCGCGATTCTCAGTTCTTCGACAGCGCCTCCAAATCGATACTGCCTTCGTGTTTCATCTGGGCGGCCAATCTCGACGAGATCGGGGATTCTATCTACGCCATAACCATCAACACCGACTACCACGGCGAGGTAAAAGGGCGCGGAGTACATTCGGGCGTAGCATCGGCGCTGTCTATGGCCGATGTCATTTCGGCCCACGCCTCGAGTACGGTCCTCAGTAGCGACGGGACCACGACCGTAATTATGGGAAGCGCCGGTTCCGGAAAGTCTACCGCGGCCGCGTTCTGGGCCGAGCGCAATAACAGCAAGAACCGCGATGAACTGGCACGCCGCTATTCGTTGCTCGAGCAAGACGAGGAAAAGGCCAAAGAGAAGGTCCGCAGCGTCGGCTACATCGGCCAGGACGACTGGCTGCACGTGGTTCCCTCGGGCGAAGGGAAATGGGACGTGTGGCCTGCCGAACGCCACTTCTACTCCTGCAGCCGCGACCTGCTGAGCCGCAGCCTGGTGTTGTCGGAGAACGAACCGATAATCGAGAACGCGACCGCCGACTTCGGCGCCAACGGCGACCGCGGGTCCCTCGGAAGGACCAACCACCAATATCCCCACGAACGGCTCTTCTACGACCCCGACTGGGACAACTTCTACGCCGACCGCGACGTCCACCGGGTATCGTCTCTGGTACTGCTCGAGCACGACCCCGACCTCGATTTCGCGGTACGGCACGTCTCGCCCAAGCACGCCCTCGAGTTCATACTTCGCGGCCGTACGCCTTCGGGCAAGCAACAGCCCTTCTACAACGACTACACCGATGTCTCGGCGCTACTTATCAGTCAGGGTGTGGTCGGCGACCGCCTGATCGAGGCATACAGGGCCGCCAAAAAGGGCGACGTCGCCGCCCTGATGAACGGCGACGAGGCGCTAGGCCGTTTTGTCCTTGACCGCCTCAAGGCCCAGCTCTCGGTCTGGGAGGTGTTCCTCCACGATGTCCCGGTCTTCGTCGTCAACACCGTCCACGGGACCGACATGACCCACGACCTGGTCTGGCTGGTCTCCGAGCTTCCCGACCTCGTAAAGCGGGGCAAAGAGAAATCACCGGCCGAAGTGGGCAAGCTGATGGAAACCCGGTTCAAGGTCTCCTACGACGAGACCGGTAACTGGGCCTCACTGGGCTAAATCGTCACCACCGCGTAACTGCGGCAGCGAGCTGCCGGTGGCCAGGAAGACGATGCCGCCGACACCAGAGGCCACCAAGAGCACCAGCAGCCATAGAATCCCAAAGGCCAGAGCCGCCTCACGGGCCACCGAGGACAGGTCGGCCAGAAAGTAGACATATCCAATCTCGCGAATCCCGAGGCCGGCCAGACTGATGGGCAGAGCGCTGAAAATCGTGACCATCGGATGGAAAAGGAAGTAGTAGGGCCACGGCAGCCCGAGTCCCAAAGACTCGCCCAACATGATTACGGCGACGACCTGGACAACATGGAAAACGGCCGAGACCCACGCCATGTTCCAGAGAAGCCGCCGGTCATGCCAGAAAGGTCCGAGATCGTTCTCCACCAACTGGCGAATGCGATTCGACTCTTCGAAGAAAACCCTGGCAAGCGGTGGGATTAACCACCAACCGGCCAACATCCCGATGCCCGAAACCACCGTTAGGACAGACAGCACCGGCGGCAGATTGTAGCTACCGAAGGCCAGCATTGCGGTCACGGCCACCAGCACAAGCACCGCAAGACCCGATAGCCTGTCAAAGACGACCGTATTGAACGCCACGGTTCGCCGTCCATCGGTCTGTCCGAGGTAGAGGGAACGAACCACGTCGCCCCCCAAGGTGCTTGGCCCGAACAGGTTGAAGAACATACCAATGAAGTAGTAGCGGCATATCCCGCTGAAACTCTCGCTGAACCCGACCCGCTCGCTGATGATCCGCCAGCGGTATGCCGTCATCAGCTGGCCGACCAGGTAGACGACCACGGCAGCTACTACCCCGGCGACCTTGACCTTGGCCAGCGCCTCGACCAAGGCCGCGCCATCCACCTGCCGGGCCAGCAGCCAGACCGCCAAGCCCGACACCGCGTAGCGCAAAAATCTGTTCCAGCCCTCTTTGCCCATGGAAACTCCGGTACCACGCATACCGGTCTCAAAAATGGATACCAGTCGCCCCGGCCACCCTCAATCTCCGACCACCTTGACAGGTTCGGCGGCCCCCGAAACAATAGGCCGCTGTGCCCGCGCCAGGTACTGGCACGGGCGACGGTAACCCTACTTTTCGGAGGTGGACATGAAACGGACCGCACTCGGGCTCAGCCTCGCACTCGCCTTGACGATTGGCCTTTCGGCCGGCTGCGCCGACCCCTCAGAGGTCAGCGACATCAAGGCCCAGGTCGAGGAGATGCAGGCCCAGCAGAAGGATATCCTGGCCAAACTAGAGGGCCTCAAGGCCGGACAGAAACAAATTATCGCCCGGGCACCGGCAGCCGCCCGCCCGTCACGGCCGACCGAAGACCCCAACAAGGTCTACGACGTCCCGGTCGGGAGTTCCTACTACAAGGGCGCCAAGGACGGCTCGGTCACGATAGTCGAATTTAGTGACTTTCAATGACCGTTCTGCGCTAGAACCGCCAGTCTGGTGGAGCAAATACTCAAAGCATACCCCAACGACGTAAAGTTCGTATACAAGAACTACCCCCTGCCATTCCACAAGCAGGCGATGCCGGCGGCCAAAGCCGCGATTGCCGCGGGCAAGCAGGGTAAGTTCTGGGAGATGCACGACAAGATATTTTCCGACTACCGCAACATGAACCAAACTCTGTTCGAGAAGTGGGCCGGCGAGATCGGCATCGACGTGGAGCAGTTCAAGTCGGACATGGAGTCGCCGCAAACCACGGCGCTCATTACCGAAGAGATGAAGCAGGCCCAAAAGGTCGGGGTTCGGGGAACCCCGACCTTCTTCATCAACGGCAAGAAACCCTCGGGAAGATCGTTCGAACTGTACAAGCAGATCATCGACGGCATCCTCAAGGAAAAGAAGGGCTAAGGACGCGACAAGATCGGGTCCAAGGGGCCGGGCACTGGCCAACACCAGTGACCCGGCCTTTTTTCTTGTAGGACGGGAAGGGCAGACAAGATGAAAAAACACCTCGTCACGCTGGTGAAGGTCTCGGTGACCGTTACCATCCTCTACCTGATTTTCAGGCGCTTCGAGATAGGACTCGACGATATCGTCGAGTCCATCGGCCACCGGCCCGGGTGGTTCCTGGCCTCATTCGCTATGCAGCTGGGCGCCATAGTGTTCTCCATCTTGCGCTGGAACGTGCTCCTAAAAGGTCAGGACCTCGGGGTGCCCTTCGGACATATAGTCAAGACCTTTCTGGTGGGCCGCTTTCTGGGAACCTTCACCCCGACCGGCGCCGGCCTGGAAGCCTACAAGGCCTATGATATCGCTCGTTACACCGGGCGAACCGAAGCCTCGGTCTCGGTGGTAATCATCGAAAAAATGATTGGCACCTTCTTCTCGCTAAGCCTGCTGGTACTGCTCACGCTGCCCTTCTTCGTGGGGCTGATAGACCTGCGCTTCATCTATGTGTTCGGCGCCTTCTTCGGCGTCCTGCTGGTCGCCGCGCTCGTACTGCTTTTCAGCCCCGGGCTGTTCACCCGCTTGCTCACCTTCAACTTCCCGCTCAAGGGCAAAATCGAGGGACCACTGACGAAGATGGTCGACGCCTTTACGATATATTCCGAGAGGCGCTCGAGCCTACTCTCGGCCGTCGTCCTGGGCCTGGGTGTCTACCTGTTCTGGTTCCTGACCTACTACACCAATTCCATAGCTCTTGGCGCCGGACTCGCGCTGGGCGATGTGCTCAAGGTCGGTCCGATGACCCAAATCGCAACCATGATCCCACTCTCGATTGCGGGGGTCGGGCTTCGTGAAGGCGCCTTTATGGGACTCCTCGACCAGCTCGGCCTGGTCGCCGGAGCCTCTTCGGGCGCACGAAGCGCGATGATGCTCTCGGCAACGATGGTCTATTTCATCTCCATCTCGGTCAACGTCTTCGGTGCAGCTATCTTCCTGACCCGGCGTACCGATTACACCGAACAGATCGAGGAGATGAAGCGAGCCGGACAAACCGGCTCCTAGCTTCGAGGGCCGCCGGCACCCTATACTCAGGCGCCCATCCCGTGCCCGAAAACCGACCACAGACCAGTTTCTGCAGCGCCTGCGGCGCCGCCCTCCAACCGCCGTCACGTTTCTGTGCCACTTGCGGCAATAGGACCCGACGCCCGCTGCTGACCGGCCTGGCCGTGTTCTCTATCTTCGTGGCTGCCGGTGCCGCCGGGCTTTACTACGACAGCCTAGGCCGGGCCCCGGTCAAGCGCGCCGTGCCCGGCAGCCCGCAGGTCAAGGGCCAGGCCCAAGAGGCCCACCGGGGACCGCGCCGTCATCCCGACATCGAACTTCCCGCAGACGTCGTTACCTTCCTCGACCAGCTCGGCCGCCAGGCCGAGGCAGCGCCCGAGGACATCGTGGTGTGGCAAAAACTGGCCAGAGCACGCTACCGTGCCGGCCTCCTCAACCGCAGCTACATGCCGACGGCCGCCCGTGCGGTCGAGCACCTGCTAAAGCTGGACCCTGATAACCTCGAGGCGCTGCGTACCAAGGCCAACATCGTCTACGACGCCGGCCGCTACGCCGATGCCGAGGCCGCTTTTCGCCTTTATCTGGAACTCGACCCAGGCGACCCCTCGGTCACCACCGACCTGGCCTCGGCATTGCTCTTCCAAGGACGCCGGGCCGAGGCGCTGGCGGCCTACGAAGAGGCGGTGGCCGCCGACCCCGACTTTTTCCAGGCGCGATTCAATCTCGGCATTGCTCTGCAAGCCGACGGGCGCACCGAGGAAGCCCTGGCCTCGCTTGAGCAAGCCCGCGGACTTACCGACAGGCCCGAACAACTGCAGCGGGTAGACGAGGCCATCGCGGCCGCCAAGGGCGCCACCGTGCCTGGAGACACGCCGGGCAGCGACGCTCGGGCATCAGGTGCCTCGACCGAGTTCCAGCGCAAGGTCGAGGAAACAATGCGGGCGCACCCCATCGCGGGACCCAAGATAGCATCCTTCCAGTGGCAGGCCGCGGCTCGGGCCAAGGTCCTCATGCGCGCTTTCCCCATGCACGCAATGCCGCCGGTGGTACGCAACAAGTTCAAATCCAAGCTCAACGCTTCGCTGGTCCGGTTGGCCGCCGAGTACGGTGTCACGGCCGGGATATCGCTCGAGCTGGTCGACGAACCGACCGGCAAGACGATGGACCGTCTCGACGGTAAAGAGATGATTGGCGCCTTCGACCCGCAACCCTGAACTAACGGCTACGCGTAACCCCGCGTTTGGGGCACAGCGTTTCGATGCTGCACTGACTGCACATCGGCGAGGTCGGTTTGCACAAGGTCTGGCCGTAAGAGACCAGCAGGTCGTTGTACTCCAACCAGTAGCGCCGTGGCAGCTTGGACCGCAGAGCCTGCTCGGTATCCTCGGGGACCTTGGTGCGAACGTAGCCCCAACGGTTGGAGATCCGGTGGACGTGGGTATCCACACAGATACCCGGTTTACGGTAACCGGCGGTGACCACCAGGTTGGCGGTCTTCCTGCCCACTCCATTGAAAGTGAGCAGGGTATCGATGTCGTCGGGCACCCGCCCACCGAACTCCTCGACTATGCGGCCGGCCATCACCACCAGCTGCGGTGCCTTGGTATTGTAGAACCCGACCGGGTAGATCGCCTTCCTCACCCGGCCAACGTCGGCACGCGCCAAATCATCGACCGTAGGGGCAAGCGAGAACAGTCGCTTGGAGGCCTCGGTAGTGGTCCCGTCCTGCGTCCTCAGGCTGAGGATACAAGAGGCCAGCACTCGATAGGGGTCACGCGTAGTCTCGGCAATAAGCGTTACTACGGGGGCGTCGGAACTCTTGTAGGCGACCCTGAGCCGCCTCAGGACCAGGGGCATCGTCTCATTGTTAACCGACTTCGGGCTTGGCATCTTTGACGGCCCCGCCCTCGGTTCCTATTGTACGCGTCGTGGGAAATCTACGCCTTGCCGTCATAGGTACCGGCCGACACGGCGTCCGGTATGCACGCCATGCAGCACGAGACATCGATGGTCTCGAACTGGCCGCCGTGTGCCGCCGGGACCCGGCGCAAGGCCGCGCCTTGGCCGAAGAACTTGGGTGCTCGTACACGGCAGAGGCCGGCGAATTGATAGAGAGCGCCGAGGTTGATGCACTGGTCTTTGCGCTACCTCCTTACCTACTGGCCGGGCTGGTCCCGGCGGCGGCGCGAAGCGGTAAGCGCCTCATCGTGGAGAAACCGGTGGCCCCTGACCTCGCCACCGGTCTCGAGATATTGGAAGCGGTCGAGAGCTCGGGCGTATATTGCATGGCCGGCCATACCCTGAGGTTCAATTCGGTGGCCCTGGCACTGCGCGAGCTGCTCCCCTCCATCGGAACGGTACATTCGGTTGTCATGAGCCAGCGCTTCCCTCCACAGACACAGCTCGAGTGGCTCGACGACCCCAAACTGTCCGGCGGCGGCAACGTGCTCCACACCGGTGTCCACTGCTTCGACCTGCTTCGCTTTCTGACCGGGCTCGAACCGGGAACGGTGAGTTGCCAGACCAGACGTGTGGTAACGGTCGATACCGAGGACAACTTCACGGCAACCATCACTCTCGAAGGCCGGGACCGGCCCGATGCGCTGGCTATGGTCACCTGTTCGCGAACCGCCGCCTGCTACAACGGCCTGATAGAGATCTCGGGGACCGAGGGCCAACTGGTCGGCGACCACGTGACCGGAATGCTCTATCGCTTGGACGCCAGGGGGCGTCGCGAGCTGGTGACCGCCGACCCGGTGCACACGGTCAAGGCCGCGCTCGACCGTTTTGTCGCCGACTGGCGCCAACAAGCGCCCGAGGCGCCGGTGGGTTACCGCGACGGCCTGGCCGCCGTGGCGGTGGCCGATGCCTGCTACCGTGCCGCGGCCTCGGGAAACATCACCGAGGTCACTCGCCTGTAGGGCTGTTGTCCCACTGGGCACGGGAACGTAGTATCTTCTGGCTATGGGATCTGGACGCCGCATAACTCTTGTCAGCCACGGCCCGAACTGTCTCGACGGGCTCACCTGCGCGGTGGTTGCGGCGCGCTACTTTGTCGGTTGCGATTTCCAGGCCATATTCTCGAGCAACCACGATATCGACGACACCCTGCTGGAATACAATCCCGACGACCCCGCCGCTTCGGAACTCTGGATAACCGACATTTCGTGGCGGGAGACGGCCACCGACCGCCACCTCAACGCCCTGGTCGAGGCCGGAGCCGGCGTCTACTGGGTGGACCATCATAAGTCCGCACTCGACCGGCGCGACGGGGGTGGTCTCGACGTCTCATTCACGGACCATGTTCTCGACATGAGCTATGCGGCTTCCCGCTTGCTGTTCAACTATTTGCGCGACCGGGCGGCCAAGCGCGGCGAGTCGAAGCCGGGCCTGTTGGCGCTGGAGAACCTCGTCATGCTGGCTGACGACGTCGACCGTTGGATCCTCGCCCGCGATGGCTCGAGACGGCTGGCGCTGGCGGTGCGTGCGATGGAGCACAACGATGCCTACCGGGTGCTGCTATCGATGGACTCGAACATAACCTACGGCCACGAGCTGACCCAGGCCCTCGAGAAAGCCGAGCGCGACATGGCCGACAGTCTCAAGCTGGCCCGGTCTACGCGGGTCGCGACCGACGTCGCCGGACTAGGCGTCTGTATCGTTGCGGCCGAATGCGTAGACTATGCCGGCGAAATCGCCGACAACTGGAAGAAAGAGTACGATAACGCTGTCTTCGCCCTGTTCGACCGCCGCAGCGGCGCAATCAGTCTGCGGCGCACGCCTTCATGCCAGATCGATCTGGCCAGCCTCGCTTCCCGTTTTGACGGAGGCGGACACGCCGCGGCGGCCGGATGCACCATGCAGCTGCCAGAAGACGGACGTAGCACCGAGATAGCCACCCGCCTGGCCGAGATTGTCGGGTCCGAAGGGTCATCGTGAGCCGGGAAACCGAACTCGGCAACGACTACGGAACGCCGCGTGTGTTCGAGGCCGAACTTCCGACAATAGACTTTCCCCCGGTCAGCCGGCGCAAGCACGGAGAGGTGTGCATGGCCATCCGCCGCAAGGACGGCCGCTTCCTCCTGCACACCAAGGGAGACTACCCCGATGCCGTCATGCGATTGCCGTCGGGGGGCATAAAGGAACACGAGGGCCTCGAGGCCGCATTGCTGCGTGAGGTATGGGAAGAGACCAATCTCGAGGTGGAAATCGAGGCCTTCGTTGCTGTCATCGGTTACCACGACGGTACCAACCGCTCAGAGTTCAAAAGCTACCTCTTCATCGTACACGAGACCGGCGGCGAAATGATGAGCAACGACCCAGGCGAGAACATAACCGAGTGGCGCGAGGTCACACTCGGCGAACTACCGGCATACTCCCAGCACCTGCTCGATATCAGCAGCGACTGGAAGAACTGGGGCCACTTTAGGGCCACGGCCATAGACACCTTGGTCGCCCACTGCCGGAACGACCCGGACCCGGGTGCTTAGAAAGCTCGGACTAGCAGCCGGCCCGCTGGCCTTTCTGGAGCTGGCCAACGCCCCCATGGAACTCGAAGGTCCCGCCCGGCTGACCGCCGCCGTGGCCTTGCTAATGGCCGTGTGGTGGCGCACCCGGCCGGGCACTGCCCTAGATACGGCTAACAGGTAGGATTGCGCGCGTGACGGCCACCTGTACCCATATCGCTATCCACGCTCACGACATCGAGGCCGGAACCGACTTCTACCAGCGCTACGCGGGGCTAAAAGAGGTACATCGCCGTGCCGACCATGGTGTCGGTGTAGTGTGGCTCGGGGAACCGGACCGCGAACACGAGTTCGTAATCGTTCTCATCGAAGCCAGCCACGCCGACGCCGCAGACCCGCCCCCGATGGCCCACATCGGTTATTCGGTGGCCAGCCGCCAGGAGGTCGACCGTCTGACCGACATGGCCAGAAGCGACGGCATACTGGTCGATGGACCGGTCGATGCCGGCGGGGTGGTGGGTTATTACTCAATCGTACGCGACCCGGACGGCAATCAGGTCGAGTTCTCACACGGCCAGGACCTCGGCTGACCCCGAGCCTGGCTCTCGGTTCAGTGCAGCAAGATGTCCTCGCGCCGGGCCGTGGCGGCCTGTCCCAGGTCGTGCCCGGGTATGACGAGGGTGGCCGGAACCAATTGCACGAACTTCTTGAGCCGCCAGATCTGTTCCCACCACAGTCGCATATCATGGGCCATCATCGGGCGGGCTGCATAACGCCAACTTTCCTCGGTCCACGCAGCGTCTCCGGTAAGCACGACCGGTCCGAGCGGTAGCATCACTATCATTCCCTGTGATCCCGCCGTGTGTCCGCGCAGGTCTATGAGCATCACGCTGCCATCCCCAAACAGGTCGTGGTGGGCAACGAAAGTCGCCAGCGGCTGTCTACCGGAGTGGTCGATTCGGGTCCACTTGGCGACCTCGTCCCAGTCCCCTTCCATGAAATAATCCAAGGGCCAGTGCTCAGCTGCGGCATCCGAAAGTTCGGCTGCAGCAACCACGACCTCGGCGCCACTGAAGCTCTCGAGCGCACCGGTGTGGTCGAAGTGCATGTGTGAGAGAACCACATGGCCGACCCCGCCCGGGTCCAGCCCGGCCTCGGTCATCTGACGGTCCAGCGTGCCGGCCCCGGCCAACGACAGTTCGGCCACGCCCGCCATCAGCCGGCCAAGATATGCCTCGCGGTCATCCTCGACCGCGCGTCCCAGCCCCGTGTCGAACACGACAAGGCCACGGGACGGGTGTTCAACGACAAATGCCAAGGCCTGGAGCGAGCGGGGCTTTAGCCAGCTCCCTCCCCTGAACAACAGGCCTTCGGGAACGTCCATGGTCCCGGTATTGAAGACATGAAGACGCATCCCCCTCACGCCCGCATAAGGCTCCGTCCATCCGTCCAGACTCGGCTCGATGCGCGGTACCGGCCAAGGCTCACGGCAACCGGCAAGGAACCAAACAGTGAGGAGGCAAGCGAGTGTGCGAGTGGCCGGTGCTACCAGAAGCAACCAAAGGGGTCGCGCGAAATCTCTTCGAGACATAGAGCCAGCGAGCCTATCACGAGGTCGCCGTGTTTGTCGTAGTAGGCCGTCCAGCGCCCGTTGCCCTTCTTCCAGAACAGTTGGTAGGAGGGCGTGCCGGTCGGCCTGAGCTGCGCGATGCGCTGTTCGACGGTATCGCCCGAACAAGCATCGCGGATGCGGTGAATCACCGTGAGCACATCGGCCGAACTGGACCGTGCAAACAGCACGCCGCGAGGTCCTACACGCCAACTGAGAACACGGCGCACAAGGAAGGGAACAAAATCATGGACGACCGCAGCGCGTTGCTGCTTTCGCGATGCAGACGTACGTGCCATACCAATTTTGAGGATAACGGGACCGGAGCAGGCGGGCAACTACACGCCTGTCATATTGAACAATGAAAAAGAAAAGAGCAGCCGTAGTCGGGGCCACGGGCGTGGCCGGACAACAGTTTGTGGCCGCTCTCGACGGACATCCTTGGTTCGAAATCACCCATTTGGGGGCCTCGGCACGCTCGGCGGGCAAACGCTACGGCGACGCACTGCGTGATGCCACAAGCGGACAACTACGCTGGTGGGTAGAGGGTGAACCGCCGGCCGCATTGCTCGACCTCGAGATATCCACGGGCGAAGACCTCGACACCGACGCGGTCGACCTGGTCTTTTCGGCCATCGAATCCGACGCCGCCCGCGATCTAGAACCATTGTGGGCCGCAAAACGGCCCGTGCTCAGTACCGCATCGGCCTTTCGTTACGAAGATGACGTTCCTATGCTACTGCCCGGGGTGAGCTTTGGCCACGAACAGCTGCTCGATGAACAGCGCAAGCGGCGAGGCTGGAAAGGCTTTGTGGTGCCCCAGCCGAATTGCACAGTCACCGGCCTGGCCATCACGCTGAAGCCTTTGGCCGATGCTTTCGGACTGGCGGGGGTCTCGATGGTCTCCATGCAGGGCATCTCCGGGGCCGGCCGCTCGCCCGGCGTGTCTGCGCTCGACGCCATCGACAACATCATTCCCTACATTCCCTCCGAGGAAGAAAAGGTCGCACGCGAAGCAAAAAAGCTTCTGGGAACCCTGGGGGCGGCCGGCATTACCGACGCCACGGTCGAGATTTCGGCCACCTGTACAAGGGCCGGTGTGACCGAAGGGCACACCGAGGTCGTGTCAGTGGAACTGGAGCGGCCCGCCTCGCCCGATGAAGCCGCCGGGATATTGCGCAAAGCCGGCCGCGAGGCCGCCGGGCTCGACCTGCCATCGATGCCCGAGACTTTGATCGAGGTCTTGGACGATCCCTTCAGGCCACAACCGCGGCTCGACCGCGACCGTGGCCGGGGAATGACGACCACCGTCGGGCGCATACGCCCCGAACCTCTCTACGACAACGGGCTCAAGTACATGCTGGTCACCCACAACACTAAGATGGGCGCGGCCTGCGGCGCCGTGTTGGTGGCCGAATACCTGGCAAGCAAAGGCCTGGTCTGAACCCTACGGACCAGGCCCGCCGGTCCCGGCGTCCGGGTCCGGCCCCTTTCACCACCGCCGACCTGCTCTCTACCAACTACGCCTGGGCGCGGACCTTGGGCCAGCGGGCCTGCTACCAGCGCACTGCGGTCGCCTGGGATTGGTCACACCTTCTGCCCTTCGTTTTCCTGCTTCCAGCCGGTTTTTTCGGCGGCATCGCCATGGCCTGTTACTGCCCGTTGCTGCTGGTGGCCAACCGCCGCCTGCTCCCGGCCCAGTACCGCCCTTCACCGCTGGCACAAACCCTGCTGGCCGCAGTGGGCCTATTCTACTTGGTATTTGCCGTGGCCTCGGTCTGGGTCGTGGGCGCCAAACTGCTTGCCTGAAGGCGGCGTTCCTAGAACGCTCCGGGCAGGTTAGTATCGTCAGGAGATGACCGTGCTTCGCAAGCTCAACCCCAAGCGCCTGCTGGTCCGCCTGCTGACCCGCCTGCTCGTTCAAGAGCACCACGGCTACCGAACGCGCTTCCCCAACGACATGGCCATGCTCCGGCAGACGCTGAGACCCGGCGACGTGGTCCTAGTTGAAGGTTCGCAACGGATTAGCGAGGTTATCAAGTACCTGACCCAGAGTTCTTGGTCGCACGTGGCCCTCTACGTGGGCGACGCGCTGGTCGGACGCGGCGGACGATTCGCCGAAGAGTTGCGCGAAGAGTTCGGCGACAACGCCGACGCGCTTCTGATGGAAGCCACGATAGAGAGCGGCGTGGCGCCCACGCGGCTCGACAAGTACGCTCACCACAACATCCGCATCTGCCGCCCGATCAACCTGAGGCCCGGCGACCTTGCTGACGTCATCGAGACCATCGTCTCCCAACTCGGCACACGTTATAGCGTCCGCCACATTATCGAGTTGCTGGTATATTTCTTCCCGGTCGAACTGATTCCCGACCGTTTTCGCCTGCGCGTACTCGAATCCCCGCGCATCGCACGCCAGCTCATCTGTTCCTCGCAAATCGCGATGGCCTTCCAAAAGGTCCGTTATCCCGTGCAACCGGCCATCAGCTCACCCAATGGCGGCACCGGCGAAAGCGCCGAGCCGCGGTTGGGCCGCCGGCTGTTCGCACGCAAGCCGGCAAGCGTGTTTGAGACCCACGTGTTCACGCCGTGCAACCCGCGCGTGGTCACGCCACGCGACTTCGACCTTTCGCCCTACTTTGAGGTGATTAAGTTCAATGCGGCCGGGCGTAAGGATTTCGACTACAAGAAGATTAACTGGGCCGACCGACCGGCCAAGGACGACACCGCCGCAGGGCCGGACCCGTTATCCCAGAGCGTGTCCGCCTCGCCCGAACGCGGCTGAACATAGGCCAGAGGGCCGCCGGCCCTCAAGAGTGCAAAGAGGCTCAACCCGGTCGGAAGTCCGGAAGGTCTGGAGCGTCAAAGGGCGCAACAAGGTCCTCGGGCAAACCACCCGCCGCGGCTAGGCCCGCGGCCAGCTCGCGGATGGCCATACGGTCAAAGCCCTCGATGGGCTCGCCCAGCTGGCCCGCCTCGGCCCGCA
The DNA here is from genome assembly GCA_046583395.1 of Deltaproteobacteria bacterium. Taxonomy (GTDB): domain Bacteria; phylum Desulfobacterota; class Binatia; order UBA1149; family CAYXZP01; genus CAYXZP01. The sequence goes on from JAYGCK010000068.1 coordinate 29,061, forward strand.
CCGTCATCGGAACACCGGGGAGACCAACCCGGACCGACAACCCATAGCCGGGCGCGTCGAGCAGCACGGGTACCGTGAGGCCGAGCTCATCGATGAACGCGGCCGTGGTTTCCCTGTCGTCCTGGGAGACCAAAAAGACCGCAAGCTCGGTGCCCGAACGCCGGTAGCTTTCCTCGATGAGCGGCAACAGCAAACGGCAAGTCGGGCAGGAGGATTTGTATACGACCAGCAGGCTCGGGTCGGCCCCCTGGAGGTCGAAATGGCCGCCACCGGCAAGCTCTATCTGGTCGGTCCCGGACTCCGGCATCGGCACGTGGAATGCATGCTAGTTCCTGGCGCGCTAGGATGCCAGGCGGTGTCCGAACTCCCAGTCCAAGAAGAACAGGCCGCAGCGGTACCGTCAGCGCCGGGGGCTCGGTTCTGGCTCGGCCTTGGCCTGCTGTTGGTGGCTGCGGCCGGTCTCATGGCCACGGCCACCTACGACCTGCCCTTTTACACCAAGGGGCAGGCCCGTGAGGCCACGGTGGTCATGGCCATGGTCGATACCGGCCAGTTCGTGCTGCCCTTGCGTAACGGCACCGACATCCCATCCAAGCCACCGCTGTTCCACTGGCTAGCGTCGGCCGTGAGCCTGGCCGCAGACCGCCTCGACGAGTTCACCGTACGCTTGCCTTCGGTTGCCGGGTCACTGGTGGCGTTGGCAGCAACCGCATTGGCAGGGATGCGTCTTTTCGGCCCGCGCACGGGACTGATGGCATTCCTGGTCCTGCTTACCAGCCATCAATGGCTAATCTCCTCGACCAGCGCGCGTGTCGACATGACCCTCTCCGCGCTGGTGACCCTTTGCCTGGTGACGGCCTTGCTCGACCGAGGCGGCGCGCGCCGCCACCCGGGACTCATATACGCGGCCGCCGCCTTGGCGGTACTGGCCAAGGGCCCGATCGGCGCGGTTCTGCCGGCCGCCATACTGCTGGTCTATCTGCTCCTGGCCGGCGACCTGGCCTACCTCCTTGGTTTCTTCAAAAAGCCGGCCCTGTTGTGGGTACTGGTCCCTGTGGCCTGGTACCTGGCGGGCTGGGCCGAGGGCGGCCAGGCATTCGTCGACAAACTGATCCTGAAGGAGAACCTATACCGGATACTTGACCCCGAGGCCGTGGGGGCCGGCCACGTACACGGACCGGCCTACTATCTACCCGCACTGGCCATCGGTATGGCGCCCTGGAGCCTGCTGTTCCCGGCTGCCCTGGTCGGCCTGGCCGGACGCCGTTCGGGCAACCCCGGCGGAACCGGCTTCCTGGTCTGTTGGGCCGTAGGCACGATCGCGCTTTTCTCCTTTGCCGGGTCCAAACGGCCGGTCTACATACTGCCGGCCTACCCACCGCTTGCCATCCTGGTCGGTCATTGGATAGCCGGGCTCGGGGACCACGGGGAGACTCGCAAGCCCGCCCTGTGGCTACTTCGGGTCACGGTCTGGCTGCTCTCCGTCATTATCGCGTTGTTGACCGGCGTCGTGGTCCTCGAGACCGCCGGTCTGTCGATTCTTGGCGCCATCGAGCCCTTCCTCAGCGCCAACGATACGGCCAATTTGCCGGCCGTCAGTTCCGCGCTGCGCGCCCAGCCGCTCATTATGCTCGGCTGGGCGGTGGCCACTGCACTACTGCTCGCACTGCTGGCCCGGGCGAGCAGGCGTGCGGCGTGGCCGCGGGCCTTTGTCACGCTTGCCGCACTAGTGGCGCTGGCCGCGGCGGTACCCGTGCTCACGGTCCAGCGCGAACTGGCCCATGGCCAGAGCCTGGCCAGTTTCGTCCAAACCGCAGCACCGATATTGGGCAAAGAACCACTGTTCTTCTACCGCCCGGCCGAGGACCGGACAGAACTTTCCGGTTCCGTTCACCGCATATTCGAGACCATGCACTACGCTGCAATCTTCTACGCCCGGCGGCCCATCCCCGAGATAGGCTCGCTTGCCGAACTACCCGCCCAAGGCCCCTACTGGTTGCTTGCCGGCGAAAGCTCACTTGGCGATCTGACAAGCCGTGACCAGGACACCCTCGCCTTCTCGGTCATGGCGCGCCACGATTGGGACGGCAATATTGGACGTGAGGCCCTGTTGCTCGTAAGAGCAGAGCCCGTGGCCACACAGCCCGAGACCGATGGCGACGGATAAAGAACAAGAACGTGAGACCAGCACAGTGCTGGCCAAACTGGCCGAGGCCGGCGACACCGAGGCCCTGGCACGCCAGGCCGCCGAGACCCATCCGGCCGACATCGCCGAGTACCTCGACACCCTCAAGGAACTCGAGGCGCAGCTAAACGTCTTCGACCTCCTAGCCGCACCCCAAGCCTCCGAGGTCGTCCGAAAGTTGAGCGAGCCGTGCCGCGAGGCGCTCCTCGAAGCGCTCTCCGACCAACGCTTGAGCGCGCTGGTCGAGGGGCTCGACACCGACGACGCCGCCGACCTGCTCGGCGACCTGCCCGAAGGGCGCCGCCAGGCACTGCTCTTCCGCGCCAGTCCCGAGACCCGTCGCGTGGTGGGCGACCTGCTGGCCTATCCCGAGGACAGCGCTGGCGGCATTATGAAGACCGAGCTCGCGCCGATGCGCGCGGATACCACGGTCGGTGAACTGACCGACCACATCCGCACCCACCCCCAGGACTTCCGTGACGTTCACAACATCTTCGTTACAGCCGAGGACGACCACCTGTTGGGCGCCGTCCCCATCCGCGAGCTGATACTGGCCCGCACCGAGACCAGGCTCGGCGAGATAATGGACACCGACGTGGTCTCCGTCGGTGTCGATGTCGACCAGGAGGAGGTCGCGCACCTGTTCGAAAAGTACGACCTGCTCTCGCTCCCGGTCGTCGATGCCGAGGACAGATTGAGCGGCCGCATAACCGTCGACGACGTCGTCTATGTCATCGAAGAAGAAGCAACCGAGGATATGCTCCGGCTGGCCGGCGTCGGCGGTGAGACCATCGGTTCGCCCCAGGCCGCCCACGCCATCCGGGCCAGATTGCCCTGGCTCGCGCTCAATCTGGTGACAGCGACCATGAGCGCGGCCGCGATCGCGGTCTTCGAAGAGACAATCGAACAAGTGGCCATCGCTGCCGCGTTCATGACCATCGTCGCTAGCCAGGGGGGCAACGCGGGCGTCCAGACCATGACGCTCATGGTGCGCGGCCTGGCCTTGGGTGAACTTCAGGCCAGCGACACGATGCGAATACTGAGACGTGAATCGCTGGTCGCTCTCATCAACGGGGTCCTGCTCGGGATACTGGCCGGTGGTGTCGCCTATATCTGGCGCGGAGACCTGGCGCTTTCCCTGGTCCTGGGCTCAGCCATGCTCATAAACCTGTTGGTGGCGGCCACGCTCGGCAGCCTGGTCCCTACCATGTTGGAACTGGCCGGGGTCGACCCGGCGGTGTCTTCCTCGGTGCTGGTGACGGCCGGTACCGACGTGCTCGGTTTCCTGATCTTCCTTGGAATACTGACGCTGGTTATCTGAACCGGTCAGATTCCCTCGGCGACCTCGCGATAGGAGGCCAGTTCGAGGTCGGCCTCTACCAAGGCCGAGCGAACCGCGGTACTGGTCACCAAGGAGGCCTCGCCGACTCCGTCATAACGGCCCAGCAGCGAGCCCGGATGACAGACCAGTTCGGTGACCCCCGGACGTATGCGCGACAAGCGCGCAGCGGCACCGTGTTCGGTCACCGGGCGTTCGACGCTCAGGGGTTCAACCCGTTCGGGGCCCTTGAACACCCCTGCACGCAACCGTCCCCACCCCAGCATCGTGCGCATGGCCTTGGCCTCCAGCCAGCGGTCCCATCCCCGACGGCGTCTGGTCCATGACCACATCGCCCCGCAGGGCTTGCGCAGGGCCGAGATAGGATAATCGTTGGCCAGCTCCTTGAGAATCGAGAGAACGGTGGGATGAAGGTGAAGATGATGGTGGCCAGAGATGTGGGTCATGAACAGCCCGGATGCCAGGAACTTCTCAATCTGGCCGCGTATCTCGGTCTTTAGCTGTTCGCGCAGACCGCCGCCGCGCCTGAAGAGCCAAGCCGCCTCCATCGGTTGTCCGGGCAGGTTGCCGCCGCTGTCGACGAGGTCGCTGATATGCTTGCGGGGCATGGTCGCCTGCCCCTCACACAGGACCAGGTGAAGACCGACGCCGAGCCCGGGCCGCATCGCCGCCGAATTACGCGCCGCATCCGAAGCCCGCGCGCCCACGCGCAGGCTCGCACTCGTTATGATACCGGCGTCGTAACCGGCCATGACCGCATCGTTGACCTCGGGCCAGAGCCCGAGGTCGTCGGCGGTGATGATCACCGTTCTGGCTGTCATGCGATTTGCCGCACCGGCGACTGCTCGGCGATATCAGCCGTGGAGTTCCCTGGCAAGCAAGCGCTTTTGGTAGAAGCTCTGTAGGTCGGAGGCCTTGAGCACGCCGACGACCCGGCCGGCGTCGACATCGTCGACGACCGGAACCTGCTCGACCTCCCTGGAAGCCATCAGTTCCATGGCATGGTAGAGGGTGTCGGAACCTTTGAGCGTGGGCACGTCGCGGTCGGCCAGTTCACCGACAACCACATAGGGCCAGGCCTCACGGTTGAGGAGCACGGCGCGGAAGTTTGCGATACCTATAGTACCGCTTAACTGTCCGGCTCTATCGACAACCGGAAAGGTCGTGTGCTGGCTGCCGGTTACGTAACGAACGAACTCGGTGAGCGACATGGATTCGGGGACCTGCTGGAAATCCTTGCTGACCAAACCGCTGACATAAAGGTTCTTTAGAACCGCGGTCTCGCCCGTGGCGTGCACATCGAAGCCCTTGCGGGCCAGTTCGTGAGTATCGATGCTGTCATCGAATATGCGCCGGGCCACCAGGGTGGCACTTACCGAGGTAATCATAATCGGCAACACCACGTTGTAGTCCTTTGTCAGTTCGAAGAGCAAAAATATCGCGGTCAACGGTGCGTGCGTAGCTGCCGACAGAAAGGCCCCCATACCGATGAGCGCAAACCCGCCCGGCGCACTGATTGCCCCAGGGATGAGGATATTGACCAAGGAGGCAAAGCCACCGCCGAAAGCCGCTCCGATGAACATGGCCGGCGCGAACACCCCACCCGAACCCCCGCAACCGAGCGTGACCCCGGTCATCAGAATCTTCATAAGGACCAGCGCCAGCAGCAACTCGGCCGCCATGTTGCCCTTGAAGGCCTCGTTCATAGTCTCGTATCCGCTCGCGCTGATCTGCGGGAACACGATTAGTGCCAAGCCCACGACCACACCGCCGGCTATAGGTTGCAACGTGGGCGAGATGGACGAGCGCTCGAACCAATCCCGTATCGCGTAGAAGGAGCGGATGAAGAGCACGGCCAGCAGACCGCACAACAGCCCCATGAGAACGTAGAAGACCAATTCGTGATTGACGTGGAACTCAAAGTTGGGGGCCGACAGTATTGGCTGGTCGGCTTTTAGATACTGCGATACAATGGTGGCCGAACCGGCTGCGAGCACGATCAGATAGAAGGACTGCGCCTGGAAACGCCCGAGCAACACGATCTCCTCCGCAAACATCACACCGGCAATCGGGCTCGAGAAGGTCGCGGCAATTGCCGAGGCCGAACCGCAGGCAATCAGCACGCGTAGCCGGTCGGCAGAGGGCCGAATGGCGCGAGAGACCGTCGACCCTATCGACCCGCCTATCTGTGCTATCGGCCCCTCGATTCCGGCGCTCATTCCCGAACCGAGCGTTATGGCACTCGAGATGGTCTTGAGCGTTATCCAGCGGCGGCGCAGATAGCCGCCCCGGTTGTTGACCATTTCCAGTAGGCGGGGGAGCCCGTAGCCCTTCATCTCACCGGGGAACCAGCGGTCGAGAATCGCCAACAGCGTCATACCGGCGACCGGGATGAGAGGAATCAGCCACCAACGCTCGGGTATTCCCGACAGGCCGGATTCGAAGATGTTGTAGGACACCCCGTGCCCGCTGACCCCGAGCGCACCGGCCATGTCCTCCTGAAAGAACTGCCGGGCGTTATCGATGGCCCAGTGGAACGCGACGTTGGCCAGCGCGGTGACCGCGCCAATCACGACCGCCGCGGCCAGCGCCCAGGAGTTGCTGTGCGCCACCAACTGCCACCAGCGTCCGGTGGGCGTTTGGTCGGGGTCGGGGGAAGTCGGGGGAGGAGACGCCACGGCGCCTCAAATCATATCGGTCAGCGCCCGGCTTGCATAATCTACTGACCGGCCAAGGCTTGTTCGAGGTCGCCGCGCTGTCCCTGCCAACTCTCGGCCAAAGAGCCGCCGTCGAGCATGCACACGACCTCTTCACCGGCCCCGGCAATCCAATGCGCCATTACTGTGCTGGAATCGGACTCGACACCGCGCCGCTGGCGGGGAAGCTTCGAGGCCGCCAAGGTCTCATCGACGAGAGAGAGATCACCCGGGGTTCGAAGCCGGAAGCTGGCGCGGTAACGTCCGTCGACCACGAGTACGGCGAACAGGCCGCCCTCATCGCAGGGCACCGCGCACAGATAGTTCTGGCCGTTGACCAGTAGACCGGCCATCGAGCCGGCGCGGTAGAGACGGTCAATGGTCTTGTTCTCGGAGACCCCCGCGGCAAACCGCCGTAGGGCATCGGGCCCATCGCCAAGCCCCCTCTCGATATCGCGGGACTGGCGGCGGTATTCGGCCTCCGAAACCGTGCCATCACAGGGCTTGCTGCAATGGCCAGCTGGGCCTAACTCACAGGCGACAAAGCTCGGGTCGGGCGCCAAACGGCCCGGGCAGGTACGCAACTTGAACATCCGGGCCAAAACCTCGGCCGAACGCTCGGCCAAACGGCGGCTTCTTAGGGGACCTAGATAGAGCGAATCGGCCTCACCGACGCGCCCGGTAGGGAACACACGGGGAAAATCGTCCCGCAGGCTGACCTTTACGAAATGTCCGCGCGGGAGATGACGGTCGTTACGGTTGTAAGCGGGCTCGAGCGTGCGCACCATACGCGCCTCGCCGAGCATCGCATCGAGTTCCGAACCGGCCGGTTCGAAGTCGACATCACGCACGGCCGATACCATCTCGAGCATTCGGTCGCTGTAATGCTCGAACTCGAACAACAGACTCACCACCGCCTCCTGGACGTCCTCGGCTCGCGCGATGTAGAGGTCGCGGCCGTCGGCGTCCAGCAGACGGTATACCCCCCTTCCCTTGGGCAAACGCTCGAGACTCTGTTGCGTCACCGCCACGCGCTTGGGTCTTGCGGCCGTAGGCTCGTGTTGGTCGGCCAACAGCTCTCCCAGGGTCGCGTCCGTCCCGTTATCGCCCATCTCCATGAGCCGGCCCAGAACCGCCGCGGTAAGCTCGGCGTCTGCCATCGCGCGGTGGCGGCGGCCGCTGTCAATGACAAAATGTTCGGACAGCGCGTCCAGTGAGAACTTGGTCGAACCTTTGAGCAACCGGCGGGCCAGCCTCAGCGTGCACAGCGTGGGAAGCCCGAGCGGGCGACCGAGCCACTTCCGGCTGCTTCGGTCGAGCACCTCGGCATCGAAGGCGGCATCGTGAGCGACAAGCACCGCGCCCTCGGAAAAGGCCACGAAGTCGCGGAAAACCTCTTCGTAAGACGCCGCGCCCGCGACCATGTCATCGCTGATGCCGGTCAGCTTGGCCACGTATGGTGGAATACGCATGCCGGGGTCAACGAGGCTTTCCATGCGAGCGGTCTCGCGCGCACCGTGCAAACGCACCGCACCAAGTTCGGTAACGTGGGCTTCCTTGCCACGGTGACCAGTGGTCTCTAGGTCGACGACAACGAAATCGACCTCGCCGCAGGTACGCGCGTAGGGGTCAGGCGACACCGGACGCCACAGCCCGTCGTCACCGCAGGAAAAACGCGGGTCGGCGGCCAACATGCGGCCAACCAACATGCGCCCGAACTCGGTATCGGAGACCGGCCCTTCTAGAACTTCCGATAGGAGCGCAGCGGCACCAACACCGTCTGGCCGGGAACGAACAAGGTCGTAGAGAGCTTCACGCACGAGGGGTGCGTGGCCGCTATCCGAACAGCGAGCGCTTGGGCTCTTCTGTCAGGCCGTCAACGATGCCACGAAGGTCAGAGGAAAGCTTGTTCTGAATCTGCTCGGAAAGATGCTCGAAGCGCCGTCTTTCGGTCTCTACGACACGCTCCAACCGGTCGGCCGCCACGTTGTTCTCTTCGGCCCAGCGGTCCAGTCTCTCCAGTACGGCCAGATAGATTCGCTGGGTGGGACTGAAACCGGCCTGACAATGGGGGCAACGGAGCACTGTCCCCGGCGTGAGGAAGCGGAACGGCACCTCGTAGCGTCCCGTACAGTAGCGACAGCTGAGCGGCACCTCGGCATCGTCGATGGTCGAGTTGGCGGAAGCCGCGCTAGCGAGGATTCCGGTCTGCCCGGCCGCCGCACCGTTGGAGCCGCCCTGCGCCCCATCCGGACCGCCCGCAGCCTGCGCCGGCTCGGCTGTGGGCGCCTTAAAGCGTGACGGGAAGTCCTCGGGGAATTCTTCGTCCGGGTGCAGGACCTTGGCCCGTTCGAGCAG